>NZ_CP017181.1:3355176-3660192 GCF_001729765.1 Enterobacter kobei
GAAAACCTGACGCCGTCTGAACAGGAACGTCTGGATGCATTCCTGAAGCGCGAAGGGTTACGCGGCTTTCTTACCCATCTGAATCTGGCTGAATATACGGCATAAAAAAACGGCAGGTCCCCCTGCCGTTCTGCCAGACTAAAATGTGATTACTGCTGGTTTTCACGTGCCGCAATAAAGTCCAGCGCTTTGTTAATACGCGCCACGCTGCGTGATTTACCAATTGCATGCACGGTCACATCCAGTGCCGGGGACTGGCCCGCACCGGTCACCGCAACACGCAGCGGCATACCGACTTTACCCATACCAACTTCCAGCTCGTCCGCCGTCGCCTGAATAGCGTGATGCACGTTCTCTGCGGTCCAGTCAGCGATCGCAGTCAGCTTGTCTCGCACCACTTCCAGCGGCTGACGCGCAACCGGGCGGAGGTGTTTCTTCGCCGCATCCGCGTCAAACTCATCAAACTCTTCATAGAAGTAGCGGCAGCTTTCAGCCATTTCTTTCAGCGTTTTGCAGCGCTCGCCGAGCAGTTTCACCAGGTCCGCCAGTTCAGGGCCTGTACGGGTATCAATATTTGCCTGCTCAATGTGCCACTGCAGGTAAGTCGCCACGTATTCCGGCGGCATGGTATTGATGTAATGATGGTTCAGCCACTGCAGCTTATCGGTATTAAATGCGCTCGCTGATTTGCTCACTGAGCTCAGAGAAAAGAGTTCGATCATCTCTTCGCGGCTGAAGATCTCCTGGTCGCCGTGGGCCCAGCCCAGACGCACCAGATAGTTCAGCAGCGCTTCCGGCAGATAACCGTCATCGCGATACTGCATAACGCTGACCGCGCCGTGACGTTTAGACAGTTTTTTCCCGTCGTCGCCGTTGATCATGGAAACGTGTGCATAGACAGGCACAGGGGCGTTCAGCGCTTTCAGAATGTTGATCTGGCGCGGCGTGTTGTTGATATGGTCTTCACCACGGACAACGTGGGTAATTTCCATATCCCAGTCGTCAACCACAACGCAGAAGTTATAGGTTGGGGAACCATCGGTGCGGCGGATGATCAGATCGTCCAGCTCCTGGTTGCTGAATTCGATCGGGCCACGGATCTGGTCGTCAAAGATCACCGAGCCATCCTGCGGGTTAGCAAAACGCACCACGCACGGTTCATCAGCAGCATGCTCGCTATGGTCATGGCGGCAGCGGCCGTCATAACGCGGCTTTTCACCGTTTGCCATCTGCTCTTCACGCAGCGCATCCAGACGCTCTTTGGAGCAGTAGCATTTATACGCCGTGCCCGCGACCAGCATCTCATCAATAACTGCGTTATAGCGGTCAAAACGTTTGGTCTGGAAATACGGGCCTTCATCCCACTCCAGGTTCAGCCAGTTCATCCCATCCATAATGGCTTCAATTGCTTCCGGCGTGGAGCGCTCAAGATCGGTGTCTTCAATACGCAGCACGAACTCACCTTTGTTGTGGCGTGCAAAAAGCCAGGAATAGAGAGCAGTACGAGCACCACCGACGTGCAGATAGCCTGTCGGGCTCGGCGCGAAGCGAGTTTTGATTTTCATGAAATGGCCTTACGTTATAAAGATGCCGGCAATCGGCAAATCCCGGGGAAAAAACAATGGGCAATATTCTATCACTGTGGGGGGATTCCTCAATGTTCATCCCTTTATCATGAGCGAGTTTGCTGTTTTTGTTTAGAAATCATGCGCCACCGCCCGTTTTGCGATCGTTTTGTTTAATTTTACGACGAACGAATAAAAACTTTAGAAAATGCGTTGACTCATTTTCAACTCTCCCTATAATGCGACTCCACACAGCGGGGGTGATTAGCTCAGTTGGTAGAGCATCTCCTTTACACGGAGGGGGTCGGCGGTTCGAGCCCGTCATCACCCACCATCTACTTCGGTAGACTCGCAGTGTAGATAAGTGTTGAGATTGGGCGATTAGCTCAGTTGGTAGAGCATCTCCTTTACACGGAGGGGGTCGGCGGTTCGAGCCCGTCATCGCCCACCATTCTCATCTTATCGCAGTAGTTCCGAAATGGGCGATTAGCTCAGTTGGTAGAGCATCTCCTTTACACGGAGGGGGTCGGCGGTTCGAGCCCGTCATCGCCCACCATTTCGGGTCGTTAGCTCAGTTGGTAGAGCAGTTGACTTTTAATCAATTGGTCGCAGGTTCGAATCCTGCACGACCCACCAATGTAAAAAAGCGCCCTAAAGGCGCTTTTTTGCTATCTGCGATATGGATGATTCGAACCTGCAGCAGGTTCGAGCCGAACGCAGTGAGGCACCGGAGTCGTTTACGGCGACGGCCCGAAGGGCGAGCGAAGCGAGTCATCCTGCACGACCCACCAATGCAAAAAAGCGCCCTAAAGGCGCTTTTTTGCTATCTGCGTATCTGCAGTTTGTCTACTTTCCTGCCGTCAACGTCTCAATCAACGTCTTCACCGCCGGCGTCACCTGTTTCTCGTTATACACGACATACAAATCTGCCGGAATACGCTCTTTTAGCGGGCGAAACACCACGCCCGGCCACTGCATTTGCGCGTAACTGTCGGCAGCGAGCGTAATCCCCATCCCCATGCTTATCATCGCCAGTACCGTTTGTGGCTCTACGGCTTCGCGTACAATCATCGGTGAAAAACCGGCCTGCTGGCAGACGCGATGTAAAAATGCCCAGTCAGAATGTGCTGACGGCATCGTGACGAAATACTCGTCCTGTAAATCAGCAAGCGCAACGGATGGTTCCCTGATCAGCCGGTGATCTTCCGGCATCGCCACAAGAAACGCCGCCTCGCGCAACCGCACGCTGGTAAACCCCGCGGTGGGCTCCGTTGCCATTCGCCAGATCCCAATATCCAGCTCCTGGCGCTCAAGCAGCGCCATCTGCATGACCGGCGACTTTTCGCGAAAAACGACATCAACATTCGGATGTTCTTTCAAAAAAGTGCGCATAACCGTGCGCACCTCACTCCACATGGCGGTACCGACAATACCCAGCTCAATACGCCCTGCCTCACCCCGGCCAATTTGTTCGACGCGCGCCAGAGCCTGATTTGCGCTGGCAAGCAGCCGACGAGACTCTTCCATCAGCACTTTACCCGCATGCGTCAACGCGACGCTTCGCGAGTGGCGAATAAACAGTAACGTGCCCAGCTGGCTTTCCAGCTCTTTAATGTGCAGGCTTAATGGCGGCTGGGACATATTGAGACGGGCCGCAGCCCGTCCAAAATGCAGTTCCTCCGCCACGGCCAGAAAATAGCGCAGCAGCTTGAGGTCGGTTCGATAGACGCGTTCCATCAAAACATATCCTGGCGATAACACTTAAGCGCCTACCTTAAAGCCTTTCACCGCAGAGAGGGGAAATTTAGTGCGCAACTGTGCGCATCTCGCTGTTTTTACTGGCGTGGTGGTAGTTAAAGCTGAAATAAAACACTACGGCCAGTACCAGGGCATAGGCTGCAAACACCAGCCAAATCGTCTGCCAGTCTTTCACCCCATCCACCGAGAAATAATCAACTGCCATACCGCTCAATACCGATCCGAAATAAGCCCCAATACCGTTAACCGTCGTCATAAACAGCCCCTGTGCGCTGGCGCGAATATCGGTGCTGACCTCCTGTTCGACAAACACTGAGCCGGAAATATTGAAGAAGTCGAATGCACAGCCATAGACAATCATGGAAAGCATGAGCAGCACAAAGCCCGTTGCGGAGGGGTCGCCAAAGGCAAACAGACCAAACCGGAGCATCCAGGCCACCATGCTCATCAGCATCACGGCTTTAATACCAAACCGTCCGAGGAAGTACGGAATGGTCAGAATGAAGAACACCTCTGACATTTGCGAAACGGAGAGCAAAATGGACGGGTACCTGACGATAAAGCTATCTGCATACGCCGGATTACGGGCAAAATCATGCAGGAAGGGGCTACCGAAGGTATTGGTGATCTGCAGCACAGCACCCAGCAGCATCGCGAACAAAAAGAACACCGCCATACGAGGCTGTTTAAAAAGAACAAAGGCATTAAGGCCCAGCTTGCTGGCCAGAGACTGGGACGTTTTCTGCTTCGCCACGGGAATGGCCGGCAACGTCAAAGAATAGAGCGCCAGCAGCAGAGACGCGCCAGCTGCAATATAAAGCTGCACGTTGCTTAGCTCCGCCCCCATCAGGCTTATGGCCCACATTGCCGCAATAAAGCCCACGGTGCCATACACCCGCACGCGCGGAAAATGGCTTACCGTCTCCAGACCCGCCTGCTCAAGACAGGAATAGGAGATCGTATTCGACAGCGCAATGGTGGGCATAAAGGCCATCGCATTGACCAGCATGACCCAGAACATCAGGCCGGGCTCATTCACCTGCGCGGCGTAACAGAGTGCGGCGGCACAGACGAGGTGGCAAATGACGTAGGCGCGGTCTGCCCGTAGCCATTTGTCGGCAATGATTCCCACCAGCGAAGGCATAACGATCGCGGCAAGGCCTTTGGAGCTGTAGACCATGCCCACGTCGGAGCCGGTAAAGTGTAGGGTGTTGATCATGTAAGCACCGAGGGTAACCAGCCAACTCCCCCAGATAAAATATTGCATAAAGGACATCATCTTTAAGCGAGTCGTGATGTTCATAGCCCATTCCTTATAGCAGTGTGGCCCTGACGGGCCACTTTATTGTTTTACTCAGGCAATATGGCGGAGAAAACCGCAGATAAGATTGATGAAGTTCTGGCGTGAGAGCTCAGCCGCCGCGAGCGTCTGCTCATGCGACAGCTTTACCTCGCCCAAACCTTCGGCGAGGTTGGTAATTGCAGAAACGGCTACAACCTTCAGGCCACAGTGGCGTGCGGAAATCACTTCCGGCACCACGGACATGCCGACCACATCGCCGCCGATAATTTGCATCATGCGGATCTCTGCCGCCGTCTCGAAGTTCGGGCCCGGATAAGAGACAAATACCCCTTCATGCAGCGGGAAACCCTCTTTCGCCGCCACGGTTTGCAGCATCGCACGGTAATCCGCGTCGTAAGCATTGGCCAGGGAGAAGAAACGGTCGCCAAAGCGCTCATCGTTCAGCCCCACCATCGGCGTGCCAGGCATGGTATTGATATGGTCGCTCAGGGCAACCAGGCTCCCCGGCAGAACTTCCGGGCGCAATGAGCCTGCCGCATTGGTGCTAAACAGCAACTCACATCCCAGCAGTTTGAACGTGCGGATCGCATCGGTCATGATGGTCATCCCGCGCCCCTCATAGAAGTGCCCTCGCCCTTTCATACAGGCAACAGGCACCCCGGCAAGATGCCCCAGCACCAGCTCGCCTGCGTGGCCGTGGACGGTGCTCACCGGGAAGCCCGGCAGTTTTTCATAGCTCAGGGAAACGGCATCATCAATCTGGTCGGCGAGCGCGCCAAGGCCAGATCCGAGAATAAACGCCACGCGAGGCGTGAAGTCAGGCTTAGCCGCACGGATAATATCGGCGCAATACCACGGGTTTTTTGAGAGGGTCATAGAGGCTCCTTGAGAATGAAGATCGCGATAGCATAGATCGCATGACCTTAGTCTTATATCCGGAGCCTGCGGGTGACCTCCAATACACTTTCCCGGCACCATCAATACTGTTTTTGTATCAATGTAATGTCCTGCCAGATATGGCAGTTTTGCTCAAGCTAATCCCGTCAGTGCCGATACCTCTGTTTTATAACGCGAGGAAAAAGTATGACGACTATCCAGGCTTCAGCCCCACCCATTCAAACCAGCGGCGGCGGGAGTGGGGCTTCTGGCGGGAACGATATTGCTGCGCAAATCAGCCGTATTCTCGACAAGATCCAACAGCTGACTCAGCAGTTAAAAGAGCTGGCGGACAGTTCCGGCAGTGCAGATGAAAAGAAAAAGCAGCAGGAGCTCATTCAGACCCAAATCACCGTGCTACAGGCGCAGCTCGCCGCGCTGCAGCACCAGCAGGCTGAAGAGGAGCAAAAGAAACAGGAGCAAGCGCCGGGTAAAGTGGAAGGGGTGAATAGCCCGACAGACGATCATCAGATCGATATCTATATTTAATCGTCGGATGCGTTAAACAGTGGGTCGCGTATGCGGGCCTCGGTTAATCGCTGTGCCTGGATACGCACCACTTCCCATATAGCCTGCGCCGCCCCCGAGAGGGAACGATTTTTGCGCCGTACTAACATCAGTTTTCGCTCGACAACAGGCGTTAAACGCTTCACGGCCAGTCGGCTCCCCTGCGGCAGGGGGAGCGCCAGAGCGGGCAACACGCTGATCCCAATTCCGGCTTCCACCATGGGAAACAGCGTGGCCGGATGCCCAATTTCCTGCACGATGGTGGCCTTTACGCCCTGATTAACCAGCGCGGAATCGATCAGCGGACGGCTGCCGGAAGCATAATCCTGCAAAACCAGGTTCGCGCCCTGCAGGAACTGCCAGTTGACCGCCGGCAACGTTGCCAGCGGATCGTCATCCCGGCAGAGCAGTAAAAAAGGCTCAGAAAGCACGCTTTCGCACGCCAGGTCGCTCACCTGGCCGGGGTCGATCACAATACCAAAATCCACATCTCCCTGACGGATGCTTTCCAGCACCCACTGCTGCGGCCGGTCGTGCAACACAAAATCAATGTCCGGATAGCGGTGGTTTCCCTCCGCGATACACTGCGGGATAAGGTGTGCCGATATTGTCTGGCTGGCTGCGACCCGCACGGTGCCCGAAAGCTGCTGCCCCAGCCTTCCCACGTCTCTGAGCGTGCTGTTCAGTTCATCCAGCAGACGTTCGAGGCGCTGGGCCAGCTGCTGCCCTGCTTCGGTCAGCACCACTTCGCGTGTGGTACGGTCAAGCAACCGCACGCCGGTCTGATTTTCCAGCTCTTTCACGCTGTGGCTGACGGCTGACTGGCTGAGGCCAATCATCTCTCCTGCCCGGCTGAAGCTACGGGCATGGGCGACGGTGACAAAAATACGAAGCTGGCGCAAGGAGTAATTCATCTGTTTAATTCATGAATGAATGCAATAAATCAATTTTATTTCTCAAATGGAAAAAAGCACAATAGCGACATCTGTTTTCAGGAGTCATTATGAAACTATTTCGTATTGTTGATCCGTTTACGCTTACTCTGGTGGTCACCGTTTTACTGGCCTCGTTTTTCCCTGCCCGCGGTAGTTTCGTCCCGTTTTTTGAGGGGCTGACGACGGCCGCTATCGCGCTGCTGTTCTTTATGCACGGCGCAAAACTCTCCCGCGAAGCGATTATCGCGGGTGGTGGCCACTGGCGACTGCACCTCTGGGTGATGTGCAGCACCTTTATTCTGTTCCCCATCCTCGGGGTGCTGTTTGCGTGGTGGGCGCCAGTTAACGTCGACCCGGCACTCTATACCGGTTTTTTGTATCTCTGTATTCTGCCAGCCACCGTGCAGTCGGCCATTGCGTTTACCTCCCTCGCGGGTGGCAACGTTGCGGCCGCGGTCTGCTCCGCATCGGCATCCAGCCTGTTAGGGATTTTCGTCTCCCCGCTGCTGGTGGGGCTGCTGATGAACATGCATGGCGCGGAAGGTAACCTTGAGCAGGTGGGCAGGATCTGTCTGCAACTGCTGCTGCCGTTTGTCCTGGGCCATCTCTCGCGCCCGTGGACAGGTGCGTTTGTGACGAAGCATAAAAAGTGGATCTCCAAAACCGACCAGACCTCAATTCTGCTGGTGGTTTACTCCGCCTTCAGCGAAGCGGTCGTGAACGGGATCTGGCACAAGGTGGGCGCAGGCTCACTGCTGTTTATCGTGGTGGTCAGCATTGTCCTGCTGACGATTGTCATTGCCGTAAACGTCTTTGTGGCACGTAAATGCGGCTTCAACAAAGCAGATGAAATTACGATTGTTTTCTGCGGTTCGAAGAAGAGCCTGGCGAACGGTATCCCGATGGCCAACATTCTGTTCCCGACCTCGGTAATTGGGATGATGGTATTGCCGCTGATGATTTTTCATCAGATCCAGCTGATGGTCTGCGCCGTGCTGGCGCGTCGCTATAAACGTCAGACGGAAAAACTGGCGCAGGAAGAGACCCGCGCCGCGAAGGCTTAAGGACGTTTCAGGGGCTGAACCAGCTGGGTCAGCCCCTCGGTTTTGATCAGTAGCGTAATAGCCATCAGCTCGCCCAGTCGCCCGGCCGGGAACTCATCCTTACGGGCAAACCACAGCAGATACTCCTCCGGCAAATCGATCAGCCTGCGGCCCTTATATTTACCGAACGGCATCTCCGTATTGGCGATCGCAACGAGCTGCTCTTTTTCCACGTTACTCTCCTAACAGACGCATCATTTCCGCTTCGTCGATAACCTCAATGCCGAGTTCCTGGGCTTTCGCCAGCTTCGAACCCGCTGCTTCCCCGGCAATCACCAGGTCGGTTTTCTTCGAGACGCTGCCCGCCACTTTTGCGCCCAGCGCCACCAGACGCGCTTTCGCATCATCGCGTGAAAGCTGGCTCAGGCTGCCGGTCAGCACCACCGTTTTACCGGCGAACGGACTGTCGATCTCTTCGGCATTAACCACCACCGGCGCGGGCCATTTGATGCCCTCTGCCAGCAGTTTGCCAATGACTTCGCGGTTGCTCTCTTCCGCAAAGAAGTTAAAGACGTGCGTGGCGACTACAATGCCGACATCCGGCACTTTCTGCAGCTCGTCGATGCTTGCCTTTTCCAGCGCCTCCAGCGTGCCAAAGTACGCCGCCAGAGCTGCTGCCGTTGCTTCCCCCACTTCACGGATGCCCAGCGCGTAAAGGAAACGGGCGAAGGTGGTCTCTTTTGCGGCTTCCAGAGCGTTAACCACGTTCTGCGCCGACTTCGGCCCCATGCGATCCAGACCGGTCAGCTTGCCCGCCGTCAGTTTGAAGAGATCCGCTGGCGTATGCACATACTCTTTTTCAACCAGCTGATCGATAATCTTATCGCCCATGCCGTCGACGTCCATGGCGCGACGGGAGACGAAGTGCTTCAGTGACTCTTTACGCTGCGCGCCACAGATCAGGCCGCCCGTACAGCGCGCTACCGCCTCACCTTCAACACGCTCCACGTCAGAGCCACACACCGGGCAATGGGTCGGGAAGACCACTTCACGCGTATCATCAGGGCGTTCAGACTCAACGACGTTTACCACCTGCGGAATAACATCGCCCGCGCGACGAACCACCACTTTGTCACCAATCCGCAGGCCCAGACGTTCAATCTCATCGGCGTTATGCAGCGTGGCGTTACTCACCAGCACGCCCGCGACCTGCACAGGCTCAAGACGGGCGACCGGGGTAATGGCGCCCGTACGGCCGACCTGGAACTCCACGTCGCGAACGAAGGTCATCTGTTCCTGAGCAGGAAACTTAAACGCCACCGCCCAGCGCGGCGCACGCGCCACAAACCCGAGTTGCTCCTGAAGCGCCAGTGAGTTCACCTTAATGACAACGCCATCAATATCAAAACCGAGCGTCGGACGGTCCGCTTCCACCTTGTGGTAGAACGCGAGTACCGCTTCTGGCGAGTCACAGAGCTGCACGCGGTTACTCACCGGCAGGCCCCACGCCTTAAACTGCATCAGACGCCCGAGATGCGTATCCGGCAGCTCGCCTCCCTCCAGGATCCCCACGCCATAGCAGAAGAAAGTGAGCGGTCGCTTCGCGGTGATACGCGGGTCAAGCTGGCGCAAAGAGCCTGCCGCCGCATTACGCGGGTTAGCAAATACTTTCCCGCCGGTGCGGCGCGCTTCTTCGTTGATTTTCTCGAAGCCCGCCTGGGGAAGAAACACTTCGCCGCGCACTTCCAGACGCGCAGGAATGTTGTCCCCCTGCAGCTTCAGCGGAATTGCGCGGATGGTGCGCACGTTGGTCGTAATGTCTTCACCCGTCGTGCCGTCGCCACGCGTGGCGGCACGCACCAGCACGCCGTTTTCGTAGAGAAGACTGACCGCCAGGCCATCAAGCTTCAGCTCGCAGCACCAGGTGAGAGCGTCGCTGCTTTTCAGACGGTCCTGCACGCGCTTGTTAAACGCGAGGAAGCTCTCTTCATCAAAGACGTTATCCAGCGACAGCATCGGCACTTCATGGCGTACCTGGCTGAACGCTCCCAGCGGCTCGGCACCGACGCGCTGGGTGGGAGAATCCGGCGTAATGAGTTCCGGGTGCTGCGCCTCCAGTTCGCGCAGCTCGCGCATCAGGCGGTCATACTCCGCATCCGGCACCTCCGGCGCGTCCATAACATGATAGAGATATTCATGATGGCGAAGCGTGGTTCGCAGGCCAGTGAGTTGTTGTTCGATTGAGTCCATATCGCACCATCAATGAGAAAAAACCCCCGACATGCGGGGGTTGAGGAGGAGTTGACGTAAACGCGATGATTACGCGTTGGCTTCCTTAACTTCGCGGATGCGGTCCTGATACTCGCGCAGTTTCTGCGGGGTCATCATTCGACGCTGATCGTCGAGCACCACACCGCCTACTTCGTCAGCGATATGCTGAGCGGATTGCAACATCAGCTTAAAGTTTTGCAGTTCATCACCGTAAGAGGGCACCTGCATAAAGATGGTGACACCTGGGGTCACGAAATCACCGGTCATTTCCGGATCAAAAGTACCCGGGTTGACCATATTGGCCAGGCTGAACAGCGCCGGGCCGCTACCGTCAGGGCTCAGGTGGCGATGGAAAATATTCATGTCGCCAAACTTGAAGCCTGCCTGTTGAATACTGTTAAGCAGCACGTCACCGTTGAGATGGCTACCGTGATGCGCGGCCACGTTCATGATGATCACCGCTTCTTTACGCTGCGGTTTTTCAACAACCGGTTCTGGCTGTGCTACCGGTTCTGGCTCAACATGCTGTGCTGGAGCAGGCTGCGGCGCTGGCTGCACATGAACAGGCTGCTGCGGCTGTTGTACCGGCTGCGCGGGCTGTAGTTGCACAGGCTGCTGCACGGGCTGCGGTTGAACCGGCTGTGGCGCAGCAGGCTGCTGATGGACAGGCTGTTGCGGCGGCTGGCGCACAGGCTCTTCTACCGGCTGCGGCGCCTGCTGGCGCGGCTGAGCAGAGGCGTACGGCGGTTGATACTGGTGCTGCGCAGGACGGGGGGCTTCATGCTCCCCATGAGCCGCGCCGGGCGCAGTATTGACCCGATGAACACGAACTTCACCCACGCCGTCATCGTCGCGACCGTCGATGTCATCTTCAATGTCATCGTCATCACGACTGGACTTCATGCGCTTCAGTGGGCGATCGCGGAACATCGAAGAACGCTCTTTACGGCTGGTCCAGAAACCATGTACCAGTAAAGCGATTATGGCGATCGCGCCAACAATGATTAATATCAGACGCAAATCCTGCATCATTATATTCTCTGTTGTTCTAACACCTTGCCACCACGGCAAACATTTACTCACTAAGAGTATTTGCCGTTTACGTCAAGTGCAAGTGTGTGCAGAGCATTCACAGCATAAAGATGAAGGAAATCGTGCTTTTTGCTGGTTTTTCGAACATTTCCGAACTGGTCATTAGTCCACAAGTGGATAATATAGGCGGCAATTCCACTGGTTGTGAAAAAAGGAGTACAGCCTGGTTATGGTTTCAACATCGTCTTCTCCCCCACGCAGCGGCGTCTGGTATTTTTCTCAGGGCTGGAAACTGGTTTCACTGCCGGGTATCCGACGCTTCGTCATCCTTCCGCTGTTGATCAACATTCTTCTGATGGGCGGCGCGTTCTGGTGGCTTTTTACAAAGCTCGAGAGCTGGATCCCTGCGTTAATGAGCTATGTGCCCGACTGGCTACAGTGGCTGAACTATCTGCTCTGGCCGGTGGCGGTTATCTCCGTGCTGCTGGTGTTCGGCTATTTCTTCTCAACCATCGCTAACTGGATAGCCGCACCGTTTAACGGCCTGCTGGCAGAACAGCTGGAGGCGCGGCTTACCGGCGCGACGCCGCCGGACACGGGCGTGCTCGGGATCATGAAAGATATCCCCCGCATCATGAAGCGCGAGTGGCAGAAATTTGCCTGGTACCTCCCCCGCGCGGTAGTGCTGCTTATTCTCTATTTTGTGCCTGGCATTGGCCAGACCGTGGCGCCGGTGCTGTGGTTCCTGTTCAGCGCCTGGATGCTCGCCATCCAGTATTGTGATTATCCGTTCGATAACCACAAGGTACCGTTTAAAGCGATGCGCAACGCCCTGCGTACCCAGAAGGTCGCCAATATGCAGTTCGGCGCGCTGACCAGCCTGTTCACGATGATTCCCTTCCTGAACCTGTTCATCATGCCGGTTGCTGTGTGCGGCGCGACGGCAATGTGGGTGGACTGCTACCGTGCTAAGCACGCGTTATGGAAATAATGCAAAAATGTGTAAAGCAGGGGTGGCTTATGCCGCCCCTTATTCCATACTGATCCCCATTATTTCCTTGCAGTATATAGATATGCGAATTCCTTACTTCCCCCTCCCTGCTTAGCAGGTATGCTGGGGCGGTATCCCAATTTCATACAGTTAAGGACAGGCCATGAGTAAGATTTATGAAGACAACTCGCTGACTATCGGTCATACGCCCCTGGTTCGACTGAACCGTATCGGTAATGGACGCATTCTGGCGAAGGTCGAATCTCGTAACCCGAGCTTCAGCGTAAAATGCCGTATCGGTGCAAACATGATTTGGGATGCTGAAAAACGTGGCGTGCTGAAGCCTGGCGTTGAACTGGTTGAACCGACCAGCGGTAACACCGGTATCGCTCTGGCCTATGTCGCTGCCGCGCGTGGCTACAAACTGACGCTGACCATGCCGGAAACCATGAGTATCGAACGCCGCAAACTGCTCAAAGCACTCGGCGCGAACCTCGTACTGACCGAAGGTGCGAAGGGCATGAAAGGTGCCATTCAGAAAGCGGAAGAGATTGTCGCCAGCGATCCGGCAAAATATCTGCTGCTGCAGCAGTTCAGCAACCCGGCTAACCCGGAAATTCACGAGAAGACCACTGGACCGGAAATCTGGGAAGATACTGACGGTCAGGTTGACGTGTTTATCTCCGGCGTTGGTACCGGCGGCACCCTGACCGGCGTGTCACGCTATATAAAAGGCACAAAAGGTAAAAAAGATCTGATCACCGTTGCGGTTGAACCCACCGACTCACCGGTTATCACCCAGGCACTGGCGGGCGAAGAGCTCAAGCCGGGTCCGCATAAAATACAGGGTATTGGCGCGGGCTTCATTCCGGGCAACCTGGATCTGAAGCTGATCGATAAAGTGGTCACCATCACTAACGAAGAAGCCATCTCTACCGCGCGTCGTCTGATGGATGAAGAAGGCATTCTCGCCGGTATCTCTTCCGGTGCAGCTGTTGCAGCAGCGCTCAAACTTCAGGAAGATGAAGCCTTTACCAATAAGAATATTGTGGTTATCCTTCCTTCCTCGGGTGAGCGTTACTTGAGCACCGCACTGTTTGCCGATCTGTTCACTGAAAAAGAGCTGCAACAGTAATGCCAGCATGTTAATAACGCGTAAAAAAGCACCTTTTCAGGTGCTTTTTTGTGGCCTGCTTCAAACTTTTGCCCCTCCTGGCATTGCTTCACCCCGTTGGGTCTGGTATTTAAACCAGCAATTATTTTGATGCGTGAAATTAATCAGTGAACGAAATAGCCTTGCTGAATCGATTTTATGATTTGGTTCAAGTCTTGCTTTCGCTGCATAATGTTTAATGACGATCGAAACGTCAGCGCTAACAATACAGGCTAAAGTTCAGTCGCCAGGCTAGACTTTAGTTCCACAACACTAAACCTATAAGTTGGGGAAATACAATGTTCCAGCAAGAAGTTACCATTACCGCTCCGAACGGTCTGCACACCCGCCCTGCTGCTCAGTTTGTTAAAGAAGCGAAAGGCTTCACTTCTGAAATCACTGTGACTTCCAACGGCAAAAGCGCCAGCGCAAAAAGCCTGTTCAAACTGCAGACTCTGGGCCTGACTCAGGGCACTGTAGTCACCATTTCTGCGGAAGGTGAAGACGAGCAGAAAGCAGTTGAGCATCTGGTAAAACTGATGGCTGAGCTCGAGTAAGTTTCCGGGTTCTTTTAAATATCAGTCACAAGTAAGGTAGGGTTATGATTTCAGGCATTTTAGCATCCCCGGGTATCGCTTTCGGCAAAGCACTGCTGCTGAAAGAAGACGAGATCGTCATCGACCGGAAAAAAATTTCTGCCGACAAGGTTGATCAGGAAGTTGAACGTTTTCTGAGCGGTCGTGCCAAGGCATCTGCGCAACTGGAAGCAATCAAAACTAAAGCTGGCGAAACTTTCGGTGAAGAAAAAGAAGCCATCTTCGAAGGGCATATCATGCTGCTCGAAGATGAGGAGCTGGAGCAGGAAATCATAGCCCTGATTAAAGATAAAGGCATGACGGCCGACGCGGCTGCGCATGAAGTTATCGAAGGTCAGGCAACTGCCCTGGAAGAACTGGATGATGAATACCTGAAAGAACGTGCGGCTGACGTACGTGACATCGGTAAGCGCCTGCTGCGCAACATCCTGGGTCTGGCCATCATCGACCTGAGCGCGATTCAGGATGAAGTGATCCTGGTTGCCGCTGACCTCACCCCGTCCGAAACCGCACAGCTGAACCTGAAAAAGGTCCTCGGTTTCATTACCGACGCGGGTGGCCGTACCTCCCACACCTCTATTATGGCCCGTTCTCTGGAACTGCCTGCCATCGTGGGTACCGGTAGCGTCACCTCTCAGGTGAAAAACGGCGACTATCTGATTCTGGATGCCGTAAACAATCTGGTTTACGTCAACCCAACAAACGAAGAGATCGAAAAACTGCGCGCGGTTCAGGAGCAAGTTGCGACTGAAAAAGCGGAACTCGCTAAGCTGAAAGACCTGCCAGCCATCACCCTGGACGGCCATCAGGTTGAAGTGTGCGCAAACATCGGTACCGTACGTGACGTTGAAGGCGCTGAGCGCAACGGTGCGGAAGGTGTGGGTCTCTATCGTACAGAATTCCTGTTCATGGACCGTGACGCGCTGCCTACTGAAGAAGAGCAGTTTGCTGCGTATAAAGCCGTAGCAGAAGCGTGTGGCTCTCAGGCGGTTATCGTCCGTACTATGGACATCGGTGGCGACAAAGAGCTGCCATACATGAACTTCCCGAAAGAAGAGAACCCGTTCCTGGGCTGGCGTGCAGTGCGTATCGCCATGGATCGCAAAGAGATCCTGCGTGACCAGGTGCGCGCAATTCTGCGTGCCTCTGCTTTCGGTAAACTGCGCATCATGTTCCCGATGATCATCTCTGTTGAAGAAGTGCGTGCACTGAAGAAAGAGATCGAAATCTACAAACAGGAACTGCGCGACGAAGGTAAAGCGTTTGACGAGTCAATCGAGATCGGCGTGATGGTGGAAACCCCAGCAGCCGCGACCATTGCGCGTCATTTAGCCAAAGAAGTTGATTTCTTTAGTATCGGCACCAATGATTTAACGCAGTACACCCTGGCAGTTGACCGTGGTAATGATATGATTTCACATCTCTACCAGCCAATGTCACCGTCCGTACTGAACTTGATCAAGCAAGTTATTGATGCTTCTCATGCAGAAGGTAAATGGACTGGCATGTGTGGTGAGCTTGCAGGCGACGAACGTGCTACACTTCTGTTGCTGGGTATGGGTCTGGACGAATTCTCTATGAGCGCCATTTCCATCCCGCGCATTAAGAAGATTATCCGTAACACGAACTTCGAAGATGCGAAGGTGTTAGCAGAGCAGGCTCTTGCTCAACCGACAACGGACGAGTTAATGACGCTGGTTAACAAGTTCATTGAAGAAAAAACAATCTGCTAATCCACGAGATGCGGCCCAAATTACTGCTTAGGAGAAGATCATGGGTTTGTTCGATAAACTGAAATCTCTGGTTTCTGATGATAAGAAAGACTCCGGAACTATTGAGATTGTTGCTCCGCTCTCCGGCGAGATCGTCAACATCGAAGACGTGCCGGATGTAGTGTTTGCTGAGAAAATCGTTGGTGATGGCATTGCTATCAAACCAACTGGCAACAAAATGGTTGCTCCAGTTGACGGCACCATCGGTAAAATTTTTGAAACCAACCATGCGTTCTCTATCGAATCTGATAGCGGTATCGAACTGTTCGTTCACTTCGGTATCGACACCGTTGAACTGAAAGGCGAAGGCTTCAAACGTATCGCGGAAGAAGGCCAGCGTGTGAAAGTTGGCGACCCGGTCATTGAATTCGATCTGCCACTGCTGGAAGAAAAAGCCAAGTCTACCCTGACGCCGGTTGTTATCTCCAACATGGACGAAATCAAAGAACTGATCAAACTGTCTGGCAGCGTCACCGTGGGTGAAACCCCGGTTATCCGCATCAAGAAGTAATTCTTGCCGTACAGAAAAATGGCGCCTTCGGGCGCCATTTTTGTTTATGCGGGAAGGATAAGCTCGTCGTACCCTTTCGACTGGGTGTACAACATCACGTCAGTCGCCCGATCCCCCGCCATGCGGATAGCATCGGCAACGGTTTTCCCCTCAACGATACCACTGACCAGCTCGGAACAGAACAGATCGCCCGTCCCTTTCAGATCGGTTTCTACGCGCGGATGCGCGCTAACGGTAACGCCCTCTTTCGTCACCAGCACCACGTGGATGTTGTGCGGGTCGTCAGCGACCGGCGCGCTGGTAATCGCCACCCATTTCAGGGTATCGGAAAGCAGCCCCTGCGCTGCCGCGACGGCGCTTTCCGGCGTGCGGCACGGTTTTCCGCTTAATACTTCCAGTTCATAGACGTTTGGCGTAATGCCCTGCGCCAGCGGCAACAGGTGCTCCCGATACGCTTGCGGAATATCCGGCTTCACGTACATTCCACTGTCAATGTCGCCAATAACCGGGTCAACCAGAACCAGCAGGTCAGGATGGTGCGCTTTGACCGCCTTCAGCCACTCAGCCAGCAGGGCGATCTGGCTGGCGCTGCCCATATAACCGGTGGTGACCGCTTTAAGCTCGCGCAGGATCTCGCGTTCTTCAAGCGCCTTCAGGTAGCCGCTGAACCACTCATCGGGGATCACGCCGCCGTAGAAAGTGTCATAGTGCGGCGTATTGCTGAACAATACCGTCGGCACGGCGGTGACGTTCAGCCTGTGGGTACGAATATTCGGAACCGCAATGCTGTTCCCCACGCTGCCATAAACCACCTGCGACTGCACTGCGACAATATCGGTTTGCTGCGCCCGGGTGTTATCCCGGAATAAAATTATCTCCATGACGCTTAAATTCCCGCCCCCTGCGAATAACTCTCTTCACCAAAGACGCCGGTAGACAGATAGCGATCGCCGCGGTCGCAGATAATCGCGACCACAACAGCGCCTGGATTCGCCTGCGCAACGCGCAACGCCCCCGCTACCGCGCCACCCGAGCTGACCCCGCAGAAGATGCCTTCACGCACGGCCAGCTCACGCATGGTATTCTCCGCCTCGCGCTGGTGAATATCCAGCACCTGATCCACCAGCTGCGCATTAAAAATACCCGGCATGTATTCTGCTGGCCAGCGGCGAATCCCCGGAATGCTGCTCCCCTCTTCTGGCTGCAGGCCAACGATAGTGACGGCTTTTTCCTGCTCGCGCAGAAAACGCGACACGCCGGTGATGGTGCCGGTGGTGCCCATGCTGGAGACAAAATGGGTAATACGTCCGTCGGTTTGCTGCCAGATTTCCGGGCCGGTGGTGGTGTAATGCGCGTAGGGGTTATCCGGGTTGTTGAACTGATCGAGCAACTTACCTTCGCCGCGCTCCGCCATTTCTAAGGCTAAATCGCGTGCGCCTTCCATCCCCTGCTCTTTGGTGACCAGAATCAGCTCGGCCCCGTAGGCACGCATTGCGGCACGGCGCTCCTGGCTCATGTTGTCCGGCATCAGCAGCTTCATGCGGTAGCCTTTCAATGCCGCAATCATTGCCAGTGCAATCCCGGTATTGCCGCTGGTGGCCTCAATCAACACGTCGCCGGGCTTTATCTCACCGCGTTTTTCAGCCTGAACAATCATCGACAGCGCCGCACGGTCTTTCACCGAACCTGCCGGATTATTGCCCTCAAGTTTGACCCAGATTTCGCTGCCGTTGGCAAACCCCATGCGTTGTAGTTTGACCAGAGGGGTATTGCCGATGGTATGTTCGAGTGTATTCACGATTTTTACTCAATAAAAAAGCCGGGGGCGCGCAGCGATCCCGGCCTACAAGACTCAGTGATAACTGTAGGCCCGGTAAGCGCTGCGCCACCGGGCGATAAACATCCTAATAACCTATCAGGCTGACTCCGCCAGAGCAATATTCTCGCGCGTCTCGATGCGCTCCTTCCCGTGATAAATACGGGCATGCTGCAGGCCGACAAACAGACGCTCGCCCCGGTGCGGCGGCACATCATCGCGCATGACGACGGTCAGCGGCTCGGTATACCAGCCCAGCGGCTGTACCACCAATTGGGTGTAGTGCCCTTTAGGGCTAGCTTCCAGTACCTGCACTGGCAGCGGTGAATCCAGGCTGGTGCGGCGGCTCACGTCCACTTCCCACGGACGCAGGAACAGATCGACCGGCCCCTGATGCGCGGAGGTATAGCCCAGCGGCCAGCGGTGCGCGCCGACGTGGAACTGTCCACCGCGAATGGTGCCCTGCAGACGGTTCACTTCACCCATAAATTCCAGCACGAAACGGGTCGCCGGTTCACGCCAGAGCTGCTCCGGCTCGTCAACCTGCTCGATGTTGCCCTGGCTCATGACCACCACGCGGTCCGCCACTTCCATCGCCTCTTCCTGATCGTGGGTCACAAAGACGCTGGTAAACTTCAGCTCTTCATGCAGCTGACGCAGCCAGCGGCGAAGTTCTTTACGCACCTGCGCATCCAGCGCGCCGAACGGTTCGTCCAGCAGCAGAATTTGCGGCTCAACGGCCAACGCACGTGCCAGCGCGACACGCTGTTTCTGTCCGCCAGACAGCTGCGCCGGGAAACGATCCGCCAGATGTGCCAGCTGCACCATCTCCAGCAGCTTAGTCACTTTGGCTTTGATGGTGGCGGCATCCGGGCGTTCGCGACGCGGCAGCACGGTCAGGCCAAACGCAATGTTGTCAAACACGGTCATGTGGCGGAACAGCGCATAGTGCTGGAACACAAAACCCACTTTACGATCGCGGGCATGCAGGCGGCTCACATCGGTGCCGTGAAAGCGAATGTGCCCGCTGGTCTGATGCTCAAGCCCGGCGATAATACGCAGCAGCGTGGTTTTACCCGAGCCAGACGGCCCCAGCAGCGCCACCATTTGTCCGGAAGGGATATCCAGCGAGATATCATTCAGCACCTGGGTGCGACCAAAAGACTTCTTAATATTGGCAATCTCAATGCTCATGATTTCCCTCCTGATGCTGACGTTTTTCCTGATTCTCTAAACGCCACTGCACCACACTCTTCAAAAACAGGGTCAAAATAGCCATCAGCGTCAGTAACGCTGCGGCAGTAAAGGAACCGACGGTGTTGTAGTCCTGTTCCAGTAATTCAATCTGTAACGGCAGCGACAGGGTTTCACCGCGGATGGAGCCGGATACGACGGAAACGGCACCAAACTCACCAATCGCTCGGGCGTTGGTCAGCACCACGCCGTAAAGCAGCGCCCAGCGGATATTTGGCAGCGTCACGCGACGGAACATCTGCCAGCCTGACGCGCCCAGCAGCACCGCCGCTTCGTCTTCGTTGCTCCCCTGGCTTAACATCACCGGCACCAGTTCGCGCACCACAAACGGACACGTCACGAAGATAGTCACCAGCACCATACCCGGCCAGGCGAACATGACCTGCAGGTTATGCTCATCCAGCCAGCCGCCCAGCGGGCCGTTAGAGCCGTAAAAGAGCAGGTACACCAGACCCGCCACCACCGGCGACACGGCAAACGGAATATCCAGCAGGGTCAGCAGCAGCTGACGTCCCGGGAAGTTAAAACGCGTCACCAGCCACGCCAGTAGCGTCCCGAACACCAGGTTCACCGGCACGGTGATCAGGGCAATCAGTACGGTCAGCCAGATGGCATGGAGCATGTCCGGATTCGCCAGGTTCTCCAGCGCGGGCATCAGCCCCTTGCTGAACGCCTGAACGAAGATATACACCGTCGGCACGACGAGAATGAGGGCGGACACCAGCACGCCCACACCAATCAGAAACCATTTACCCCAGTTGATACGGGGAGCATCGTATCGCTTCAATTGCGTAACTTCCGCCATCAGTGACCTACCACACGTCGACCAAAGCGACTTTGCAGAGTGTTAATTGAGTACAGCAGCAGCAGTGAGGCTGCGAGGATCACCGAAGCAATGGCGCTCGCCGCCGGATAATCAAACTCCTGAAGACGGATGAAGATCATCAGCGAGGTGACCTCCGTCTTCCAGGCAATGTTCCCGGCGATAAAAATCACCGCGCCGAATTCACCGAGGCTGCGGGTAAACGACAGCGCAACGCCCGCCATCAGCGCCGGGGAGAGTTCCGGCAACACGACCTTGCGGAAACTCTGCCAGCGCGAGGCCCCCAGCGTTTCCGCCGCTTCTTCATATTCCGGACCCAACTCTTCCAGCACCGGCTGCACGGTACGCACCACAAACGGGATGCTGGTAAAGGCCATCGCCACCGCGATACCAAGCCAGGTATAGGTGACTTTGATATCAAGCTTTGCCAGCCACTCACCGTACAGTCCGTTCACGGAGAAGAGCGACGCAAGGGTTAAGCCCGCAACAGCCGTCGGCAGCGCAAACGGCAGATCCATCAGTGCGTCAAGCAGCGTGCGGCCAGGGAAACGATAGCGGGTTAAGATCCACGCCATCAGCAGGCCGAACACACCGTTAAAAATGGAGGCGACAAACGCCGACAGCAGCGTCACTTTATAGGCGGCCACCACCTGCGGGTTGGTGACCACGTCCCAGTATTGCGCCCAGCTCATCTGCGCAAGCTGCATAACCAGTGCGCTGAGCGGCAACAACAGGATCAGGCAGACGAACAGCAGGCTGGTCCCCAGACTTAAGGTAAAGCCCGGCAGCACGCGTTTGGTCGAGACTGCAAACATTACTTACGCCCCGCCGCCAGCAACTTGTCTAACTCACCGCCGCTGGCAAAGTGCGTTTTCATCACCTCAGGCCAGGAGCCGAAATGATCTTCCACGCGGAACAGTGCGGTCTGCGGGAATTTATCCTTCAGTTTGTTCATCACGTCCGGGTTATTCACGCGGTAGTAGTAATCGGTAATGATGGTCTGCGCCTGCGGGCTGTACAGATAGTTGAGATAGGCTTTTGCCGCTTTCTCAGTACCATTTGCCTTCACGTTTTTATCCACCCACGCCACCGGGAATTCGGCCAGAATGTTGGTTTTCGGGATAACCACCTCAAAGCCCTGCGCTTCATACTGTTTGCGGATATTGTTCACTTCCGACTCAAAGCTGATCAGCACATCGCCCAGCCCACGTTCTGCGAAGGTGGTGGTTGCCCCGCGGCCGCCGGTATCAAACACTTCAACGTTTTTCAGGAACTGGGTCATGAACTGCTCGGTTTTGGCTTTATCATTACCGTCGGCCTTGTCCGCCGCACCCCACGCCGCCAAATAGGTGTAACGCGCGTTACCGGAGGTTTTTGGGTTCGGGAAAATCAGCTTCACGTCAGAACGCACCAGGTCGCTCCAGTCGTGGATATTTTTCGGGTTACCTTTACGCACCAGGAAGCCCATGGTGGAATAGAACGGCGAGCTGTTATTCGGCAGACGGCTCTGCCAGTCAGCAGGGATAAGTTTGCCCTTGTCGTGCAGGATCTGCACGTCAGTAACCTGGTTGTAGGTCACGACATCCGCCTTCAGTCCCTGCAATATCGCCAGCGCCTGTTTGGAAGAACCTGCATGGGACTGTTTGATGGTCAGCTTATCGCCGTTATTGTCTTTCGCCCACTGCTGTTCAAACGGTGGGTTAAGGGCGGCAAACAGCTCGCGGGAGACGTCATACGAACTGTTCAGCAGCTCAGTCGCCTGCGCCTGGGCCACCAGCAATAAACCTGCCAGCGCCAGAGTTCCTTTTTTCAGTACAGTAACGGCCATTACGCACCCTTATAAATGTGATGACTATCTTATAGTCATAATATTTATAACGAGGTCGAAAGGAGTAACGGTTTTATATACCGTTTGGTGATTTAGAAGCAGAAAAGGGAATAAGGCTGCAATCCCCCTCTCCCCTGCGGGGAGAGGGTTCGGGTGAGGGGCGTTAAAGCGCCAGCAGACGCTCAACGGACGGCGCGAAGTAGTAGCCGCCGGTTACCGGTTTGGTGAAGCGCAGCATCGCGTCGCGCTTGCCGTCAGTGTCGCCGAACATGCTCATCAACTGCTGCTCGATGTTATACAGGCGTGCGCAGTACGCGCAGAAGTAAAGACCATGGGTGCCGCTTGCGGTGCCATACGGCAGGCTCTGGCGGACAATCTTCAGCCCTTTGCCCTCTTCTTTGAGGTCAACGCGGGTCAGGTGAGAGGTCACCGGACGGTCATCGCCGTCGATCTCTTCGTTCGCCTCTTTGGTGCGACCAATCATCATCTCCTGGTCATGCACGCTCATGCGGTTAAGCTGCTTGAGATTATGCTCCCAGCGCTGCACGAACACGTAACTGCCGCCCGCATCCACGCCATCTTTGATGACCGCCACGTCACGACGCGTCTCTTCACCCGCCGGGTTTTCCGTGCCGTCGACGAAGCCGCTCAGATCGCGCTCTTCTACCCAACGGAAACCGTGAACTTCTTCCTGCACCTCAATGCTGTCGCCGAACGCTGCCACCGCGGCCTGGGCAACGGAGAAGTTAACATCGTGACGCAGAGAGAGAATATGAATGAGCAGATCGTACTGGGTGGCCGGAGCCAGACCTTTACCGTAAGGGATAAAGTCTTTCAGCTCTTCCGCCCCTTCGCCGCCGCTCAGCTGACGCCAGACGTTATTGCCAAAAGCAACAACGGCGCCGAGATGGGCATCCGGGAATTTGGCCTGGAAAGTCGCCAGTTTATCAACAAACGCTTTACTGGCCGCACGCAGGGCATCCACGTCCCCTTTGACATTGGCTTCGATCCAAATCGCCGCGCGGCAATGTTCTGGCAAAATGCCACTCTGAACCTGAGACATCGCTCCTCCTGAAATAAAGATGCCACGTCAGCGTGGCATTGATGGCGGGTATTATACCCGGATTTCAGCGAGGCGGTTTGTTCAGGCGCAAATTACTGCTTCCAGACTATTTTGCTCACTTTCCAGCTTTTCAGCGTGTCGTCAGACGGCATTAATCCCTCCGGACCGCTCCAGGTACCGGTGAAGACATAGCTGATGTGCTGGCTGCCTTCCGCCTTACATTCCACCGCGACGCCCTCGTCGGAAGGCGCGCTGGTGCAGTTGCCAAAGGCTTGTTTATACAGATCGCTAAACGGCGTACCCACTTTCACACCGCTGGCGGTCGGGATTTCGTCGTCGAGCACCGCAATGCGGTTCACCGTGCCTTTATCGCCATTAATCACCAGCGCCAGTTTGTCCCCTTTTAGCGCTTCAAAGTACCGCACAATGTTGCCATTCTCGGTTTTCATGCCGCTACGCAGGCGGTAGTCACTGCTCAGGGCATCCTGAATGGCATCCTGATCGAGCGCGGTTGATGCGGTAATTTTTCCTACGCCCTGCTCGGTCACTTCCGTGGACGCGCCAAACCAGTTCCACGGATAGGCTGCGGACCAGTTGATGGAGGAGAGCGTTGAACAGCCGGTTAATGCCAGCGGGAGAGCGCATAAAAGTAAACGCAGCGATTTCATTGAAACGTCCTTACGTGTTAAATCAACGCTTGTTAGAGTACGACTTCGGTAAAAAGTGCCGTTCTAATCTGACTCTTGCGTAAAACAGGCGCGTAGCCGGGGATTTGTCAGCAGCCACAGCAACGCCACAATATCCGCGATCACCAGCGCAATCCCGATACCCGTTAGCGGTTCACCGTACCACCAGAGTACAGGCTGCCAGAACAGTAGCGCAGTCTGGGCAATGATCAGCAGCCAGCGAAGCGCGCCCCAAAAGCGTGGAATCAGATGCCGCCGTCCGCTGACCAAAAACGCCAGAACGGCGGGAATGCCCGGCAGTAAGCCAAGCCAGAAGGCATCGTGATCGGGATAGAAGAGATTCAGCAGCGTGTCGCCCTGCCCGCGCGACGCGCCAGCCATCACAAACAGCACCCAGGTTCGCGCCTGCAGCAGCAGAACGCACCAGAATAAAAAAGGCAGCCTGAGGCGGCCCTGCGCGTCATAGTCTGCCGGATGGATCTCAGTACTCTTCATCTTCGATCAGGCGTTTACCTAAATTCAGCACGTCAGAGTGCTCATAGCCCAGACGTTCATACATGCCCAGCACCACGTCGTTATCTTCCCGCACCATGATCTGAATTTTCGGGCAGCCGCGAGCAATCAGCTTCTTCTCAAGCCGGTTCAGTAACGCATTCGCGATGCCACGCCCACGGTATTCCGGATGGACCCCAAGATAATAAGCCGAGCCGCGATGGCCGTCATATCCGCCCATGACGGTGCCGACAACCTCGCCATTCACTTCCGCGACCAGAAACAGACTGACGTCGTGATTCACCTTCCGTTCGATGTCCATCTCCGGATCGTTCCACGGACGCAGCAAATCGCAGCGCTCCCAAAGGGTGATCACCTCTTCGAAATCTTCCTGGCGAAAAACGCGTATCTCCATGGTATTAACCGCCTTTTCGGGTTCAAAAACAGTGATTATGGCGCGTACGGGACGTTTAGCCAATAACCGGGGAAAATCTCGCCAAAATTTGGCATAATGTCACTTTGTCACGTATTGAAATGAAAAGTAAAACAATTCTCAATAAGGACTGTCGTAACGGGAAACACGATACGATATAACACCAGGACCCCTTTTTTTAGTATTCAGGCCGCATGAGCACATTCAAACCATTAAAAGCACTCACATCGCGTCGTCAGGTTCTCAAAGCGGGGCTGGCGGCCTTAACGTTAACCGGTATTGCAAAGCAGGCTCAGGCGAAAGACGAGAGCACGCTCAAAACCAGTAACGGACACAGTAAACCCAAAACCAAAAAGCCCGGCGCAAAGCGTCTGGTGATGCTGGACCCGGGCCACGGCGGGATTGATACCGGCGCCATCGGTAAAAACGGGTCAAAAGAAAAACACGTCGTGCTGGCGATTGCAAAAAACGTGCGCGCAATTTTACGCAGCAACGGCATTGACGCCCGTCTGACGCGCTCTGGCGACACCTTTATCCCGCTGTATGACCGCGTGGAGATCGCCCATCAACACGGCGCGGATCTGTTTATGTCGATTCACGCTGACGGCTTTACCAACCCGTCAGCCGCGGGCGCGTCGGTGTTTGCCCTGTCCAACCGTGGGGCCAGTAGCGCCATGGCAAAATACCTCTCCGACCGTGAGAACCGGGCGGATGAAGTGGCCGGGAAGAAGGCCACGGACAAAGATCATATGTTACAGCAGGTGCTGTTCGACCTCGTGCAGACGGACACTATCAAAAATAGCCTGACGCTCGGCTCGCATATCCTCAAACGGATTAAGCCGGTGCACCGCTTGCACAGTAAAAGCACCGAGCAGGCGGCGTTTGTGGTGCTGAAGTCACCTTCAATTCCGTCCGTACTCGTGGAAACATCTTTTATTACCAATCCGGAAGAAGAGCGGCTGCTCGGCACCACGGCGTTTCGCCAGAAGATTGCTAACGCCATCGCCTCCGGCATTATCAGTTACTTCAACTGGTTCGATAACCAAAAAGCGCACGCCAGGAAACGTTAATGAAACCCAATGCTCAACTGGTCAAAACGTTCCTGCTGCAACTGCAGGATGAGATTTGCCAGAAACTGGCCGCCGCAGACGGCGGTGAATTTCAGGAGGATAACTGGCAGCGTGAGGCAGGCGGCGGTGGCCGCAGCCGCGTATTGCGAAATGGCGGCATCTTTGAACAGGCGGGGGTGAATTTTTCCCACGTTCATGGTGACGCTATGCCCGCCTCTGCGACAGCGCATCGTCCTGAGCTGGCGGGCCGAAGTTTTGAAGCGATGGGCGTTTCGCTGGTGGTGCATCCGCATAATCCGTTTGTGCCGACCAGTCACGCTAACGTACGCTTTTTCATTGCCGAAAAACCGGGGGCTGATCCGGTCTGGTGGTTCGGCGGCGGTTTCGACTTAACGCCCTACTACGGTTTCGAAGAGGATGCCGTGCATTGGCACACCACCGCGCGCGACCTTTGTCTGCCGTTTGGCGAAGACGTCTACCCGAAATTTAAAAAGTGGTGCGATGACTACTTTTACCTGAAGCACCGCGACGAGCAGCGCGGCATCGGTGGACTGTTCTTTGACGATCTCAACACGCCCGATTTTGATACCGCGTTCAGCTTTATGCGCGCGGTGGGCGAAGGCTTTACTGAGGCCTATTTGCCCATTGTCGAACGACGTAAAGATATCGACTATGGCGTGCGCGAGCGCGAATTCCAGCTTTATCGCCGCGGGCGCTACGTGGAGTTTAACCTGGTGTGGGATCGCGGGACGCTCTTCGGCCTGCAGACCGGCGGGCGCACGGAGTCGATTTTAATGTCGATGCCGCCGCTGGTACGCTGGGAATACTGTTACGAGCCAAAAGAAGGCAGCCCGGAGGCTGCCTTGAGTGAGTTTCTGAAAGTACGCGACTGGGTGTAATTGCCGGACGGCGCTGCGCTTATCCGGCCTGGTTAACCCGTAGGTCGGGTAAGCGAACGCGCCACCCGACGCACCGCCGCTACAGAGGCTGCGTCTGCGCCTCAACCACCGCCAGCGCCACCATGTTCACGATGCGTCGCACAGAGGCAATCGGCGTTAATACATGCACCGGTTTCGCCACGCCCATCAGTACCGGCCCTACGGTCACCCCTTCAGAGCTGGATACGCGCAGCAGGTTGTAGCTGATACGCGCCGCTTCCACGTTCGGCATAATCAGGATGTTTGCCGAGCCTTTCAGCGGACTGTCCGGCATACGCTCGTTGCGGATGCTTTCCACCAGCGCGGCATCGCCGTGCATTTCTCCGTCAATCATCAGCTCCGGCGCACGCTCGCGCACCCGCTCCAGCGTCTGACGCATTTTGCACGCCGCCGCTGATTTAGACGAACCAAAGTTAGAGTGCGACAGCAGCGCCACTTTCGGCTCAATACCAAAGCGACGCACGGTTTCTGCCGCCATCACGGTGATCTCCGCCAGCTCGTCCGGGGTTGGATCGTCGTTAACGTAGGTATCGGCGATAAACGTGTTCCCGCTTGGCAGCAGCAGCGCGTTCATCGCTCCGGCGGCGTGAACCCCTTCGCGGTAGCCGAAGATCTCCTGCACCACGCTGAAATGCTCGTGGTAATCGCCGATGGTACCGCAGATCAGCGCATCCGCTTCGCCGCGATGGACCATAATCGCGCCGATCACCGTGGTATTGCTGATCACCGCCCGCTGCGCCTGCTCCTGGGTGATCCCACGACGCTTCATGATCGCGTAGTATTCGTTCCAGTACTCTTTAAAGCGCGGATCGGATTCGTTATTGACGATCTCAAAGTCCACACCCGGCTTAATCTGCAGCCCCAGTTTCTGAATGCGCATCTCGATGACGCTCGGACGACCAATCAGGATCGGCTTCGCCAGCCCGAGGCTCACCAGCTCCTGGGTGGCATGCAGCACGCGCGCCTCTTCCCCTTCCGCCAGCACCACGCGTTTTGCGTCCGCGCGGGCCTGAGAGAAAATTGGCTTCATAAACAGGTTGGTTTTGTAGACGAACTCGGTGAGTTTATCAACGTAAGCGTCGAAGTCCTGGATCGGACGCGTTGCCACCCCGGAGTCCATTGCCGCTTTGGCCACCGCTGGCGCGATCTTCACGATCAGTCGCGGGTCAAACGGTTTAGGGATGATGTAGTCAGGCCCGAAGCTCAGATCCTGATCGCCATAGGCAGAAGCCACCACTTCGCTCTGCTCGGCATGCGCCAGTTCCGCGATGGCGTGAACCGCTGCCAGCTTCATCTCTTCGTTGATCGCCGTTGCACCAACGTCCAGCGCGCCACGGAAGATGAACGGGAAGCAGAGCACGTTGTTCACCTGGTTCGGGTAGTCCGAACGGCCGGTACAGATAATGGCGTCTTCACGCACCGCTTTCGCCAGCGGCGGCAGAATTTCCGGTTCAGGGTTCGCCAGGGCCAGGATCATTGGCGCACGCGCCATCTTCTTCACCATCTCCTGGGTCAGCACTTTCGGGCCCGAGCAGCCAAGGAAGATGTCCGCACCGTCAATCACGTCCTCAAGCGTGCGTTTGCCGTCATCGTCCACCGCATACGCCGCTTTGGTTTCCGCCATGTTTGGCTCACGGCCTTTGTAGATCACGCCTTTGGAATCGCAAACCACGATGTTGTGTTTCTGCATCCCCAGCGCCACCAGCAGGTTCATACAGGCGATGGCCGCCGCGCCCGCGCCGGAGACCACCATACGCACGTCGGAAAGATTTTTCTCGACCACGCGCAGGCCGTTCAGAATGGCGGCGGTGCTGATAATGGCCGTACCGTGCTGGTCGTCATGGAACACGGGGATGTTCATACGCTCGCGCAGCTTCTGCTCGATATAGAAACATTCCGGCGCTTTGATGTCTTCCAGGTTGATACCGCCGAAGGTTGGCTCCAGCGCGGCGACGACGTTAATGAATTTATCCGGGTCCAGCTCGTCCACTTCGATATCGAACACGTCGATACCGGCGAATTTCTTGAATAGAACGCCCTTCCCTTCCATCACCGGCTTACCCGCCAGCGCACCAATGTTGCCAAGGCCGAGTACCGCCGTACCGTTAGAGATCACCGCGACCAGGTTACCGCGCGCGGTGTACTTATAGGCCGCCAGCGGATCTTTTTCGATTTCCAGACACGGTGCCGCCACGCCCGGTGAGTAGGCAAGAGCCAGATCGCGCTGAGTCGCCAGCGGCTTGGTTGGGGAAACCTGGATTTTGCCCGGAACGGGGAACTCGTGAAAATCGAGGGCACTCTGTTTCAACTGCTCATCCATCTTATTTTTCCTTTCACGTATCGGTCAAAAGGGTGACGTTTGCGATCCTGATGCACACCCTGGTGTGCCGCCTAGTATCGCCTCAGGACAGCGCATAAACTTTGAAGGCTGCCAAACTCTCACCATCACACATTAAAAATTGTTATCAATTTATAACAGCCATGTTACCCGTCTCAAAAGCAATGCCTCCCCCGTCTGCTATGCTTTTTTGTTAAGTCCATCATGATTTTCTCAGAAGTGTGAACTAACGCACTCATCTAACTCTTTTATTTCCAAGGAGTAATGATTTATGAACCAGCTAGACGGCATCAAACAATTCACCACCGTGGTTGCGGACAGCGGCGATATCGAGTCGATTCGCCACTATCAGCCGGAGGACGCGACCACCAACCCTTCCCTGCTTCTGAAAGCGGCAGGGCTTGCCCATTTTAGCCATCTGATTGATGACGCGATTGCTTACGGCAAGAAGCGCGGCAAAACGCAGGAGCAACAGGTTGCCGAAGCCAGCGACAAACTGGCGGTTAATTTTGGTGCAGAAATTCTGAAAAGCATTCCAGGACGCGTCTCGACCGAAGTGGACGCCCGCCTCTCGTTCGATAAAGAAAAGAGTATTACGAAAGCGCGTCGTCTGGTTGAACTCTACCAGGAGCAGGGAATTGATACGTCACGCATTCTGATCAAGCTCGCGTCGACGTGGGAAGGTATCCGCGCGGCAGAGGTGCTGGAAAAAGAGGGTATCCACTGCAACCTGACGCTGCTGTTCTCGTTTGCACAGGCACGCGCCTGTGCTGAAGCGGGCGTGTTCCTCGTCTCGCCGTTTGTCGGGCGCATCTACGACTGGTATCAGGCGAAACAGCCCATGGACCCGTACGTAGTCGAGGAAGATCCGGGCGTGAAGTCAGTGCGAAATATCTACGACTACTACAAACAGCACCGCTATGAAACCATCGTGATGGGGGCCAGCTTCCGCCGTACCGAGCAGATCCTCGCCCTGGCAGGCTGCGACCGCCTGACCATCTCCCCTAACCTGCTTAAAGAATTACAGGACAAAGAAGAGACGGTGATCCGCAAACTGGTGCCAACCTCCACCGTCCTGCCGAAACCGAAGGCCATGACCGAAGCCGAGTTCCGCTGGGAGCACAATCAGGACGCGATGGCCGTGGATAAACTGGCGGAAGGCATCCGCCTGTTCGCCGTCGACCAGCGCAAACTTGAAGACCTACTCGCCGCCAAACTTTAACCTTGCCATGGAGTGAACTATGTCCCGTAAAGAGCTCGCCAATGCCATCCGCGCCCTCAGCATGGATGCCGTGCAGAAAGCCAATTCCGGCCACCCTGGCGCCCCCATGGGCATGGCTGATATTGCCGAAGTGTTGTGGAACGACTTCCTGAAGCACAACCCCAACGATCCTGCCTGGTACGATCGTGACCGCTTTATTCTGTCTAACGGCCACGCCTCGATGCTGCTCTACAGCCTGCTGCACCTGTCCGGCTATGATCTGCCGCTTGAGGAGCTGAAGAATTTCCGCCAGCTGCATTCGAAAACCCCGGGTCACCCGGAAATCGGCTATACGCCGGGTGTCGAAACCACCACCGGACCGCTGGGTCAGGGGCTGGCCAACGCCGTCGGACTCGCGATTGCCGAACGCACGCTGGCGGCACAGTTTAACCAGCCGGACCACGAGATTGTCGATCACTACACGTACGTGTTTATGGGTGACGGTTGCCTGATGGAGGGGATTTCGCATGAAGTCTGCTCGCTGGCGGGCACGCTGGGGCTCGGCAAGCTGATCGGCTTTTACGACCACAACGGCATCTCCATTGACGGGGAAACCGAGGGCTGGTTCACCGACGACACGGCGAAACGCTTCGAAGCCTATCACTGGCACGTCGTGCATGAGATCGACGGCCACGATCCCGAAGCGGTGAAAAAAGCGATTCAGGAAGCGCAGAGCGTGAAGGACAAACCGTCCCTGATTATCTGCCGTACGGTCATCGGCTTTGGCTCACCAAACAAAGCAGGTAAAGAAGAAGCGCACGGCGCGGCGCTCGGCGAAGAAGAGGTGGCACTGACCCGACAGAAACTGGGCTGGAAATACCCGCCGTTTGAGATCCCGAAAGAGATCTACAAGGCATGGGATGCGCGCGAAACGGGTGAAAAAGCCCAGCATGCCTGGAACGAAAAATTTGCCGCCTACAAAAAAGCATACCCGGAACTGGCGGCTGAGTTTTCCCGCCGCATGAGCGGTGGTCTGCCGGAAGACTGGGACGATAAAACCCAGGCACTGATTGAAAACCTGCAGTCTAACCCGGCGAAAATCGCCACCCGTAAGGCGTCGCAAAACACCCTGAATGCCATCGGCCCTATCCTGCCCGAACTGCTCGGCGGCTCGGCGGATCTGGCGCCAAGTAACCTGACCATCTGGTCGGGCTCGAAATCGCTGAAAGAGGACATCGCCGGAAACTATATCCACTACGGCGTGCGCGAGTTCGGGATGACCGCCATTGCCAACGGTATCGCCCATCACGGCGGCTTCGTGCCCTACACCGCCACCTTCCTGATGTTCGTTGAGTACGCCCGTAACGCAGCGCGCATGGCGGCGCTGATGAAGGCCCGGCAGATCATGGTCTACACCCACGACTCTATCGGGCTGGGTGAAGATGGCCCGACGCACCAGGCGGTGGAACAGCTGGCGAGCCTGCGCTTAACGCCAAACTTCAGCACATGGCGTCCGTGCGATCAGGTCGAAGCGGCAGTGGGCTGGAAGCTGGCGGTTGAGCGCCATAACGGCCCGACGGCGCTGATCCTGTCGCGTCAAAACCTGGCGCAGATTGAGCGCACCCCGGAGCAGGTGAAAAATATCGCCCGCGGCGGGTACATCCTGAAGGACAGCGGCGGCAAACCGGACGTGATCCTGATTGCCACGGGTTCTGAGGTGGAAATCACGGTGAAAGCGGCGGAGAAACTGACTGCCGAAGGTCACGCGGTGCGCGTCGTTTCCCTGCCTTCAACGGATATCTTTGATTCCCAGGACGAGGCATACCGTGAATCGGTGCTCCCCTCCAGCGTCGCGGCGCGCGTGGCGGTGGAAGCGGGAATTGCCGACTACTGGTATAAGTATGTGGGGCTGAAGGGGGCGATTGTCGGTATGCGGGGCTACGGTGAGTCCGCCCCTGCCGACAAGCTGTTCCCGTACTTCGGCTTTACCGTTGAGAACGTGGTGGAGAAGGCGTTGAGCGTGCTTTAGTGCGGTCTTCGTTGCCGGGTGGCGGCTACGCCTTACCCGGCCTACAACACCATCAAATCGTAAGCCGGACTACCGCGTGATCCACAGCGTGGGCCAGGCGTCCGGCCCGTTCCAGTTATCGCAGCTTGGCTCTTCCGCATACCGCACCAGGCGGAAGCGCTGGCCGTCGAAACGCCAGCGCGTCTGGATCCCACAATCACCGATCCCACGCCCCAGTGCGAGCGTCGTCAGCTCGCGTGTTTTTTCATCGAAGCTGGCGTTCATCAGTTCCATATCGCTACTCTGACTGGACGGGGTAAACGGCAGACGCAGCCTGACGCTGCGCGCGGTAAACGGTTTTTTACGCGATACCAGCCACGCCAGATCGACCGTATTGTAAGCCCCCGCCTCGCAGCTGACGATCAGCAGCGCTTTATCATCCGTTAATGCGGTGACGCGCACTTCGCGGCGGTTAGGATCCAGCGAGCACTGGCTGTTGTTCATCCGCCAGGTGCCGTAATCCAGCAGATCGTTTAGTTCAGCGTGGGAGAGTGGCGTTGGCGTGGGGTTCACCACGGCCACCTTTTTTAATGCCGGAGCTGGAGGCACGCTCAGCGGCGGGCTATCCCCTTTTTTAATCCATGCTGTTTCGCTCCCCACGCGCTTTTGCTGAGCGTCGATAAACAGCAGCGCCGCTTTCAGTCCGACCAGAGAGATCGTCTGCTTCCCTCCGCGCAGGGTCAGCCTCTGTCCTTCCTGAATCGTTTTCAGAAACGTGGTGAGGGTACCCGTATCGTCAGTCTTGAGATGCCAGGGCGTTAACTGCCAGTGCTGGGCATTGAGTTTTAAGGGAACGTCGTCGAGCAGCAGTCGGGGGGCGATGTCAGGCTCTTTTACCGGAGGAGCCGAAAGCCCGCCGAGATCGATACGCAGGCTGGCGTCCGTTTTTGCCCCAGCGCTACGGCTCAGCGTCATCACCAGCCCGCGGTGTTCACCGGTATTTCGGGCAACGCAAAAATTCTGGTTATTGCAGGTGACCTGCCAGTCAGAGAAAGACTGCTGCGCAGGTGCAGCCCACACCAGAGGTGCGGGTAGCACGCAAAAAAAGAAGAGAAGCAAAACGCAGTAGCGCATGAATGGCACAGCCCCGGAAACGAAAAGGTCAATCTGGGGCGTATCTTCGTGCCCTGGACGGGCGGGCTCAATCGGATTTATCGGATAGATTTATCTGAAATATAACTTATCACCGGACCTGCGCGGCGTTCATCACGCCGCTGGTTTGCAGATACTGCAGCAGGATCACCGCTTTACCGTCGCGTATCTCGCCGCTTTTCACCATTTCCAGCGCCTGAGCGAAGGGCATTTCAAGCACTTCAATATCTTCATCCTCGACCCCGCCGCCGCGGTGAGTACGCTGAGCGTCGGTGTATTCCGCAACGAAGAAGTGGACCAGCTCGGTCACCCCGCCTGGAGACATGAAAAGCTCAAAGACTTTTTGTACCGCACCCACCTCAAAACCCGTTTCCTCTATGGCTTCTTTGCGAATACAGACTTCCGGCTCATCGTCATCAAGCAGACCGGCGCAGGTTTCAATCAGGCGCCCGTCCGCGTTGCCATTGACCCATGTCGCCACCCGAAACTGACGAATCAATACCACGCTTTGCTTTTCGCGGTTATACAGCAGAATGGTAGCGCCATTGCCCCGGTCGTAGACTTCGCGTTTATGGCGAATAACGTCCCCGTTCTTACGGGTTAAATCGTAAGTGATGTTACGCAGGACAAAGTAATTTTCAGAAAGGATTTTGTCTTTGATAACGGTAATGTTCAGGGACATACGGGCTCCACGGCAAAATGAGTCTGTTTATACTACGCCGTGACGCTCGCTTTGTCGCCCGTGGGTTCAGACGGCGCGTTTCTCGCTGGATGATGTTTCCAGCTGCGCCAGGCGCAATAACCTTACTGTACGTATGAATAAAGTGTTTACTCATCACTGCGTTATCAGGCAATGTACACCTGCCCGAAACGTCTGATTATTTCTCCCAGAGAGCCGTTCTGTGACCGTTAAGCGACCCGTTTCCGGAAGCCTTGCCTGGGCTTTCTTTTCGATAATTGTTCTCTCCGTGCTGACCAGCAGCGTCGCGCTACTGACGCTTGCCAGCAGCCAGCGCGACGCTGAAGCCATCAACGTTGCGGGTTCACTGCGCATGCAGAGCTATCGTCTCGGTTACGAGATGCAGCGTAACAGCCCTTCCCTTATGGCGCATCGTGAGAACTGGCGGCAGACATTGAGCGCACCTTCCCTGCAAAAGCTGAACCGCTGGTACGTTCCGGGCAATGTCAAAACGCGCTACCAGCAACTGCAGTTTGCCTGGCTGGAAATGGATAAGCACATCGCCCGCGGTGACAGCGCATGGTATGCCGCGCATATTGAGGATTTTGTCGGCCGCATTGATGCCTTTGTGCTCGCCCTCCAGCATTACAGTGAACATAAAATCCAGACAGTGACCCTCCTCTCTCTGGCTGGCGCCCTCGGGATCCTGCTGCTGACGCTGTTTACCCTGCGGCGTATCCGCCGCCAGGTCGTATTACCGCTGAATAATCTGGTGGCGGCCAGCGAGCGGATTGAGCGAGGTGAATTTACGACGCCTGCGCCGGATACCGCCCTACCCAACGAGCTGGGCCAACTTTCCCGCGCTTTCAACCATATGTCGGGGGAGCTACACACCCTTTATCGGTCGCTTGAAGCTTCCGTGGCGGAAAAGACACGACATTTGCACGAAGCCCACCAGCAGCTCGACATGCTGTTTAAATGCTCCCAGGCGTTGAATACGGGGCAGATAGACAGCCATTGTTTTCGGCACATATTGCAGATTGTCCATGAATACACTCAGATGAATTACCTGGAACTCCGCACCAGTGACGACTGGCGACTGTGTGAAGGGACCGCGTCGGGCAGCATCCCGATGCAAAATCTGCCGGTACTGATGCAGGACACCCTTTACGGTGAACTGCGCTGGCAAAGCGAGACGGACAGCGTTCCCCTCCCGCTGATGAGAAGCGTGGCGACCATGCTCGGGCGCGGGCTGTACTTTAACCAGGCGCAAAAGCATTACCAGCAGCTGCTGCTGATGGAAGAACGCGCCACCATCGCCCGGGAACTGCACGATTCGCTGGCGCAGGTGCTGTCTTATCTGCGGATCCAGCTTGCCCTGCTTAAACGCGCGTTGCCAGCGGATAATGCTCCCGCGCAAACTATCATCACCGACTTCTCCCGCGAGCTGAACAACGCCTGGCAGCAGCTGCGCGAGCTGCTGACGACCTTCCGGCTGACGTTAAATCATGCGAATTTACCCGCAGCGCTGCAGGAGTCTCTCGATGCCCTGCAGAGCCAGACGCAGGCCAGGCTGCACCTCGACTGTCGTCTCTCCTCCCTGGCGCTTGACGCCCAGAAACAGGTGCATTTATTGCAGATCGTCCGGGAAGCCGTTCTGAATGCGATTAAGCACGCCCAGGCCAGCGAAATTACCGTTAGCTGCGTAACGGCGGTGGATGGCACGCACAGCGTCAGCATTCGCGACAACGGCATCGGGATTGGCGAGGCAAGCGAACCGCCCGGACACTACGGACTGAACATTATGCGTGAGCGCGCACAACGACTCGGAGGCATGCTGCACTTTTCGCAACCGCAAAACGGCGGCACGCTGGTCTGCGTGACGTTCCCGGTGCCTGCGCCGTTAACGGGTAAATAACGGTAAAGAGGCAAGCGCAGGGAAAAGCGCATGATAATTTACACTATCTCCTTTATTTCTCCACGTTTGACCTGGGCCTTACCGCTAAAGTTAGGCGGGCAATAAACAATAATGACGTGCAGCAAAACGAGGTCACTTTTACATGGCGAATTTTTTCATCGATCGCCCCATTTTTGCCTGGGTGCTTGCCATCCTGTTGTGTCTGACAGGTGTCCTGGCGATTACTTCTCTTCCTGTTGAGCAATATCCCGATCTGGCACCGCCTAATGTGCGTGTCACCGCAAACTACCCCGGCGCTTCCGCACAAACGCTGGAAAACACCGTGACGCAGGTTATCGAGCAGAACATGACGGGTCTGGATAACCTGATGTACATGTCCTCGCAAAGCAGCGCCACGGGACAAGCGACGGTTACCCTGAGCTTTAAGGCGGGCACCGACCCGGACGAAGCGGTGCAGCAGGTACAAAACCAGCTTCAGTCGGCTATGCGTAAGCTGCCCCAGGCGGTGCAGAACCAGGGCGTTACCGTACGTAAAACCGGTGATACCAACATTTTGACCATCGCGTTTGTCTCCACCGATGGCTCAATGGATAAACAGGACATTGCGGACTACGTCGCCAGTAATATTCAGGACCCGCTCAGCCGTATTAACGGCGTGGGGGATATCGACGCCTACGGCTCACAATACTCCATGCGTATCTGGCTCGATCCCAACAAGCTGAACAGCTATCAGATGACGGCCACCGACGTGACGGATGCCATCAAAGCCCAGAACGCACAAATTGCCGTGGGGCAACTGGGAGGAACGCCTTCCGTTGATAAACAAGCCCTGAACGCCACCATTAATTCGCAATCCCTGCTTCAGACACCGGACCAGTTCCGCAACATCACCCTGCGCGTGAATCAGGATGGCTCAGAAGTGCGTCTGAGCGATGTGGCGACGGTGGAAATGGGTGCTGAGAAATACGACTACCTGAGCCGATTTAACGGCAACCCGGCCTCTGGCCTTGGGATTAAGCTGGCCTCCGGCGCAAATGAAATGGCGACGGCGAAACTGGTGCTGGACCGTCTGGATGAGCTGTCGCAGTATTTCCCGCACGGGCTGGAGTATAAAGTCGCCTATGAAACCACTTCCTTCGTAAAAGCCTCGATTGAGGATGTGGTAAAGACCCTGCTGGAAGCGATTGCCCTGGTATTCCTGGTCATGTATCTGTTCCTGCAAAACTTCCGCGCCACGCTGATCCCCACTATTGCCGTCCCCGTGGTGCTGCTGGGTACCTTTTCGGTGCTTTACGCGTTCGGGTACAGCATTAACACCCTGACGATGTTTGCCATGGTGCTGGCAATTGGCCTGCTGGTGGATGATGCCATCGTGGTGGTCGAAAACGTCGAGCGCATCATGAGCGAAGAAGGTCTTTCCCCGCGCCAGGCCACGCGAAAATCCATGGGACAAATTCAGGGGGCGTTAGTCGGCATTGCGATGGTGTTGTCGGCGGTCTTTATCCCGATGGCCTTCTTCGGCGGCACGACCGGCGCGATTTACCGCCAGTTCTCGATAACCATCGTCTCAGCAATGGTACTCTCCGTACTGGTGGCCCTGATCCTCACCCCTGCGCTTTGCGCCACCCTCCTCAAGCCGCTGCACAAAGGGGAACATCACGGTCAGAAAGGGTTCTTCGGCTGGTTTAACCGGATGTTCAACCGCAATGCCGCCCGGTATGAATCTGCGGTCGGTAAAGTGCTGCACCGCAGCCTGCGCTGGATGATGATTTACGTTGTACTGCTGGGCGGCATGGTGTGGCTGTTTCTGCATTTGCCCACCTCGTTCCTGCCGATGGAAGACCGGGGGATGTTCATCACCTCGGTGCAGCTCCCGAGCGGCTCAACGCAGCAGCAGACGCTGAAAGTGGTCCAAAACGTAGAGCAGTACTTCTTCACCCACGAGAAAGATAACGTTGTGTCGGTCTTTTCGACCGTTGGCTCCGGCCCGGGCGGGAACGGACAGAACGTCGCCCGTATGTTTGTCCGTCTGAAAGACTGGAATGAACGGGACACCCAAACGGGAACCTCATTTGCCATCATTGAACGTGCCACTAAAGCCTTTTCCCGTATTAAAGAGGCGCGCGTCTTTGCGAGCAGTCCGCCAGCTATCAGCGGCCTGGGGAGTTCTGCCGGGTTTGATATGGAGCTGCAGGATCACGCCGGCGCGGGTCACGATGCGCTGATGGCGGCACGCGACAAATTGTTAGCGCTGGCAGGTAATGATTCTGGCCTGACCCGCGTGCGCCACAACGGCCTGGACGACAGCCCGCAGCTTCAGGTGGATATCGACCAGCGTAAGGCGCAGGCGCTGGGCGTCTCCATCGACGATATCAACGACACCCTGCAAACGGCGTGGGGCTCGAGCTATGTGAACGACTTTATGGATCGCGGTCGCGTCAAAAAAGTATATGTTCAGTCCGCCGCGCCGTACCGCATGCTGCCGGATGATATTAACCGCTGGTTTGTACGCAATAACAGCGGCGGGATGGTTCCCTTCTCGGCGTTTGCCACCTCGCGCTGGGAGAGCGGTTCGCCGCGTCTGGAGCGCTATAACGGTTATTCTGCGGTGGAAATCGTCGGGGAAGCCGCGCCGGGCGTAAGTACCGGCACGGCCATGGACACCATGGAAAAACTGGTGCAACAGCTGCCCGCCGGTTTTGGTCTGGAATGGACGGCCATGTCTTACCAGGAACGTCTCTCCGGCGCGCAGGCCCCCGCGCTTTATGCCCTTTCTCTGCTGGTGGTGTTCCTCTGCCTTGCCGCGCTGTATGAGAGCTGGTCGGTTCCGTTCTCGGTCATGCTGGTGGTACCGCTTGGGGTTATCGGTGCGCTGCTGGCAACCTGGATGCGCGGCCTGGAAAACGATGTTTACTTCCAGGTCGGGCTGCTGACGGTGATCGGCTTGTCGGCGAAAAACGCCATTCTGATCGTTGAGTTTGCCAACGAGATGAATGCCAAAGGCCACGAGCTGATGGCCGCCACGCTACATGCCTGCCGTCAGCGACTGCGCCCGATCCTGATGACCTCGCTGGCCTTTATTTTTGGCGTATTGCCAATGGCAACCAGCACGGGTGCAGGTTCCAGCAGCCAGCACGCGGTCGGTACCGGGGTAATGGGGGGCATGATTTCGGCCACCATCCTGGCCATTTATTTCGTGCCGCTGTTCTTTGTGCTGGTGCGTCGTCGCTTCCCGCTCAGAGAGCGGCAGGAATAACATTCAGCCATAAAAAAGGCGGCTTTATCAGCCGCCTTTTTATTGTGTGATTAATTCACACTATGATTATTTTACTTATTTAAGTGCTCTTGCAATTCTTACTGAATGTCATTTACGAAGCATGCCTTCGATAAAATCTTTCCAGTTCCCCAGTTCACGTTCAATCATAACAACCTCTCTTATTATTATGCGCATTCTACGAAAACGTATCATCATTGTGAAGACTATTTAACCAATTGCTGTGATTGTACCCCGCCACCGTTGGGGATTTATGATAAATATGAATGGAGAATCTTAAATTTTGTGTGACGGCCAGCAATATTTTGAAATAACCCTACGAACGGGTGAGCTTTATTTTACCCGCTGAGTTTGTTAGCAATTTATACCCGGTGGACATCTATGCTTAAATGATGAAAGAATATTCAGCGTACAGATGTGCGTTGAATTAAGCAGACGTGTAAATCCAGAGTATTCCTGAATGTGTTATATTCTACTTAAGGATATATCTTCGAATTTATTGAACATTTAATGGTCATAAGGACAAAAGGATTCACCATGGTTGTGATGTACGGCATTAAAAATTGCGACACCATCAAAAAAGCCCGCCGCTGGCTGGAAGCGAACCACATCGAGTACCGCTTCCACGATTACCGTGCCGATGGGCTTGATGCAGATTTTCTGCATAACGCCATCAATGAACTGGGCTGGGAGGCACTGCTTAACACCCGCGGTACCACCTGGCGTAAACTGGACGAATCCCTGCGCGCCAGCATCGTTGATGCCGACAGCGCGGCAAAACTGATGCGTGAAATGCCGGCAATTATCAAACGCCCATTGCTCTGCAAGCCAGGTCAGCCTATGCTGCTGGGTTTCAGTGAAACCCTTTATTCTGACTTTTTCGTTGAGGTGTAGTGTATGTCATGCCCGGTCATTGAGCTGACTCAACAGCTTATTCGCCGTCCTTCCCTTAGCCCGGACGACGCAGGTTGTCAGGCATTAATGATTGAGCGCCTGCGTGCCATCGGTTTTACCGTTGAACGCATGGATTTTGGCGATACTCAGAACTTCTGGGCGTGGCGCGGCCAGGGTGAAACGCTGGCGTTTGCCGGGCATACTGACGTCGTTCCCGCAGGTGACGCAGATCGCTGGATTAACCCGCCGTTTGAACCGACCATCCGCGATGGCATGCTCTTTGGCCGCGGCGCGGCAGACATGAAAGGCTCGCTGGCAGCGATGGTGGTCGCGGCTGAACGCTTCGTGGCTCAGCATCCGAACCACAAAAACCGTCTCGCGTTTTTGGTCACCTCCGACGAAGAAGCCAGTGCCCATAACGGTACCGTGAAGGTGGTTGAAGCGCTGATGGCGCGCAACGAGCGTCTCGACTACTGTCTGGTCGGCGAGCCGTCCAGTACCGAAGTGGTGGGCGATGTCGTGAAAAACGGTCGCCGTGGCTCACTGACCTGTAACCTGACCATTCACGGCGTTCAGGGACATGTTGCTTATCCACATCTGGCCGATAACCCCGTTCATCGCGCTGCGCCAATGCTGAGCGAACTGGTAGCGATTGAGTGGGATAAAGGTAACGAGTTCTTCCCCCCGACCAGTATGCAGATTGCTAACGTCAAGGCCGGGACCGGCAGCAACAACGTGATCCCGGGGGATTTCTTCGTCCAGTTCAACTTCCGCTTCAGCACCGAACTGACCGATGAGATGATCAAAGCGCGCGTTGTCGCGCTGCTGGAAAAATATCACCTGCGCTACACCGTGGACTGGTGGCTTTCCGGCCAGCCGTTCCTGACGCAGCGCGGCAAACTGGTTGATGCGGTAGTGAACGCCATCGAGCACTATAATGAAATTAAGCCACAACTGCTGACGACGGGTGGCACTTCAGACGGACGCTTTATCGCCCGTATGGGAGCTCAGGTTGTCGAACTGGGGCCAGTAAACGCAACCATTCATAAAATAAATGAGTGTGTTAATGCGGCAGATTTGCAACTGCTGGCTCGTATGTATCAACGTATTATGGAGCAACTCGTCGCCTGACGAATGCTCTGAGAGGAATAGCGAATGGATTGGCTTTCAAAGTACTGGTGGATTCTGGTGCTGGTGTTTCTGGTCGGCGTACTGCTCAACGTGATTAAAGACCTTAAGCGCGTTGACCACAAAAAGTTTCTTGCGAACAAGCCGGATCTCCCGCCACACCGCGATTTTAACGACAAGTGGGACGATGACGACGACTGGCCGAAGAAAGACCAGAAGAAGTAATTGTTAATCTCACCCCTCCCCCTAACCCTCGCCCCTGTGGGGAGAGGGGCTGGGGGTGAGGGGGAAAGTGCCTACATAAACTCAACAATATTATCGTCATTCGGCTTGCCGCCGCTGAGCGCTTCATCAAAGTAGTGCTTCGGTACGGTATAACGCAGATGATCGAGCGCGAATTGCATGCTGCGGTCGTCAATCGCATGGCCCAGATCGTCAACGATATCCAGCGTCACATCCCCACCTTCACGAATCAATGCTTCATGAGCGGCAACCGCATGTGAAAGCTCAATGACCCGGTCTTCACCACCGTGGATCAGATGGATCGTGGTCTGCGTGGTCGCACTCGTCGGCAGCGTCGCAAAGCGGCCGTTAAACGCGATCACCCGTGAAACCAGACCCGGCTGCGCTTTCACACTTTCCAGGGACATGATAGATCCCTGCGAGAAGCCAATCAGCGCGGTCGCGTCAGCACCCACGCCGCTCTGCTGCTGCCAGTAACGTACGATGTCGATAAACGTGGGCATGATGGCATCAATGCGCGCCTGACGGTTCTCCTCCGTCACGCCCTGAACCGGGAACCACTGTCGTCCGTTCGGACCACACGGTTCTACGCCGCCGATGCTGACAATCAATGCTTCAGGGAAAACAGGCGCAAACCAGCTACCAATCTGCCCCATATTGACGGCATTATCGCCAACACCATGAAACAGAAGCAGTAACTGTTTAGCCGGTTTGTCAGGGCTTTGAACAACAAAATGGTCGTGTTTCATGGCGGTCTCCTTAATTGATGAGCAGGATTTTACGCCTATGCGGGGTAATGACCATGCCACTTTACTGAAGAAGTCATTGAAAAAATTGCCATTGCAAAATGTCTGCTTTCAACTGCTGACAGCGCGAATAATCAAGGCTCTCAAGCGCTTGCGCGGTTTCTTCGCGAAGCTTTGCCAGTAACGCTTTTCGCCCGACCGCTTCGCTTCTCCCCTCGATTTTCCCGCGCAGCGCCGGAAGCGACATATCTGTGGCTAACAGCAACCGCGTCAGCGCGGCTACCGAGGTTGAAAACGCCCGGTGCGCAAAAGCAAACCCCGCCAGCTCCAGCCAGTCGTCACTATTAAGGGTAGCTTCCCAGGCATCAGTCACCGGGATCTTTTCGCCATTCCAGGCCGACAGGACGCGCATATCGCGGCATAAACGCCGATGTGCCTGCGTACACAGTTGATGCCCGGCTTCGCTCTGCGGCAGCAGCGCCATCGCCGTGTAACACCCGCTGCTGGCTTCCCGATGGCTGCCCATTCGCACCAGCACAAACCCGCACCGCTGCCAGAAACGCCACAGCTCGTCGGTATAACCAAAACTCACGGAGAGATAATCTTCACCGCTGGCGTTCAGGATCAGCCGCTGACCGATGCCTTCCCGCTGACGACGGGGATGAACCACAATGCGGCTAATCCGTCGGCCTTCCAGCGTCGCCGCAAGAGGCGTTCCGCCGTGCGCCGCCAGCGACTGCGCCACAAGGTTCCCGCGTGGACGACGAGAGCCAGCCCACACCGCCCGGCTGAGTTCGGGGGACAATCCGCCCTCGTCCACCAGCCAGATCGCGCCCGCAATATCAGCCCCCGCGTCCGCAACAGCAAAGTGCTGGCCGGGGGCGTCCATCATCCGGCGTAAATCGAGCGGTGAGGTCCGGTAGTGGGCAGCACAGAGCAGTTCATAAACGCTTGCCACTCGTGCCGGGTCGCTCTCCCACTCTTGTGGCTCCAGAGACCTTACAGACACCTCACCTTCCGGTTTGTGGTCGATAAGCGCATCGTCAAACAGCAGCGTATTCGCCACGATCCGTTCAAGCGGACATCCGGCCGCCCAGCGAATGGGGGTGGATAAGGTATAACGCTGCAACCCACTGAATCGGGCGCAGAACTTCAGCAGAAATCCCCTTCCCGTCCCTTCGTAACCCTGAACCGTAGTGGTCAGTAATACGCGGGGAAAGCGTGTCACCAGCTTCTCCAGCAGCGGGCCAGGGATGGCTGCCGCTTCATCGACAATCAGCCAGTCGGCCTGCAGCGTGGAGTCCAGCAGCGCATCGGGTGCCATAAAGTGAAAACGCTCGCCCGCGAAACGCGCGATGACATCCGCTGCGCCTTTCGCCGGGGCCGTCACCACCGCACTCCCCTGGATGCTGCCCAGCAGCATCCCCGCCAGCGCTGACTTTCCGCGTCCGCGAGGTGCCGTCACGGCAGCGATGCCCGCAGGCATGACCAAAAGCGCGTCGAGGATCGCCGCCTGCTCACGCTGCGGCTCACCGCTGGCGGGCTGCCAGGCGGGTAAATCTGGCGCAGCGGGAAGCGTCAGGGGATGATGCTGTTGCCAGACGATCGCATCCGTATCGGCGGCAAGCGTCCGGCAAAAATGGTGAACAAAGTGCGGGGTAGCGATCGGCTCTGCGCTGTCACTCCAGCGCACAGAATCGCTGTCTGGCCTGTCGGCCCAGCCAGAGAACGGTGGTACTCGCAGTACGAGGAGGCTCCCGGCGCGCAACGTTCCGCTGAGTGCGGCGAATGCGGAGACGTCAAACCCGGCATGCGCGTCAAACACAGCATGCAGGTATTCGCGTCCCAACAGTCCGCCGATGGCTTTAGACGGGTTTTCATTCAGCCACAGCCAGTCTCCCGGTAAAGCATCACGCAGGGCGGTGGCCTGGCTCAGCGTCCACGGCTCATCGCCCGTGAGCACCACCAGACGGCGGTGCCCGGTTCGCTCAAGCTCGCGTATCAGATGTGCAAACGACACCATCACATGGCTTTGCCGAAGGTATTACACTGGGCAGGATCACCGCTGTCAAAACCGCGTTTAAACCAGCTGTAACGCTGTTGCGACGTACCGTGAGTGAAGCTGTCCGGCACGACGCGTCCCTGGCTTTGCTGCTGAAGACGGTCATCGCCGATGGCCTGCGCCGCGTTTAATGCCTCTTCAAGATCGCCGGATTCCAGTACGCCCTGCTGCTGCATGCTGTGCCCCCAGACGCCTGCGAAGCAGTCCGCCTGCAGTTCCATCTTGACGGAAAGACGATTCACTTCAGCCTGAGACGCATTTTGCTGAAGCTGACGCACTTTTGGCTCAATGCCCAGCAGCTTCTGCACATGGTGCCCGACTTCATGCGCGATCACGTAGCCCTGGGCAAAATCACCGTCAGCGCCAAGCTTGCGTTTCATGTCATCGTAAAAAGAGAGATCGATATAGACGGTGCCATCTGCCGGGCAGTAGAACGGCCCCATCACAGATTGACCGGTACCACATCCGGTGCGGGTTGCGCCCCGGTACATCACCAGTTTCGGCTGCTGATAGGTGCGCCCCATCTTCTCGAACTGCTGACCCCATGTATCTTCAGTGGTCGCGAGAATAACGGAGGTAAATTTGGCCGCTTCATCTTCGTTCGGGCTGATGGAGCGCGGAGACTGTGGTTGCTGTTGCAGCGGCTGACCGGTCATCAAACCGGTGAGGTCGACCCCGTAATAGCCTGCGACCAGTACCACAATCAGCAGGATGAGACCGCCCTTGCCGCTGGGTAGCCGAAAGCCGGGCCCCCCCATTGAAGGACCGCCGCCGCCATCACTGCGCCTGTCTTCTACATTGTCACTTTCACGACGCCCTTGCCAGCGCATAACCACCTCGAACTATTCCATTAATAATAGCTATGATCGTAGGCGGTTAACGGCAAGATTACCATAGGAAACAAAGGTAAGACGCCAAAGGATGCAAACATCCTTTGGCAAGTGAGGGAGTTAGTCGAGCTTAACGCCTAAACGGTGAGCAACCGCTTCATAGGCTTCAATCAGGCCACCCAGGCTCTGACGGAAACGGTCTTTGTCCATTTTATCCAGGGTTTCTTTGTCCCACAGGCGGCTACCGTCCGGGGAGAACTCATCACCCAGCACCACTTCGCCTTTGAACAGACCGAACTCCAGCTTGAAGTCGACGAGGATCAGGCCCGCATCGTCAAACAGCTTTTTCAGCACGTCGTTGGCTTTGTAGGTCAGCTCTTTCATGCGCGCCAGGTTCTCTTTATTGACCCAGCCGAAGGTTTCGCAGTAGGAATCATTGACCATCGGATCGTGCATGGCATCGTTTTTCAGGAACAGGTCGAACAGCGGTGGATTCAGTTCGATACCTTCTTCAATACCCAGACGCTTCACCAGGGAGCCCGCTGCACGGTTACGAATAACGCACTCAACCGGAACCATATCCAGTTTTTTCACCAGACATTCCGTATCGGACAGCAACGCTTCCATCTGAGTCGGGATACCCGCTTCGGCCAGTTTGGTCATAATGAAGTGGTTGAACTTGTTGTTCACCATGCCTTTACGATCGAACTGCTCAATGCGCGCGCCATCCCCTGCTGACGTATCATTGCGGAACTCGAGCACCAACAGATCCGGGTTTTCCGTGCTGTATACGGTCTTCGCTTTGCCACGATACAACTCAGCTTGCTTCTGCATCTTCATTACTCCTGGTGTGATGATTTGTGTTCAAAACTGGGCATATTATGCCACGCACACGTTTGCGTAGCACGAAAATAAAAAGGGCGGGATTAACCCGCCCTCGTATTTATTTGCTGAATGCTGCCTGGAAGACAGCGACCAGCGCATCGTTCTGCGACTGGGTCAGCGTGTGACCTTTTGGATCGATAAACTGCAGACTACTGCGGTTATCAAGGTCGCCTACCTGAATCTTGTAATCACCGGAGGCAAGCTGAGGATCTTTGGCGCCCAGTTCCAGCCATGCACTGTCGGACAGTGGCTTATAGGTTGCCGTCATGCTACCGGTTGAACGGGTGCTGTCGGTCACTTTCATGCCCACTTTTTCCAGCGTCGCTGGCAGACGCTGCCAGGTCTGGTTAAACGGTGCACGCACCACCAGCATTGGCAGGCCGGTATCGTCCGCACCGCTCTGAACGTCGAAGGTGACGCCGTTACGGCTCTGCGCCGCATTTGCGGCATCAGTCGCGGTCTTATCCAGACCCGCGGCAATCACGTTCAGCATTTCAGTGCTGTAACGCTGCAGGGAGGCGGCATCCGCAACCGGTTTGCCCGCCTGCTCCAGGTTTAACAGCTTAACGTTAACCGCCTGCTGATAACCCTGTGGTTTAACGGAGACTTGATAACGTCCACGGTACTGCTGATCTTCATCCAGCCGGTTCCACTCGATCCAGTCGGTGGTTAAGGTCTGGCTGGCGTCATCGCGTTTATCAATGGTGTAGTTCTTCGCCTGAATAACGCTCACCACCTGTGGCCACAGATTGCTTCCGCGCGCGCTTTCAACCAGCAGAGACGCCGTATCACCGGTGAACTGGGTACGCGCTCCGCTGACCAGCGCCAGAGGCTGAGCGGGTGGACGAATATCAAGCGCTTTACCCACCAGGCCACTGCCATTGGTGACGGGGATATTATAATCGCCGTTCTGAATCGGCAGGATCATACCAGCCGGTGCATGAAGTTCAGCAAGCGGGGTCGCATCCAGATAGGATTCATCACCGCTCACCTGGCGCTTGTAGCGCGAGTCTGAACTACAGGCAGCGAGCAGCATAACAAGCGAAACACTCGCAACCTTCGCCAGGCGCGACTTCTGTACTGAATAAGCCATCAAATCTCCCTAAACTTTACAGCAAACCGGCATGCTTCAGCGCTGCCCTGACGATGTCGCGACCGTGGTCGGTAATCGGTGTCATTGGCAAACGCAGCGTATCGGATGCTACAAGTCCCAACTCCTTACACGCCCATTTCACGGGGATCGGATTGGGTTCGACAAATAATTTATTGTGCAGCGGCATCAGGCGCTGGTTAATGACGCGTGCCTCATCAAAGTGACCGGCTGCGGCCAGTTTGCACATTTCAGCCATATCGCGCGCCGCAACGTTTGACGTTACGGAGATCACGCCATGACCACCGAGCTGCATAAAGTCCAGCGCGGTCGCATCATCACCACTTAACAGGATAAAGTCGTCTGAAACCAGCTCTTTGATCTGATGAACGCGGCTTAAGTTCCCTGTCGCCTCTTTAATACCGATAATATTTTTTACTTCCGAGAGACGACCAACGGTTTCCGGCAGCATATCGCAGCCAGTACGGGACGGCACATTATACAGAATTTGTGGCAAGTCAGTATGTTCAGCGATGGCTTTGAAGTGCTGGAACAAACCTTCCTGGGTAGGACGGTTGTAATAAGGGGTCACCGTCAGACAGCCTACGATGCCGCTGTCATTAAAACGTTTGGTCAGGCTGATCGCTTCTGCGGTTGCATTAGCGCCTGTCCCCGCGATGACCGGAATACGTCCGTCAGCCAGCTCCAGGGTCAGCATAACCACATCGCCATGCTCTTCGTGGCTCAGCGTTGCAGATTCACCGGTAGTCCCTACCGAAACGATCGCCGAGGTTCCATTGGCGACATGGTAATCAATCAGCTTCTTCATGCTAGACCGGCAGACGTTACCTTTTTCATCCATCGGTGTTACAAGCGCGACAATACTTCCCGTGAACATGAGCCATCCTCTGTGCGAACAAGAGCCTCAATGGTACGTTTGGAACTGTAATAAAAGCAAGCGACCTGAGGCCCTCAGGCGGTTGTATGCATTTTTTTTTTATGCTTTCCTTAGGAAGACTTAACCATGCAAAGGAAGAACAGGTTTGACAACCTCATCACAACATTACCTGGTTATCACTGCGCTGGGTGCCGACAGGCCGGGTATCGTGAACACCATCACCCGTCACGTGAGCAGCTGCGGCTGTAATATCGAAGACAGCCGTCTGGCAATGCTCGGCGAAGAGTTCACGTTTATCATGCTGCTGTCCGGAACATGGAATGCCATTACCCTTATTGAATCCACCCTGCCGCTGAAAGGCGCGGAGCTGGATTTGCTGATCGTGATGAAACGCACTACCGCGCGCCCGCGCCCGGCCATGCCCGCTACCGTCTGGGTGCAGGTTGAAGTCACTGATTCCCCGCATCTGATCGAGCGTTTTACCGCGCTGTTCGACAGCCATCAGATGAACATTGCAGAGCTCGTTTCCCGCACGCAACCGGGCGACGAGAGCACCGTTCCCACGCTCTTTATTCAAATCACTGCACACAGCCCTGCCTCACAGGATGCGTCAAATATCGAGCAAGCGTTCAAAGCCCTCTGTACAGAATTAAACGCGCAGGGCAGTATAAGCGTCGTCAATTATTCGCAGCACGAACAGGATGGAGTTGAGTAATGAATCCACTGAAAGCCGGTGACATCGCACCGAAATTTAGCTTACCGGATCAAGACGGTGAGCAAGTAAATTTGACCGACTTCCAGGGACAGCGTGTTCTGGTCTATTTCTACCCGAAAGCCATGACCCCCGGCTGCACCGTACAGGCCTGCGGCTTACGCGATAACATGGACGACTTGAAAAAAGTCGGTGTGGAAGTGCTGGGTATCAGCACCGATAAACCAGAAAAGCTGTCACGATTTGCGGAAAAAGAGCTGCTGAACTTCACGCTCCTTTCCGACGAAGACCACCAGGTTTGCGAGCAGTTTGGCGTCTGGGGTGAGAAAACGTTTATGGGTAAAACCTATGACGGCATTCACCGCATCAGCTTCCTGATTGACGCTGACGGTAAAGTTGAACATGTGTTTGACGACTTCAAAACCAGTAATCACCACGACGTGGTGTTGAACTGGCTGAAAGCAAACGCCTGATCAACAGCAAAAAGGCAACGTCAGTTGCCTTTTTTAATGTTTGCTCCCTCTCCCGTGGGAGAGGGTTGGGGTGAGGGCATCAGCCCGCACAAAATCTACTTCTCTTCCACCGCCGGTACATCCGGCCATGCGTGCACCACCGCTTTAATCAGCGTGGCCAGCGGAATCGCAAAGAACACGCCCCAGAACCCCCACAGCCCGCCGAAAATTACCACGGATAAGATAATCACCAGCGGATGCAGGTTTACCGCTTCGGAGAACAGCACCGGTACCAGCAGGTTCCCGTCAAGCCCCTGAATAATCAGGTACACCGCGAAGCAGCTCCAGAACTCCGTCCCCAGACCAAACTGGAACAGCGCGACGCCCACCACCGGAATGGTGACCACAAACGCGCCGATGTACGGAATCAGGACCGAGAATCCCACCAGCACGGCCAGCAGCAGCGAGTAGTTGAGGCCGAAGATCACGAAACCAATCCAGGTTGCTACCCCCACCACCATCATCTCCAGCACCTTGCCGCGAATGTAGTTAGTGATCTGCTGGTTCATCTCTTCCCAGACCTGCCCCGCCAGCCCGCGGTTGCGCGGCAAAATACGCCGCACGGCGTTAAGCATCTGGTCTTTATCTTTGACCAGAAAGAAGACCATCAGCGGCACGAGCACGAGGTAAACGGCCAGAGTGAGCAGCCCCACCAGTGAGGCCAGCGAATATTTCACCACCGAGTCGCCCATCGTCATGATGCGGGCACGCATGTTTTCCGCCATCGCGTCGATGATACCGGCGTCCATCAACGCGGGATAACGGCGCGGCAGGGTGGCGGCGAAATCAGAGAGCTTATTCAACATGCCGGGCATATCGCGGATCAGGTAGATCCCCTGCTGCCAGGCCACGGGCATCACCACGAAGGCCATCAACAGCAGAATGCCGACAAACAGCACCAGGACGATGCTTGCCGCCCAGCGACGAGAACAACCGATATGTTCCAGGCGCGCCGTTGGCCACTCCAGCAGATACGCCAGCACAATCGCCACCAGCAGAGGCGCGAGAAGGCCGCTGAAGAAGAACAGAATACCGAATCCGGCAACCAGAATAACCAACAAAGCAATGGCTTCCGGGTCACTGAACCGACGCCGGTACCACTGCATTAACATTTCGAGCATACAACCCTTCCCTGAATCGAATGGCGGGAGTGAGACGGTGAATTGTATCTAACTGTCACAAAAAAGACTTTCGCTTTTTGTATCCCTGTCACAATCCGCAAAAGCCTGATGAATGGGATTTTCTTCATGCTGTAACACAGCTACACTCGCAGGGCAGCAGAGATGAACGATATGGCGGTTCATCGGTCAAATTAGCACATCCAACATACAGGACAGTGGTTATGTTCAGGCAGTTGAGAAAAACACTGGTTGCAACACTGATTGCCGCAGTGACGGTCGGTCAGGTGTTGCCCGCTTTCGCTGACTCGTCCGACTCATTGCCGGACATGGGCACCACAGCAGGAAGCACGCTCTCTATCGGGCAAGAGATGCAAATGGGCGATTACTATGTTCGCCAGCTGCGCGGCAGCGCCCCGCTGATTAACGATCCTTTGCTGGTACAGTATATTAACGGGCTGGGGATGCGTCTGGTGGCGCACGCCGACTCGGTCAAAACGCCCTTCCATTTCTATTTAATCAATAACGACGAAATTAACGCCTTCGCCTTCTTTGGCGGGAACGTGGTGCTGCATTCGGCATTATTTCGCTACTCTGACAACGAAAGCCAGCTGGCTTCAGTGATGGCGCACGAAATTTCACACGTCACCCAGCGCCACCTGGCGCGTGCAATGGAAGACCAGAAGCGCAATGCCCCGCTCACCTGGGTGGGCGCGCTGGGTTCTATTCTGCTCGCAATGGCCAGCCCACAGGCGGGGATGGCGGCACTGACCGGTACGCTGGCCGGAACGCGTCAGGGGATGATCAGCTTCACCCAGCAAAACGAACAGGAAGCGGACCGTATCGGCATTCAGGTTTTACAGCGTTCGGGCTTTGACCCGCAGGCCATGCCGAGCTTCCTGGAAAAACTGCTCGATCAGGCACGTTACTCTTCCCGTCCCCCGGAAATTTTACTCACCCACCCGTTACCGGAAAGCCGTTTGTCGGATGCACGTAACCGTGCCAACCAGATGCGCCCGGTCGTCGTGCAGTCGTCTCAGGACTTCTACATGGCGAAAGTGCGAACGCTCGGCATGTACAACTCCGGGCGTAACCAGCTTACCAGCGATCTGCTGGACACCCTGGCGAAAGGCAACGTGCGTGAAAAAAACGCCGCGCAGTATGGCCAGGCATTACAGGCGATGGAAGCCAGCAAATACGACGACGCGCGGAAAGCGCTGCAGCCCCTGCTGGCCGCAGATCCGAATAACCCATGGTATCTCGATCTCTCGACGGATATCGATCTGGGGCAGAAGAAAACCACCGATGCGATTAACCGCCTGAAAGGGGCGAAAGACATACGCACCAACCCGGTGCTACAGCTTAACCTGGCTAACGCTTATCTACAGGGCGGTCAGCCAGCGGAGGCTGTGACCATCCTGAACCGCTATACCTTTAACAATAAAGATGACCAGAACGGCTGGGAATTGCTCGCCCAGGCCCAGGGGCAACTGGGTAACCGCGATCAGGAACTGGCCGCGCGTGCTGAAGGCCTGGCACTGGCGGGTCGCCTCGATCAGGCGATTTCCTTGTTGAGCAGTGCCAGCTCGCAGGTCAAACTCGGCAGCCTGCAACAGGCCCGCTACGACGCGCGTATCGACCAGCTGCGTAGTCTGCAACAACGCTTTAAGCCGTACGAGAAGATGTAACCAAGGAGAAGTCATGACAGACGCGGTAAAAATTTATCATAACCCTCGCTGCTCCAAGAGCCGCGACACGCTCAGCCTGCTGAAGTCTAACGGTATCGACCCTGACGTGGTGTTGTATCTCGACACACCGCCGGACGCGCAGACGCTTCGTCAGCTGCTGCACATGCTGGGAATGGGCAGCGCGCGCGAACTGATGCGCCAGAAAGAGGATCTGTATAAGTCACTGAATCTGGACGACACGTACCTCAGCGAAGACCAGCTGATTCAGGCGATGGTTGACAATCCAAAGCTGATTGAGCGACCGATTGTGGTGGCAAACGGTAAAGCACGCATCGGCCGTCCGCCGGAAGATGTCCTCGAGATCCTCTAGTCCTTACGCCGCAGCGCTTCCAGAAACGCCTGCGGCGTACTTTCTCCCAGTTTTTTCTGCGTTTTACCCCGGTTATAAAACTCGCATAGCGTGATAACGACCTCTCCAGCCGGTTCATCATTCACTCGCGGAATAATATCCCGGAGCGGTAGCGCCACCTGCAGCGCATTGTGCTTGTGTGGATGAGCGTTAACAACAACGTCTTGTGCAGGCAGCGTCGGTTCAAAACCGAAAGTCTCAACAGATTGTATATCAGCGGGGCAGGCCTCCAGCAGCGCGCGCGTCCAGGTAGTGAGCAACTGCGGTGAAAGACCCGCATAGAGCCGGGCATAACACCAGCCGCTCACCGGTTCGCGCGCCCAGAGCAGGTGTTGTTCCCCCCCATCATCCATATGCAGCGACAAAGGCTGATGATACAGCAGCAGCGTATGCGGCCTGATGCCAGCTTTCAGCGCCTTTTTTCCCTGCAACGAAGCCCCTTTTTGTTTCGCGGGTGCCGGTTTGAGATAGCGACTCAGCGTTGCCCGTGAGACGGGGATGCCCAGGATGTCGTTAACTATCTGCAGCAATTCATCTAATGGCGCACCTGATATGTCGCGCAGAGCATTAACCAGTGCAACCTGCTCTTGTCTCAGCGCTTTGTGTATCACTTTTGGCGTAGTGTGGTTATCCGAAACCCGATCGCGGTTGCGCCAGCGCCTGACGGTGGTGACCGAGATCCCCAACTCAACGGCCAGTTCCCGGTCGCTTTTATCAGACTGCTGAAGGTAGCGGCGGATGCGCGGCGTGGTGGTGGCATTGGCGTGCAGTTTGATTTCCATTCCAATCCTCCTGAAACCAATCTTATGAGATTTATATTATGCAAGCGATTGCTTTGTGACCGATTTCACCTTTCGCTCACCGCGCTTCACTGATAATCCACAGACATAACATAAACAACACCCCTCAATCTTGTACGGAGTTCACAATGAACAATGTTCTGGGATTTCTTGAAGCAAAACTGATGCCGCTGGCGGCGAAAACGGCCCAGCAGCGCCATCTCGGGGCCATTCGTGGTGCCTACGTTTCATTCATGCCATTTATCATCGTCGGCTCCATTCTGCTCGTCATCTCGTCGTTCCCGAATCAAACCTATCAGCAGTTTATGTCTCAGGCCTTTGGTGAGAGCTGGAGCGCGATTATCGAAATTCCGTTCAATGCGGTCTTCTCCACCATGTCGCTGTTTATCAGCTTCCTGGTCGCCTTCCGCCTTGCCGAACACTATGGCGAGGACCGTATCTCCTGCGGCATCCTGGCATTGGTCGCATTTTTAATCCTGACGCCGTTTATCAAAGTGGCGGAAAACGGCGGCATTACCGTCATACCGGTAGAGTGGATTGGCAGCAAGGGGCTGTTTGTGGCGATGATTGGTTCGCTGCTGTGGACGGAACTGTTCTGCTGGCTGAAGCGCAAAAATCTGGTCATTAAAATGCCGGACGGCGTGCCGCCTGCGGTGCAGGAGTCCTTCGCGGCGCTTATCCCGGCCCTGCTGGTCATGATACTGGTGCTGGGTATCCGCATCATCTTCGAAAATACCCACTACAACACCATCCATCAGTTCATTTACGAGGTGGTCGCCACGCCGGTACGCCACTACGGCACCTCTTACTTTGGCGCGCTGATGACCGTATTCAGCATCACCATTCTCTGGTCAGTGGGGATTAACTCCGGCTCGATGATCAACGGCATCATTCGTCCGCTGTGGATGGAAAACCAGACCGATAACATCGCCGCCATTCAGGCGGGCACGACGCCGCCGCACATTATTACTGAACAGTTTTTTGACATGATCTGGATGGGGGGGGCGGGCGCCACGCTGTCGCTGGTGATTGCGATGCTGATTTTCGCCCGCAGTAAAAACATGCGCGAAGTGGCGCGCCTCGGCGCTGGGGCGTCGGTGTTTAACATTAACGAGCCGATCCTGTTTGGCCTGCCGGTGATCATGAACCCGATCATGCTTATTCCGTTCAACCTGGTGCCGCTGGTGCTGGTTACCGTGCAGTATGCGGCGATGAAAATTGGCGCGGTCGCCGTCACCACCGGGGTGTTTATCCCCTGGACGCTGCCACCGGTCATCAGCGGTTTTATCATTACCGGGCACCTGAGCGGCAGCGTGATGCAGCTTATCAACCTGCTGATTGGCGCCATGTTGTACCTGCCTTTCATGCGTATCGTGGACAAACAGTACCGTGCTGCGGAGCTGAGCACGGTCACGCAAACTGACACCACCCTTGCAAAACAGGAGTAAAGCATGTGGGGAATTATCGCAACCTGGCGAATGGCGCTTGAAGGCGTAACGGAATCTGCATCTGCCCTGGCGGCGGGAAAACCGGTCTCAGCAGCGGTGGTGGATGCCGTCGCTGCCGTGGAAGACTTCCCGCTGTATAAATCCGTCGGCTATGGCGGGCTGCCTACCGAAAACGGCGAAGTCGAGCTGGATGCGGCGTACATGGACGGCGACACGCTGGCGTTCGGTGCCGTAGGAAATCTGGTGGATATCGCCAATCCGGTGCGCGTGGCGCACGCGCTGAGCCGCCAGCGCTACAACAGCCTGCTGGTCGGCCAGGGCGCACGTGAATGGGCACTGAGCCAGGGCTTTGCCGACAAAACCATGCTCACGGAGCGCGCCATGCAGCACTACCGCAAGCGCTGCCGCGAGACGCTGGATAAAGGCTTAAGCCCGTACGACGGACACGATACCGTCGGCATTATCGGTCTTGATAAGCAGGGTTCCATGAGCGTCGCCACCTCCACCAGCGGCCTGTTTATGAAAAAACGCGGCCGCATTGGGGATTCCCCCATTATCGGCTCCGGCTTTTACTGCGACAGCGAAACCGGTGCCGCTACCGCCACGGGCGTCGGTGAAGATCTGATGAAAGGCTGCACCAGCTACGAAATCGTTCGCCGGATGGCGCAAGGCATGTCGCCGCAGCAGGCCGCAGATTCAGTGGTGTTCGAGCTGGAAGATAAGCTGATGTCGCGCTTTGGTCGCGCGGGCGATCTCTCCGTGGTGTGCATGAATAACAAGGGCGAGTTCGGCGCCGCGACGAATATCAAAACCTTTTCGTTTGTTGTGGCGACGGCTCGACAGCCTCTCACCGTTTATCGCACAGAGCGTCTGCGGGAAAAAACGCATTATCACGCGGTAGACGATGAATGGATGCAGGCCTATGCCGCGCGGATCCGCGCCCCGATTGAGGAGTCATGATGATTACATATCAACTCATTACCGCACTTTCCGACGCAAAGCCGCAAAGCCATTTTATCGCCCGCACCGCCTGTGCGCATTTGCCGCAAACTGCGCTTATCGCGGAAATGCGCGAGTCCAGCGGCATCGCTGACGCCCGCTTTGGCTGCGCCCCTTTTGCCCGGAACACGCTGCTCCCCGATGCGCTCTGGCACGATAGCCTGACAGAAGGATTGCTTACGGCGCTGCGCCCGCTGCTGGCCTCACCCGTGAGTCCCGATGTGATGCTGGACGTGACAAATATCGACGACGTCGTGCTGGCGCAAGTGCTGCGTTTTCTCTTTAATCAGGCGCACCGGCTAAGCGATTTGCAGCTAAAGAAAACCGACGATGACGTCCGTATTGCGCATATCACCGCCCTCTGCCTGCCGGAACAACAGGCGGAGCTGGAGGGTGTTTTCCGCCAGCAGCAGGCTATCGCGCACGGCATGGTCGCGGCACGACGTCTGGCGGATATCCCCTCTGACCGGTGTACGCCGCAGTTTGTGGTAGAAGAGGCACTAAAGCTCTGCGCCCTCTTCCCCGCCCTGCGCTGCGAAGTGCTCAACGAAAAAGAGATTGTTGAGCACGGCCTGGGTCTACTGCACGCCGTGGGCAAAGGGGCGAGCTGCCCGCCACGTCTGCTGGCGATGCATTATGATGGCACTCACGACGGCCCGGTGCGCTGCTATGTGGGAAAAGGCATCACCTTTGATACCGGCGGTCTGTGGCTGAAAGAAGGTGCGGGCATGTACACCATGAAATATGACATGTGTGGGGCGGCTAACGTGCTGGGGCTGATGCTCACCGTGGCAGAGCTGGGATTGCCCGTACGCATCATGGGCGTGCTGGCACTGGCAGAAAATGCCATCGGCCCCAATGCCATGCAGCCCGGCACGGTGGCAACAGCCTGCAACGGCACCACGGTTGAAATCAACAATACCGATGCTGAAGGTCGACTGGTGCTGGCGGATGCTATCGCCTGGGCCAGCCAGCGGCATCCGCAGGCGCGCTATATTATTGATATGGCGACCTTAACCGGTGCAGTCGTGAAGGCGCTGGGGTATGAGCTAAGCGGGCTAATGACGCAGGATGAACCGCTGCGCAGTGCGCTGACGCAGGCAGGGAAACAGAGTGGCGACGAAGTGTGGTCCCTGCCGCTGGATGCGCGGTTGAAAAAGCAGACCGACAGCGCCATCGCCGATCTGTGCAACACGCCAACCAACAATGCGGCGATAAGCGCCTCGGCGGCGTGGTTGCTGCATCACTTCTGCCCGCCAACCATTCCGTGGGCGCATCTGGATATCAGCGGCACGGCGCTGTGGCGTGAAGGGGGACGGAGCGTGGCATCAGGACGGCCGATTCCACTTCTGGTAGAGCATCTGTTGGAGGATCTTTAGCCGGGTGGCGGCTACGCCTTACCCGGCCTACAAAGAGCACCTGTAGGCCCGGTAAGCGCAGCCGCCACCCGGCAAAAAACTCAAAGCTTAAGGATATCTTTCACAAACGGAATGGTCAGCTTGCGCTGGGCGGTAATGGAAGCGCGATCGAGCTGATCGAGCGTATCGAACAGGGTGCGCATTTCCCTGTCCAGGCGCTTGAGCAGGAAACGGCCCACGTCTTCCGGCAGCTCAAAGCCACGCTGCTTTGCGCGCAGCTGTAATGCCTGAAGCTTATCTTCATCCGACAGCGGCTGGAGCTTGTAGATTTGCCCCCAGTCCAGACGTGACGCCAGATCCGGCAACCCAAGATTGAGCTGGCGCGGTGGACGATCGCCAGTGATCAGCAGTCGGGTTTTGCCCGACTCCAAAATGCGGTTATAGAGGTTAAAGATCGCCATTTCCCACGGCTCATCCCCCGCCACGCATTCGATATTATCGATGCAGACCAGGGAGAGATGTTCCATTCCCTCCAGCACGTCAGGCACGAACCAGGTACGTTTATCCAGCGGCACATAGCCTACCGCATCACCGCGCGCCGAAAGCTCCGCGCAGGCGGCATGCAACAGGTGGCTGCGCCCCGCGCCTTCGCGTGACCAGATATAGATGTATCCGCTGTGCTCCTGGCGCAGCACGTTTTGCAGTGCAGCCAGTAAAGAGGGGTTATCACCCGGCCAGAAACTCGCAAAAGTTTCATCGTCAGGGAGATAGAGTGGCAGAGAGAGCTGTGCCGGTCCGTTCAGAAGTACCTCAACCAGATCTTACGTAAAATCGGGACGGAGTTTAACACGGAACCTGCAAGGAGAGAACCGGGCGGATCGTCCACCCGGTTAAAGGATCAATGTGGCGCTTTTTCGCTTTCGTCAGCGTCCAGTACCACCTCTTCCGGGCGGATCACCGAGATCAGCTTGAAAATCAGGCTCAGGCCCACGCCGACGATGGTCGCCAGCGCCATGCCTTTCAGCTCGGCCGCACCGATGTGCACCTTCGCACCGCTCACGCCGATAATCAGAATGACCGAGGTGAGGATCAGGTTCTGCGCTTTGCTGTAATCCACTTTCGATTCAATCAGCACGCGAATCCCGGAGGCACCGATTACCCCATACAGCAGCAGCGAGACGCCGCCCATGACCGGCACCGGGATAATCTGAATCGCTGCCGCCAGCTTACCCACGCAGGAGAGCAGAATGGCAATAATCGCCGCGCCGCCAATAACCCAGGTGCTGTAGACGCGGGTGATTGCCATCACGCCGATGTTCTCACCGTACGTGGTGTTTGGCGTGGATCCGAAGAAACCGGAGATGATGGTGGAGAAACCGTTCGCAAACATGGAGCGGTGCAGACCCGGGTCGCGGATTAAATCACGCTTAACGATGTTCGCCGTTACCACCAGGTGGCCGACGTGCTCCGCAATCACGACCAGTGCGGCGGGCAGAATGGTGAAGATAGCAAACCACTCGAAGCGCGGGGTGTAGAAGGTTGGCAGCGCGAACCAGTGCGCCTCGGCAATCGGTGTGGTATCCACCACGCCCATCACGAAGGAGAGCGCATAGCCCGCCAGCACGCCGATCAGGATCGGGATAATCGCCATAAAGCCGCGGAACAGCACGGAGCCAAACACCGTCACGCCCAGCGTCACCATCGAGATAATGATGGTTTTAGAATCCGGCGATTGCCCGTCCGCAGGCAGCAGACCGGCCATATTCGCCGCCACGCCCGCCAGTTCGAGACCGATGACGGCAACGATTGCGCCCATCGCCGCAGGGGGGAACATCACGTCCAGCCAGCCGGTACCGGCTTTCTTCACAATGAAGGAGACCAGGCAGAACAGTACGCCACACATGATAAAGCCGCCCAGCGCCACTTCATAACCCAGCGGCAGCAGCAATAGCACCGGAGAGATAAAGGCGAAGCTCGACCCGAGATACGCCGGGATTTTGCCTTTACAGATAAAGAGGTACAGCAGCGTACCGATGCCGTTGAACAGCAGCACGGTAGCCGGGTTAATGTGAAACAGGATTGGCACCAGCACGGTTGCGCCAAACATGGCGAACAGGTGCTGCAAACTAAGCGGGATAGTCTGTAAAAGCGGCGGTCTTTCACTCACCCCGATAGCACGGCGCGTCATAGTGTTTTCCTCTGAGTTTTGTTGTTGGTGTTTTATTCAAAAAAAAGCCGACTATCAAAGTCGGCTTTTTTATCGTTATTCGATTATTTCGTACCAAAGATCTTATCGCCGGCATCGCCGAGCCCCGGGATGATGTATCCGTGCTCGTTAAGACCCTGGTCGATAGAGGCGGTGTACAGCTCAACGTCCGGGTGCGCTTTTTCCAGCGCCGCGATCCCTTCCGGTGCCGCAACGAGTACCAGCACCTTAATGCTGCTGCAGCCCGCTTTTTTCAGCAGGTCGATGGTGGCGATCATTGAACCGCCGGTCGCCAGCATAGGGTCAACCACCAGCGCCATACGTTCGTCGATGTTGGACACCAGCTTCTGGAAGTAAGGAACCGGCTCCAGCGTCTCTTCATTACGGTAGATACCGACCACGCTGATGCGCGCGCTTGGTACGTGCTCCAGCACGCCTTCCATCATACCCAGACCGGCACGCAGGATAGGCACGACGGTAATTTTCTTCCCTTTGATCTGCTCAACCTGCACCGGGCCGTTCCAGCCTTCGATGGTGACTTTTTCCGTTTCCAGATCAGAGGTTGCTTCGTAGGTCAGCAGGCTGCCCACTTCAGAAGCCAGTTCGCGAAAACGCTTCGTGCTGATGTCATGCTCACGCATCAGGCCCAACTTGTGTTTAACGAGTGGGTGTTTCACTTCCACAATCTTCATTCTCTTTCTCCTCTGAGGTGGCATCCGCAAAAAAATCGCGGGATTATACCGCTTTTTTCGGATTGCGCCATACCCATCTTGCTTGACATATGTCAATCAAAGACAAAAAAGCCGGAGGCAAGGCTCCGGCTTGGGTGCGGGGTGCTGCCGGGTGGCGCTAACGCTTACCCGGCCTACAAATCCCATAGGCCCGGTAAGCGCAGCGCCACCGGGCAATTATAGCTGCTCGCCGTTGCTCGCAATCACCTGCTTATACCAGTCGAAGGACTTTTTCTTGCTGCGGTTCAGCGTGCCGTTCCCTTCATTGTCTTTATCTACAAAGATAAAGCCGTAGCGTTTTTTCATTTCACCGGTGCCGGCAGACACAAGGTCGATACAGCCCCACGGGGTGTAGCCCATCAGGTCTACGCCATCTTCCACCACCGCTTTTTTCATCTCGCGAATGTGCGCAGAAAGGTAATCAATGCGGTACCGATCGTTTATCGTGCCGTCACTCTCCTGCACGTCAATCGCGCCAAAGCCGTTTTCAACAATGAACAGCGGCAACTGGTAGTGATCCCAGAACCAGTTCAGGGAGTAGCGCAGCCCAACCGGGTCAATCTGCCAGCCCCAGTCGGATTTCTGCACATACGGGTTAGAGACCAGGCTCTTGCTCTCGTCGTAATCAAGCTGCGGGTTGTCCGCCGTCGCCTTGGTGGCAAAGGACATGTAATAGCTGAAGCCGATATAATCAACGCAACCCTGGCGCAGCGCTGCTTTATCCTCATCGGTAATATCCAGCGCGAACCCGCGACGTTCAAAGTAGTTGAGCAGATGCTGCGGGTACTTACCGCGGACGTGCACGTCGGTAAACCAGTAGCGACGGTGCATCGCATTCATCGCCATCATCATATCGTCCGGCGCGCAGGTCAGCGGATAGATAGGACACATAGCAATCATACAGCCGATCTGCAGCGACGGATTAATTTCGCGTCCCGCCTTCACCGCCAGGGCGCTGGCCACCAGCTCGTAGTGCGCGGCCTGGAACATGACCGGCTCACGGTCTTCACCCGGCGCATACTTCAACCCGGAGTTGGTGAACGGCGCAAAATCTTCGTGGAAGTTAGCCTGGTTGTTGATCTCATTGAAGGTCATCCAGTACTTCACTTTATGCTGATAGCGCTGGAAGACCACTTTTGCAAAACGAACGAAAAAGTCGATCAGCTTACGGTTGCGCCAGCCGCCGTATTCCGTCACCAGGTGGAAAGGCATCTCGAAGTGAGAAAGCGTAATAACCGGTTCGATGCCGTACTTCAGGCATTCGTCGAACAGATCGTCATAGAATTTCAGGCCAGCCTCATTAGGCTCCCGCTCGTCGCCTTTCGGAAAGATACGCGTCCAGGCGATGGAGGTACGGAAACATTTGAACCCCATCTCGGCAAAGAGTCTGATGTCTTCTTTATAACGATGGTAGAAATCAATGGCTTCATGGTTAGGGTAATTCTTCCCTTCCAGCACGCCGTTGGTGATTTCACGCGGTACGCCATGCGCACCCGCCGTCATGACGTCGGCAACGCTTACGCCCTTGCCGCCCTCTTTCCAGCCGCCTTCCAGCTGATGCGCCGCAACGGCACCACCCCACAGAAAATCTGCTTTAAATCCTGACATTCGCTTTCCCTCATTCTGCGTTATTTTCTGCAAAAACAATTACAGAAACCGGTTTCAGTTCGATGATGTGCAAAGGGGTTATCCGTTGCAAGCAGATCGCCGAAACCGGTTTCATTTTCGTGAACAGAGTCAAGTTTGTTGCCCCGCAATGGCCAGAGAGAAAAAAAGATCCCTACACCGAGAATAGGCTCGCAAACGTTTGCCTGGACTGTTAGAATTGCGCCGATTTTTCTTACTAGCTATGCAATCGCGTGGGGACTTGAGCCGTGACCAACAAAACTTCTCTCAGCTACAAAGATGCCGGTGTTGATATTGACGCAGGTAATGCGCTGGTTGACCGAATCAAAGGTGTGGTGAAAAAAACCCGCCGCCCGGAAGTGATGGGTGGTCTGGGTGGATTCGGCGCACTGTGCGCGCTGCCGCAAAAATATCGTGAACCTGTTCTGGTCTCGGGAACTGACGGCGTAGGCACCAAACTGCGCCTGGCGATGGATTTAAAACGTCACGACACGGTCGGTATCGATCTGGTTGCGATGTGCGTGAATGACCTGGTGGTTCAGGGTGCAGAACCCCTGTTCTTCCTCGATTACTACGCGACCGGCAAACTGGATGTGGATACCGCAGCCAGCGTCATTAACGGTATCGCCGAAGGCTGTCTGCAGTCCGGCTGCGCGCTGGTGGGCGGTGAAACCGCGGAAATGCCTGGCATGTATCACGGCGAAGATTATGACGTCGCAGGCTTCTGCGTCGGTGTAGTAGAAAAATCAGAAATTATCGACGGCAGCAAAGTGGCTGATGGTGATGTGCTGATTGCGCTGGCTTCCAGCGGCCCACACTCCAACGGCTACTCTCTGGTGCGTAAAATTCTCGAAGTCAGCGGTTGCGACCCACAAACCACTGAGCTTGAAGGTAAACCGCTGGCTGACCATCTGCTGGCCCCGACCCGCATCTACGTGAAAAACGTACTGGAGCTTATCGAGAACGTTGACGTTCACGCCATTGCCCACCTGACCGGCGGCGGCTTCTGGGAAAACATTCCGCGCGTCCTGCCGGATAACACCCAGGCGGTGATCGACGAATCCTCATGGCAGTGGCCGGCAGTCTTTAACTGGCTGCAGACCGCAGGCAACGTGAGTTCTCACGAAATGTACCGCACCTTTAACTGCGGCGTGGGCATGGTTATCGCCCTGCCAGCAAGCGAAGCCGATAAAGCGGTTAAGCTGTTGACCGAGAAAGGTGAAAACGCGTGGAAAATCGGTACGATTAAAGCCTCCGATTCCGAAGAGCGTGTGGTCATTGAATGAAAAACATCGTGGTGCTCATTTCCGGCAACGGAAGTAATTTGCAGGCCATCATAGACGCCTGTAAACAGAAGAAAATTAACGGCACCATTCGGGCAGTATTCAGCAACAAGGCCGACGCGTTCGGCCTTGAGCGCGCGCGGCAAGAGAGCATTCCCGCGCACGCGCTGGAAGCCAGCCAGTTCGCCGGGCGTGAAGCCTTCGACCGCGAACTGGTTAACGAGATTGATGCCTATGCACCGGACGTGGTCGTACTGGCGGGCTATATGCGTATTCTGAGCCCGGCGTTTGTCGAACACTTCGCCGGGCGACTTCTGAATATCCACCCTTCCCTGCTGCCAAAATATCCCGGCCTGCACACACACCGTCAGGTGCTGGAAAATGGCGATGAGGAGCACGGTACCTCTGTGCATTTCGTCACTGACGAACTGGACGGTGGCCCGGTGATCCTGCAGGCGAAAGTCCCGGTCTTTGATGGCGACAACGAAGACGACGTGACCGAGCGCGTGCAAACTCAGGAACACGCCATCTACCCGCTGGTGGTCAGCTGGTTTGTTGACGGGCGTCTTGAAATGCGCGACGGTGCAGCCTGGCTGGACGGCGTTAAGCTTCCGCCTCAGGGTTATGCGGCCGAAGAGTAGTTTGTTATGTCGGGTGGCGCTACGCTTACCCGACTTATTGCATTACCCGATATTGCCTCCCCCAACTCTCTAAAATCCCCAACAAAAAAAATAACTGTCATACTTTTCTGGCACTGTTGGACATATCGTGGAAATGCTCGCCATAATAAGGACGAGACGGATTTACCACGTCCTGTGATTGAACTGGAGTGTGAGCTGTAATGGGTCAGGAAAAGTTATATATCGAGAAAGAGCTAAGCTGGTTAGCATTTAACGAACGTGTACTCCAGGAAGCGGCCGACAAAAGTAACCCGCTGATCGAACGCATGCGTTTTTTGGGCATTTATTCCAACAACCTGGATGAGTTCTACAAGGTTCGCTTTGCCGAGCTGAAAAGACGGATCATCATCAGCGAAGAACAGGGCTTAAATTCTCACTCGCGTCATCTGCTGGGTAAAATCCAGTCCCGCGTGTTGAAAGCCGATCAGGAGTTTGACGGCCTGTATAACGAACTGCTGCTGGAGATGGCACGCAATCAAATCTTCCTGATTAACGAACGTCAGCTTTCCGTTAACCAACAAAACTGGCTGCGCCACTACTTCAAACATTATCTCCGCCAGCACATTACCCCGATTCTGATTAACCGCGAAACCGACCTGGTGCAGTTCCTGAAGGATGACTACACCTATCTGGCCGTGGAAATTATTCGCGGTGAGTCCATCAGCTACGCGCTGCTGGAGATCCCGTCTGACAAGGTGCCGCGCTTTGTGAATCTGCCGCCGGAAACCCCGCGCAGACGCAAGCCAATGATCCTGCTGGATAACATCCTGCGTTACTGTCTGGACGACATCTTCAAAGGCTTCTTCGACTACGATGCGCTAAACGCCTACTCGATGAAGATGACCCGTGACGCCGAATACGACCTGGTCCACGAGATGGAAGCCAGCCTGATGGAGCTGATGTCCTCCAGCCTGAAACAGCGCCTGACGGCCGAGCCGGTCCGCTTTGTTTACCAGCGCGATATGCCGGACGCCATGGTGGAGATGCTGCGCGAGAAACTGACCATTTCGCGCTATGACTCCATCGTACCCGGTGGCCGTTACCACAACTTTAAAGACTTTATTGGCTTCCCGAACGTTGGCAAAGCCAACCTGGTGAACAAGCCGCTGCCGCGCCTGCGCCATCTCTGGTTTGATAAATTCCGCAACGGGTTTGACGCCATTCGCGAACGTGACGTCCTGCTCTACTATCCGTACCACACGTTTGAACACGTGCTTGAACTGCTGCGTCAGGCCTCTTTCGACCCGAGCGTGCTGGCGATCAAAATCAACATCTACCGCGTGGCAAAAGATTCCCGCATCATCGACGCGATGATCCATGCGGCGCACAACGGCAAAAAAGTGACCGTGGTCGTGGAGCTGCAGGCACGTTTCGATGAAGAAGCCAACATTCACTGGGCGCGCCGTCTGACGGAAGCGGGTGTGCACGTCATCTTCTCCGCACCAGGGCTGAAAATTCACGCCAAGCTGTTCCTGATCTCCCGTAAAGAGGGCGAAGACGTGGTGCGTTATGCCCACATCGGAACCGGGAACTTCAACGAAAAAACGGCGCGGATTTACACCGACTACTCGCTGCTCACCGCCGACGCCCGCATCACTAACGAAGTGCGCCGTGTATTTAACTTTATTGAGAACCCGTACCGCCCGGTGAGCTTTGACTATCTGCTGGTCTCGCCGCAGAACTCGCGCCGCCTGCTGTACGATATGATCGATAAAGAGATCGCCAATGCCCAGAAAGGTTTGTCATCTGGCATCACGCTGAAGCTTAACAACCTGGTCGATAAAGGTCTGGTGGACCGTCTGTATGCGGCGTCCAGCTCCGGCGTGCCGGTTAACCTGCTGATCCGCGGCATGTGCTCGCTGATCCCGGAACTGGAAGGCATCAGCGACAATATTCGCGTTATCAGCATTGTTGATCGCTACCTGGAACACGATCGGGTCTATATTTTCGATAATGCGGGTGATAAACAGGTCTATCTCTCTTCGGCAGACTGGATGACGCGCAATATTGACTATCGAATTGAAGTCGCGACCCCGCTGCTGGATCCGCGTCTGAAACAGCGTATCCTCGACATTATCGAGATCCTGTTCAGCGATACGGTGAAAGCGCGCTATATCGACAAAGAACTCAGTAACCGCTATGTACCGCGCGGCAATCGTCGTAAAGTGCGGTCGCAACTGGCGATTTACGACTATATCAAATCACTCGAGCAACCCGATTAACCTATGCCGATAAATGATAAGACCCCACGCCCGCAGGAATTCGCCGCGGTCGATCTTGGCTCTAACAGTTTCCACATGGTCATCGCCCGTGAGGTGGATGGCGCGCTGCAGATCATCGGTCGTCTGAAGCAGCGCGTACACCTGGCGGATGGTCTTGATGAACGCAGCATGCTGAGCGAAGAGGCGATGGAGCGCGGCTTAAACTGCCTGTCCCTGTTTGCTGAGCGCCTGCAGGGCTTCTCGCCTTCCAGCGTTTGCATTGTGGGGACCCACACGCTGCGCCAGGCGCTGAACGCCCCGGAGTTCCTCAAGCGAGCCGAAAAAGTGATCCCCTACCCGATTGAGATCATCTCCGGTAACGAGGAAGCGCGTCTGATTTTCATGGGTGTTGAGCACACCCAGCCGGAAAAAGGGCGCAAGCTGGTTATCGACATTGGCGGGGGTTCTACGGAACTGGTGATCGGCGAAGACTTTGAGCCGCGTCTGGTGGAAAGCCGCCGTATGGGCTGCGTCAGCTTCGCGCAGATGTATTTCCCGGGCGGCGCCATCACCCGTGAAAACTTCCAGCGGGCGCGTATGGCCGCGGTCCAGAAGCTGGAAAATCTGGCCTGGCAGTACCGTATTCAGGGCTGGAACGTGGCGCTGGGCGCGTCGGGTACCATCAAGGCGGCGCATGAAGTCCTGCTGGCAATGGGTGAAAAAGACGGGTTTATCACGCCTGAACGCCTGACCCTGCTGACCGAAGAAGTGCTGAAGCATAAAAGTTTTGACGCCCTAAGCCTGCCGGGTCTTTCTGACGAACGTAAGGCGGTATTTGTACCGGGTCTGGCTATCCTCTGCGGCGTGTTTGATGCGCTTGCCATTAAGGAGCTGCGTCTCTCCGACGGTGCGCTGCGTGAAGGCGTGCTGTATGAGATGGAAGGTCGCTTCCGCCATCAGGACATTCGCAGCCGCACCGCGCAAAGCCTGGCCAACCAGTACAACATCGACCGCGAGCAGGCGAAGCGCGTGCTGGAAACAACGGTCCAGATGTACGAACAGTGGGAAGAACAGAATCCTAAGCTCGCGCACCCGCAGCTTGCCGCCCTGCTGAAATGGGCCGCGATGCTGCACGAGGTGGGGCTGAACATTAATCACAGCGGAATGCACCGCCATTCGGCCTATATTCTGCAAAACAGCGATCTGCCTGGCTTTAACCAGGAGCAGCAAACCATGATGGCGACGCTGGTGCGTTATCACCGCAAGGCCATCAAGCTCGACGATCTGCCGCGCTTCACGCTGTTCAAGAAGAAGCAGTTCCTGCCGCTCATCCAGCTGCTGCGTCTGGGCGTGCTCCTCAATAACCAGCGTCAGGCCACCACGACGCCGCCGACGCTGAAGCTGACAACCGACGATCACCACTGGACGCTGAGCTTCCCGCACGACTGGTTCAGCCAGAACGCGCTGGTCCTGCTGGATCTGGAAAAAGAGCAGCAGTACTGGGAAGCGGTCACCGGCTGGATGCTCAAAATCAAGGAAGAGAGCGCCGACGTCGCCGCATGATGACTCAGGCGTCCGCGGTGGACGCCTCAGTTTCCGCCAGTGACTCAAGCGCAACCGGCTTGCCAATCAGATAACCCTGCACATAATCGATGCCTAGCGCGTGAACCGCGCTACGTATCTCTTCGGTCTCGACATACTCCGCCACCACCAGCATCTTCTTCATGCGTGCCAGATGGCAGATAGACGCCACAATCTGATAGTCCAGACTGTTGTTGACGATATTACGGATGAAGCTGCCGTCAATCTTGAGAATGTCGGCATCCACGCTTTTCAGCCGCGCATAGCTCGCATAACCGGTACCGAAATCATCAATCGCAATGCGTACCCCCATTTTCTGCAACTGCCTGAGGATGTGTAGCGCCTGTTCCGCGTTGCAGAAGGTGCTGCACTCCGTCACTTCAAAGATCAGCTGCCACGGCTCGATGGCATAGTGGGTCAGCAGACGACTCACCTCGAGCGGGAACTGCACCCGACACACCGTTGAAGGGGCCAGATTAATGGCAAAGCGCTGGCCGGGCAGTTTCTCGCGGTGCGCTGCAAGGAAGCGCAGCGTGTGGTCCAGTACCCACAAATCCACCCGCGAAGAGAGTCCAAACTCCTGGGCAACGGGCAGGAATTGTTCAGGCGAGATTAACAGCCCGTTTGCATCGGTCATGCGCAGCAGCACTTCGTGATAGCTGTCCCCCCGCAGGCCGCGCACGGGCTGAACCAGCAGCGTGAATTCGTTGTTATCCAGCGCACGCTGCAGGCGACTCATCACCGCGACTTTATCCTTCAGGCTACGCTGCAGGTGGACGGCACCACGTTGCTGAAGGTTTTCCGGGTGGTTAGAGGAGAGCGACAGGTCAGCCACTACCCCCAGCTCGCCCAGCACCAGATAGAGGTGGTTGACGGGCGAACGTACATAGCAGTAGCTCACGCCCACCTCCGGCTGCAACGGTATGCCATCCCAGATAAAGCGGAACTGTTTGATATGTTCGTCCAGAGTTTCAATCCGCTGCTGGTGCGATTCCGCGTTAAGGCGAATCGCCAGGTCACAGCCCGTGAGGTGATAAACCTTTTCGTTGGACTGGAGCCTGGCATTAATCCATTGTGCCAGCCGCTGTTTGTACTGAATGCGCAGCAACACGCCATAGTTACGCCCCAGAATCTCCAGCTCAGGAATACGCACTAAACAGAGCGCCGACCACGGGTTTTTCGCCAGATCGCGCGACAGCGCCCGCAGGTTAGGCATATGCATAACCGGGTCGAGTAACGCCAGCCTGCGGGCACGCTTGTTCACCGCGCGCTGCCGGGTCGCCAGCATCGACATGTAAATCACCACGAACGAAAAGACCAGGTAACTGGAAGAGGTGATCGCCAGCTGAATGTCGTATCCCTGGTTCATTGGGATATAGCGGTAAAAATAGTGGATAGACACCAGCAGTATCGGCGTCCAGATAAGCGAAATCAGCTTATAGCCAAAGCGCATCGCCCCCCAGAGCATCACCGGCATCAGCAACGACAGGGTATAGTTGGTGGTGAAAATGGAACTGTTTTCATTCATCGGGAGCAGCAGCAGCGAAATCAGCCCGCCGAGCGCAACAGCCCAAATCAGAAACTCAGCGGGCGTCACTTTTGCGTCTATCTGGCTACGGATCTGCGAGATGAGACTGTTGAGATAACGCGGATGGCGAATCAGGCGGATCAGCAGATAACTTAGCGGCACGCCCGTCAGCCCGCTGACCAGCAGGGCCTGATAGTTAATCAGCGTGCGAATATTAAAAGGGTTCAGCCCCGCCAGGCTCTGACGACTCTCATATATGCCGAGATACACCGCAAACTGGAACAGCACCAGAAACAGCGTCGCAGGGCAGAAGGCCTGCCAGAACATACGCTGCGCCATCAGCCGCACGTCGCCATAGGCCGTCATATTTCGTCTGGGCGCAAAAACCCGATAGCCGCCCCAGCTGAGCACTAACGGGACGATAAAATGGAACACACCGGCGACGGTTTCGAACAGCCCGACCGACGGGTAATAGCGAATAAACAGCGCCAGTACAATACCGGGCAGAGCTTCCAGACCAAAAAACATCATCAGCGAAAGCAAAAAAGAGAGCGGTAAATAATAGAGCGCCGCAATTCCGTCGCCCAGCTGCGTGAACGTATTCGCCACGCTCAGCACGGGCAGTAACCCCACCGGCAAAATAAGCGGCAATGCCCACCAGCGGTTTTTATTGTTTTTAAGAAAAGCGAAAATGTTCATAGATGCCCGGTTAAACCCCTTTTACTCCAGAGGGAAAATAAAGACAGGCATCCAACCTGACCTGACGCCGCCCCGGTGATGTGCAGGGCGAACAATGTGGAGGAGGGATTTTAAATACCAGAGCCGGGAATCCGTTGACTTAAATCAAACTATTTTATGCAAATAAGCCTTACATGCGTTTTTTTTGAAATAATTTTCCTCATATTATCAATATGGTAAATGCAACAATCAATTTCAATAACAATAATTAATGTAAACACTGACGGTTATTTACACATTGCGGAATTGACCCTGTCTTTCCGCTGTGCCTTAATATCCCCATCGCCCAAAAGGGCATGCCCAGGAAAAAGAGAGTGAGTCAGGCCACGCGTATGCGCAAACGACACCGTTTTAACACCCGAATGACCCGCATCATACTGCTCATCAGCTTTCTGTTTTTCTTTGGCCGCTTCGTTTACTCTTCCATTGGCGCCTGGTATCACCATCAGGACAAGATCCAGTCGCAGCAGTCCAGCCTGAACGTCGACGCCGCTGACCGCTAGCCCGCCGGATGGTTTTGCACCAGCCGAATAATTCCTGCTATCCCTTTGCTAAGGATCTTATCCTGCCGCATTACGATAGCCAGCTGTCGCTGCAGCATGGGCGTCAGCGACATCACGCACAGCCCTTCACGGTCAGCCTCATGCGCTACCGCCATTCCTGGAACGATACTGTAGCCCAGCCCCACGCGAACCATACGCTTAATCGCCTCAATGCTGCCAAGCTGCATCACTGGTGCGATCGTTAATCCGCTGGCAGCAAACCAGCCATCAATGAGCGTCCGGGTACTGCTGCCTGACTCAAAGGCGATCAGCGACTGAGCATGGAGCACCTCCGGGGTTAAGTGCCTGAAAGCGTCCTGCTGCGCCTGCGAAGCAATAAAGACAAACTCCTCGTCCATCACCGGCATGACGTCCAGCGCTTTACCGCTGACCGGCAGCGTCACCAGCCCCATATCGAGACGGTTCTCTTCGATAGCCCGGACGATGTCGAGCGTGTTGCCCGTGGTTACGCCCACCCGCAGGAGCGGATAGTCGCGGCGCAGTTGCTCCAGTAACGGCGGCAAAAGATGGATACAGGCCGTCGCCCCCGTGCCAAGCGTAATGGTCCCGCTAACATCGTGTCTGAACGCACCCACGGACTGGAGGGTTTCATCCACCACCTGCTGAATGCGTTCCCCGTGGGCCAGCAGGGCCTCTCCGGCGGCCGTCGCCTTAATGCCTCGCCCGGTACGTTCCACCAGGCGCGTTTGCAAAAACTGCTCCAGCTGACGTACCTGCATGCTGACAGCGGGCTGGGAAATGCCCATCAGATCCGCCGCAGCGGAAAAACTGCCGCGCTGGATCACCAGCCGGAACGTCGCGAGATAGCCCAGATTAAGCGTCGTCATTCAAAGTTTCTCTTATACTGCGCATAAGGTTGCAGATCTGTTTGCACAATACCTCGCTCGCTATGCTGGGGACAACTGCATAACGGAATGAAACAATGGAAACTCCTGCCCTGCCTCGTCGACTCGCCCTCACTGCCGGATGTCATCAACTCATCAACTGGGGGATCTCGTTTTATATGCCCGGTACCTTCGCGCTGGCGATATCAGCCGATCGGGGGTGGTCATCACCACAGATTTACCTCGGCCTGACGCTGGCAATGCTGGTGATGGCGGCGGCTTCCCCTTTCGTCGCCCACCTGCTGGCACGCTTTGGCGGCCAGAGGGTGGTGATGAGTGGCACGTTGCTGATCGCCGCAGGCTGCGCGGGTATGGCATATACCCAGACGTTATTTGGTTGGTATTGCGTCTGGCTGATCACCGGCATCGGGATGCGCCTGTCGCTGTACGATGCGCTGTTCGCCGCGCTGGTGAACCTCTACGGTCAGCAGGCGCGAAGAACAATCTCACGCGTCACGCTGGCGGGCGGGCTGGCATCCGCCGTCTTCTGGCCGCTGGGTGATGGCCTGCTCCACCTTATGAGCTGGCAAGAGGCGCTAAGGGTTTATGCCCTCTTTGGCCTGCTGAGCGCGGCGCTGATCCGCTCGCTTCCCCGGCAGCGGCTAACGGTGACGACAAAGGTCACCGCGCCACCTCTGCGCAACGAACGACGAAACGGCTGGCTTTATGCAGCCTTCATCGCCCTTTTCACCTTTGTCTCCAGCGGTACGTCTACCCATCTGCCGGAGTTTATCGCCAGCTTTGGCCTGCCGGTCACGATCGGCATTCTGTGGGGGATAGGCCAGACGGGGGCTCGCTCGCTGGAGGTGCTGGCGGGTGCCCGCTTAACGCCGTTCAAACTGACCCTTTTTACCACCCTTGCCATGCCGGTCTGCTTTCTGATTGGACTAAGCAGCACCCGGTTTGCCTGGTGTGCCGCCGGGTTTGTGCTGGGTTTTGGTGCCATCAACGGGCTAATGACGATAGTCAAAGCGAACCTGCCGCTGGAGCTGTTTAGCGTGGAGAGCTATGCCCGCCGCACCGGTATGCTGCTTATTCCTGGCCAGCTCACAGCAGCGGCTTCACCGTTTGCCTGTGCATGGTTAAACAAAACGCTGGGGATCGCCGGAACAATGTGGGTATCAACGGGACTGACGCTGGTGATTGCCGGGCTGGCGATAGCGATTGTGCGCCGTCCCGGCAGGCAAACTGTAACGCACTGTATCCAGCGCACCACGCAGACAAACGGGTACAAAACACCGCCTCAGGCAAATATCACCGATACATAAAAATGGTTTTCTTTCCCTGTCGTCATTCATAACCGGAGGAGAGAGACCGATGATTCGTCGATATGTACTTTTACCCGTACTCGCCCTGGCATCTGTAGCGCATGTCCAGGCCACACCGCTGGGCAACCTCAGCGCCGCCGATGTTAATGGCCCAGCCGCCGTTGCGCCGTTGGCACAGCCGCAGCCGCCCGCAAAGCTGATAGTCGATCCACCGCTTGCCGGGCCGCTAAGCAAAGGCGCGGTGTTTATTCAGTACCGGGCCGAAAACCTGCGCATTGAACCTGTATTTGGGCCCGACGCGCTGAAAGTCACACCTCGCATCGGCCACATCCACGTCGTGGTAGATGACGCGCCGTGGCACTGGGCTGACGCCAGCGGAGAGCCGGTGATTCTGGTGGGTCTGCCCGCCGGTAAGCACAAGGTGACAATTATTCTGGCCGATCCGACGCATAAGCCCCTCGATCACAAAACCATCGAATTCACCGTGCCGCCCCACGCGGCGATCCACCATTTTTAAGGAGTCTGAAGATGAAAGCACTGTCTGTACTGACAGCAGGCCTGCTGGCGCTTTCGGCCAGCGCTTTTGCGGAGAATAAAACCAGCGTCGTGCTGGTGCACGGCGCGTTTGCCGACGGCAGCAGCTGGAATAAGGTGATTACCCGGCTGCAAAAACACCATACCGAGGTTATCGCCGTTCAGCTCCCGCTTACGTCGCTAAAAGATGACGTTGCGGCCACCCAGCGCGCCATCGCCCGTGCTAAGGGGGACGTCGTGCTGGTCGGTCACTCCTGGGGTGGCACCGTGATTAGCGAAGCGGGCAACGATGCACGGGTTAAATCGCTGGTTTACGTGGCGGCGTTCGCGCCGGATTCCGGCCAGTCGACGGCAGAGCTGGCGAATACCTTCCCGGCCCCGCCCGGAAGTGCAGGCATCGCTAAAACGGCTGACGGCTATTTATACCTGCCGACCGAAGCCGTCAGGAAGGATTTCGCACCGGATGTGAAACCGGCTGAACAACTGACCATCGCCGCCACGCAGGGGCCAATTAAAGCCGATGCATTTGGCGAAAAGGTCACTCACGCCGCGTGGCACAATAAACCGAGCTGGTATGTAGTGAGTGAGAATGACCGGATGATTAACCCCGCGCTTGAGCGCGCGATGGCGAAGACGATCCACGCGAAAACCACCGGGGTCGCGGCGAGTCACGTGTCGATGGTGAGCCAGCCAGAGGCCATCGCCCGAACGATTGAGCAGGCGTTAGAAGCAAGGTAAGCGTTTCACAGGCCGGGTAAGCGCGGCGCCACCCGGCAAAAAACCCGCTTCAGTGCTTGCCTGTAGCGGGATAATCCTGATTAATCCACGCGTGGTCTTCTTCCCAGGTAAACATCCATTTGCGTACCGGGCCGGCCATCACGTTGAGGTAATAGCTGTCGTACCCGGCCATCGTCGCCACCGGGTGATATCCCTTCGGCACCATGACCACATCACGGTCGTAGACCGCCATGCACTCGTCCAGCGTTCTGTCGTCGGTATAGACGCGCTGCATGCAAACCCCCTGCTGCGGATTAAGACGATGGTAGTAGGTCTCCTCCAGGTACGTCTCCTGCGGCGGGTTATCCGTGTCGTGCTTGTGGCTCGGATAGGAACTGGTACACCCTTCGTTGGTCCAGACCTCCACTACCAGCAGGCTGTCGGCAGATTTACCTTCCGGCAGAATGTTATGCACATAGCGCTGGTTGTGCCCCTTGCCGCGCGCCTCGCCGTCGATGTCCTGCGGCGCAATCAGCCGCGTCGGGTATGTGCCTTTGCCCGGCGCAGCGCAGACGGCCAGCTCCAGCGTCGTCAGCGCCGTCACCTGCACCGTCTCCTGCGGGGTGACGTACACCGCCCACGGCTTAATGCGCTCAAACGGGCTCATCCGCTCGCCAATATCGTTAAACTGCGCGGAGGGCGTGCTGATGGAGGCGCGTCCGGCGACCAGCACCAGGCAGCGCTCTTCGTTGATGGCGGGCAGCGTCAGCACCTGCCCCTCCTGCAATTCATATGCCTCAAAACCGACATATCCCCATCCCGCACTTTCCGGCGTAACGGACTGGGTGCGCCCCTCAGCATTCGGCTGTTGCCAGCGTGATAACAGACGTGACATGTCACCTCCTCAGATAAGCCCGGCGTCGTGCGCCAGGCGGCTCAGGTTGTTATACCCCAGACGGGCATAGGTCAGCGGATGGGCAATCGCCGGATCCTGCTCCGCCTCGACCACCAGCCAGCCGTGATAATCCTGCGCTTTCAGCAGCCGCATGATCGGCGGGTAATCGACGCATCCGTCACCCGGTACGGTAAATACGCCGCTTAGCACCGCATCGAGGAAGCTGGTTTTGCGGTTTTTAACGTCCGCCAGCACGTCGGCACGCACGTCTTTGCAGTGAACGTGGTTGATGCGCGACGCCCAGCGCTGCGCCACCGCCAGCGGGTCGGCTCCGGCAAAGGTCAGATGGCCGGTATCCAGCAGTAACCCCACTTCCTCACCGGTGTGGGTCATCAGGTTGTCCACGTCGTCGGCGGACTCAATCACCGTGCCCATATGGTGATGGTAGGCAATCTGCACCCCCTGCTGCTGCGTATAGCGGGCAAATTCACTGAGCTTCTCCCCGTACTCCTTCCAGCGTTCCTGCGGGAAGCGCGGGCGCAGATGCACCGGGGTCTGCTGCTCGCCGTGAATACAGCCGCTCACTTCCGCAAAGACCAGCACCTTCGCCCCCAGCTCGCGCAGCAGCGTCAGGTGGGGCTGCACGGCGGCGATCTCCTCCTCCACGCTGCACTCCAGCAGGCGGCCAGAGTACCAGCCGGAGACCAGCTGCAGGTCGTGGCGCTGTAAAATCGGGCCGAGCAGGCGCGCCTCGCGCGGGAATTTATTGCCCAGTTCGAAACCGGCAAAACCGGCCTCTTTGCCTTCGCTCAGGCAGGTCTCCAGCGACGTCTCCGCGCCGAGGGAAGGCAGATCGTCGTTCGTCCACGTCAGCGGGTTAATGCCCAGTTGTACACTCATTGTCGTCTCCATTATGCGTGTCCGCGCTCGCGCCACCAGGCGATAAGCTGCAGGTAGTTGTCCCGGATGCGCGCCACCAGCTGCGCATCGTCAATATCGTGTTTCAGCCACGCGCGGGAGGCGTCGCCAAACAGCGTGCGCCCCACGGCGAAGCCTTTAACCAGCGTCTGCCCTGCGGCGGCTTTGAAGTCGGCACGCAACTGCTCTGCCGGGGCATCCAGACCGAGGATCACCACCCCGCGGCAGTGCGGGTCCCGGCGTTCGATAATCTCGTTCAGTGCCGTCCAGCCGCTGGCTGAGAGCGGCGGCAGTTTCCACCAGTCAGGGTAAATCCCCAGGTTGTAGAAACGGGAGATGGCGCGCAGGTAGAGCGCGTCGCTGCGCGGCATGCTGGCGGGCAATATCACCTCCAGCAGCAGTTCATGCCCGGACTGGCAGCAGGCGTGGTACACCTCGGCGATTTTCTGCTCCTGCTCAAGGCGCAGGCCGTGGGCATCTTCCGGATGGAAAAAGACCAGACATTTCACCACGTGCTCCTGCGGCCAGCTGATGAGCTGGGTGCCGATGTTACCGTGCTCCATCTCCAGCGGCCGGGAGCCCGGCAGCTCAATGGGACGACCAATCCACCACCCTTCCCCGGTGATGGCGTTTAGCGCATCCTGACCAAAGGTGCCGTCGCACAGCAGACCGGCTTTACCCTCCAGCCCGGCGCGGTTTGCCGCCTCGCGGCTGGCCTGGAGGATCAGCTGCTTCAGTGCCGGAATGCGCCCGATCGACGCACCGCACTGCAGCGCCATCTCTTCCAGCTGGCTGCGATGGTCGAAAGCCATCACGCACAGCTCCGGCCATTCGCGACGGCGGGTCGTCACCCGGTGGAGATGGTTAAGACGCGGGTCAAGATCCGGGCGCGGAACACGTGCGGCGCGGGAAAGATAATCATCCAGCTCTGTTTTGCTCGGCATCGCCGGAGCGCAGCCGTGGCGAGAGACCACCAGCGCACCGCAGGCATTGGCATAGCGGCACGCCTGCTCCCAGCCTTCGTCGTTCAGGTAACCGCGCAGCAGGCCGGACATAAACGCGTCCCCTGCGCCGAGAACATTCAGCACCTCGACGCGCACGCCGGTCACCGTCAGGCCGTCGTCCAGACGAGGCGGAATGGCATCGGTATAGACCGAACAGCCCAGCGCGCCGCGTTTGCAGACCAGCGTAGCCTGACTCACGCCACGCACCTGCGCCAGCGCCTGCAGGGTATCGGTGCTGCCGCCCGCAATGTGGAACTCCTCCTCGGTGCCGACAATCACGTCGAAGAGGTGCAGCACCTCCTGCAGCTCGCGGGTGACCTTATCGGCGGCGATAAAGCGCGTTTCCCCGTCGCCTAAGGAGGTCAGCCCCCACAGCACCGGACGGTAGTCGATATCCAGCACCGTGCGCACGCCGTGGCGGCGGGCATAGCCCAGCGCCGTCAGCACCGCCTCGCGGGTCTGGGGATGAGAAAGGTGAGTCCCGGTGATGGCAAGACACCGTGCGGAGGCAATGTAACTTTCGTCCACATCGCTGGCGGTAATCGCCATATCCGCGCAGTTATCGCGATAAAAAATCAGAGGAAAAGTGTCCCGGTCTTTAATGCCGAGCAGCACCAGCGCCGTGAGGCGTTCTTTGTCGGTAATCAGATGGCTGGTATCGCAGCCCACCTGATTTAACTCTTCCCGCAGGAAGCGGCCCATATGTTCATCGCCGACGCGCGCCAGCATCGACGAGCGTAACCCCTGTCGCGCGGTGCCGTACGCCACGTTGCCGGACGACCCGCCAAGATATTTGGCGAAGCTCGACACATCTTCCAGACGGGCGCCAATTTGCTGACTGTAGAGGTCTACCGCCACGCGGCCCATGCATATCACATCAAACTGCTTTTCCACGTTGAACCCTCTTCAGACAATGTCGTTCACGTTCAGCCAGCGGCCTTCCAGGTGTGAGAGTGCTATCGCGTCCAGCACGCGAGACACCTTCCAGCCCTCTTCGAAGTCCGGCCACATCGGCGCGTCGGCGGCAATCCCGTCCACCAGGTCACGCACCTCCACCGTTTTTTGATCGTTAAAGCCAATCCCATGGCCTGCCCCCATGCAGAACGCACCGTAGTCCGGGTGAGCCGGGCCGACGAGCAGCGTGCGGAATCCCTGACGGTTCACCGGGTCGTCATGCAGATAGAGCTTCAGCTCGGCCATGCGCTCCTGAGTGAAACTGATGGCACCTTTCATCCCGGTGATGACATACGACAGCCCCATCTTGCGGCCGCAGGCGACGCGGGAGGTTTCAATGACGCCCTGCGCCCCGCCCGCAAAACGCACCATCGCGTGGGCCTGATCCTCGTTTTCGACGGCAATCATCTCTGCCGAACCCGCCTTCGCCGGACGTGCCGGGACCACGATCTTCAGGTCGCCGCAGACCTGCTCGATATCTCCCACCAGGTACTGGGCCATATTGACGATATGCGCCGCGAGGTCGCCCAGCGCCCCCAGGCCTGCGGTCTCTTTGAAGCAGTGCCAGTGAATGGGCGAGAGCGGGTCGGCCATATAGTCTTCGTTGTGAGTGCCGTAGAAGTGGATCACCTCGCCAATCTCGCCGCGCGCGATAATCTCCTTCGCCAGCTGCGCGGTCGGGTTTTTCATGTAGTTGAACCCCACCAGCGTTTTCACCCCTGCCCGCTTTGCGGCGTCGACCATTTCACGCGCGTCATGGGCGTTGAGCGCCAGCGGCTTTTCGGAGTAGACGTGTTTGCCGTGACGGATCGCCTCCAGCGCCATCTCTTTATGCAGATGGTTGGGAGAGCAAATATCCACCACGTCAATGGCCGGGTCGGCCACCAGCGCCCGCCAGTCCCCGGTGGAGCGGTTGAAGCCAAACGCCTGTGCCCGCGCTGCCGCCAGTTCCGGCGTAACTTCCGCCACCATCTCGCGCACCAGCCTGCCGCGCAGGTTGAACACCGTCGGGGCCTGGGCATAGGCGATGGCGTGCGCCTTGCCGATATACCCGGTGCCAATCAATCCAATACGAACCTCTTTCATCATGATCCTCACAGTGCGCCGCGACGGCTCTTGGCGTAGGTGTCAAACGCCACCGCCAGAACGATAATTAATCCGGTGATAATTTGCTGGTAGTAGGCTGAGACGTTCATCAGCACCAGGCCGTTAATCAGAATGCCCATGATGATGGAGCCGATAATGGTGCCGCCAATACGCCCGTAACCGCCCATCAGCGAGGTACCGCCGATCACCACCGAGGCGATGACGCGCAGCTCAAAGGAGATACCGGCTACCGCCTCGGCGCTTCCCAGACGCGCGCTCAGAATGAAGCCCGCCAGCCCCGCCAGACAGCCAATCAGCACGTAGACGCTGACCAGCACGCGCTTGACGTTCACCCCCGCCAGGCGTGCCGCCTCAGGGTTTCCGCCAATGGCGTAGACGAAACGGCCCCAGCGGGTTTTATGCAGCGCCAGATACCCCCCCAGGGCGACGAGGGCGAATATCCAGATAGGAATGGAGATGCCGAGCAACTCCCCGCGCCCCCACCAGCGGTAACCCGGGTCGAAACCGGCAATCGGCGCGCCGTCGTTAATCACCAGCGTCAGGCCACGCCAGATGGTCATCCCGCCGAGGGTGACAATAAACGGCGGCAGGCGCAGGCGCGTGACGCCCAGACCATGCAGGAAGCCAATTGCCGTGCCCATCGCCAGACAAATCCCCAGCCCAATCAGCCAGCTCATGCCACCCCAGGCGTTCGGGTCGACGGTGGTGAAGTTGTCGCCCTTGATCACGTACGCCGCAGTCATGGCGCACACCGCCAGAATGGAGCCGACGGAGAGGTCGATCCCGGCGGTCAGGATGACGAAAGTCATCCCCACGGCCATGATCCCGTAGATGGAGACTTCGGTTAAAATGTTGAAAATATTGCGTTCAGAGAAAAAGTTGCTGTTCTGCGACTGGAAGAAGATCAGCAGCAGGATCATGAAAATCAGCACCCCGAATCGCTCGAAGAAGGCGATGGGATCGATGCGTCCGGCGCGTTTGACCGGGGCCTGCGTTTTAGAAATCATCTGCGTCATGAGAAACTCCGTTATGCCGCGTTCAGGGCGTTGTGGTTGATGGCCATCATCGTCATCAGCCGTTCTTCGTTAGCGTCGTCACCGTGGATCTCGCCGGTCACCCGCCCTTCACTGAGGGTGATGATCCGGTCAGATACCGCCATCACTTCAGGCAGATCGGAGGAGATCACGATCACCGCCACGCCCTTTTTCGCCATCTCAAACAGCACCTGGTGCACTTCCGATTTGGTGCCCACGTCGATACCGCGCGTCGGCTCATCGACAATCAGCACGCGAGGATTGAGCGCCATGCAGCGCGCGAGGATCACCTTTTGCTGGTTACCGCCGGAGAGCTTGCGCACCTCCTGCGCGCTGTTAACCATTTTGATCTGCAGCGCCTGGCGGTAGGACTCAATCAGATCGTCCTCTTTGCGGGTATTCACGAACCAGCGCCACTGCAGCAGCGAGGAGAGGCAGGAGAGCGACAGGTTGTCGCGAATCGACAGCCCCAGCACCGCCCCCTCTTTTTTACGGTCTTCCGGTACCAGCGCCACGCCCTGATCGAGGGCGTAGAGCGGGTCGCGCGGCTGGTACGGCACGCCGTCCAGCTCAAAGCTGCCGGAGGTAAAGGCATCTGCGCCGAACAGACAGCGCGCCACTTCGGTACGCCCCGCGCCCACCAGGCCAGCAATCCCTAACACTTCCCCGGCGTGGACGTGGAAGCTGATGTCGTGCAGGGCAATGCCGTGGGGATCGAGCGGCGGCTTCTCGCGGCTCAGCCCCTTCACCGCCAGGCGGACGGGTTTGTCTTCATGATGCGTTTCGCTGGCCGGACGACGATTAAAGGCCACGTCGCGCCCGACCATCAGGCGGATCAGCTGCTCAACGTTGGTTTCCGCCACCGCACCGGTACCGGTGAAACGGCCGTCCTGGAAAACGGTGAAGCGGTCGCAGAGCTGGAAAACTTCATGCAGACGGTGGGTAACGTAAATAATGCTCACCCCGCGGTTTTTCAGCTCACGCACCACGCGGTGCAGGCTTTCCACCTCGCTGTCGCTCAGCGCGGCAGAAGGTTCATCCATGATAATCAGCCTGGCGTTGAGGGTCAGCGCCCGGGCAATCTCCACCATCTGCTGCTGGGCGACGCTCAGGCGGGCCACCGGCGTGGTTGGCGCAACGTTCAGCTGCAGGTAATCGAGAATGACCTGCGCCTCCTGGTTAACCGCTTTTTCGTCGACGATCAGATTACGTTTGCGCGGTTCGCGCCCGAGAAACATGTTTTCCGCGACGGTCATATTGGGCAGCAGGTTAAATTCCTGATAGATGGTGATAATGCCCTTGTTTTGCCGCTCAACGGGGGAATCATCCACCGGCAGCATTTCGCCGTTAAACCAGATATCCCCCCGGGTTTGCGGCTGCGCGCCCGCGAGCGCCTTCAGCAGCGTGGATTTTCCCGCTCCGTTTTCCCCCAGCAGGGCATGGATCTCCCCCGCGCCGACGGTCAGCTGAGCGCTGCTCAGCGCCCAGACGCCGGAAAAACTTTTGGCCAGGTCGGTCACTTTCAGTAAGGGTTGCGACATCGGTCTGCTCCTCCTTTAGAGTGCGCCGCCGCTCGCGCGGCGGCTGCGGATACGTCAGTTACCGGCCTCACCGATACGTTCAGCCTGCTGCAGATTCTCTTTGGTGATCAGCGTCGGCGGGTAGTCGGCCCCGGTGATGGCTTTCTTCTCGCGCACGTTGGCCACCAACTGGCTCATCGCCGTCTGCACCGCAAAGCCCGGACGCTGATCCGCCGTTACCGCCAGCCAGCCGTCGCGCACGCGGGCCAGCGCTTCCGGTACCGCATCAAAACCGGTGACCAGAATTTCGCCCGGCTTCACGCCCTGGCTCTGCAGCGCTTCAATCGCGCCCAGCGCCATATCGTCGTTAGCGGAGAGGATCACCTGCGGGCGCTTCGGCAGAGAAGGCAGAACGCTTTCCACGATGCGCATCCCTTCCGAACGCATCCAGTTTCCGGTCTGATCGGCGACGATCTTATACTTATCCCCACCCGCCTTCAGGCTGTCGCGGATCCCTTTGGTGCGTTCAATATTGGAGGAGGAGCCCGGCTGACCGGTCAGCAGAATAATCTCCGCCCCGTCGGGGAATTTGGTTTTCACGAAGTCGCCAATCGCCTGGCCGCCTTTGTAGTTGTTAGCCCCGAAGTGCGGCACTTTTTTCTGGCTGTCGACGGAGCGGTCAAGGGTCACCACCGGCAGCTTCGCATCCTGAATTTCATCTACCGCGCTGGAGACAGCGTTTACGTCATTCGGGGAGACGATAAAGCCCTGCGCCCCACGGGTGATGGCATTTTCCAGGTCAGCCACCTGTTTCGGTGAACTGCCCTGCCCGTCCAGCACCTGAAGCTTCACGCCCATCTCTTTTGCGGCTTTCACCGCCGTGCGCTGCATGTGTACTTCAAACGGCATGGCCAGGTTTGGCGTACTGAAAACAATTTGCTCGTTTTCGGCGAGGGCAGCCCCGGACGTCATGGCGATGAGGGCGGCTACGATCAGTTTTTTCATTATTATGTCTCTCTGTGTAGGGTGGTTGTGTTTAGAGGACGATCTCGCGCTGGCTACGCAGCGACTCCAGCGCTTTATCCGCGAGGTACAGCGCACGTTCACCATCATCACCGCTGCAGTCAGGCACCGCTTCGCCGCGCAGGACCGCAACAAAGTGTTCCCATTCCGCGGCGTAAGCGGATTTGTAGCGCTGCAGGAAGAAGTGTTCCGGCAGCGCGCTGGTGCAGCCCTGTTTGCCGTAGTGCTGCACCTGGTTTTCCAGAATATTGCCCGCGCACAGCAGCCCTTCGGAGCCGTGCAGCTCCAGGCGCTGGTCGTATCCGTAAGATGAGCGGCGGCTGTTGACAATGGTCGCCATCGCGCCGGAGGCATATTTCAGAACGATAAATGCGGTGTCGATATCCCCCGCCTCGCCAATCGCCGGATCGACCAGGTTACTGCCCTGGGCATAGACCGACACCGGCTCTTCGCCCATGATGAAGCGCGCCATATCAAAGTCGTGAATGGTCATATCGCGGAACATGCCGCCGGAGACGCGCACGTACTCTGCAGGCGGCGGAGACGGGTCGCGGGAGATAATCAGCAGCGATTCCGGCTTGCCGATGCGCCCGGCCTGGGCGTCGGTTTTCACCCGGCGGAACTGCGGGTCAAAGCGGCGGTTAAAGCCGATAAACAGCGGCACATCGTACTCTTTGACCACTTTCAGGCAGTCGCGCACGCGGGCAAGGTCGAGGTGTACCGGCTTTTCGCAAAAGATGGCTTTGCCATGGCGGGCGGCCATTTCAATCAGATCGGCGTGGGTGTCGGTCGCGGAGGCAATCAGCACGGCGTGAACGTTAGGGTCGGTCATCGCTTCATCCAGGCTCTGCTGACGGGCCTGATACTGCGTGGCGAGACGGGTGGCAAATTCTTGATTCGGGTCAACCACGGACCAGAGCGTGGTCGCGCCGTGGCTGGCGATGTTAGCTGCATGTACCTGGCCAATTCGGCCAGCGCCCAGTAAAGCAATGTTAAACATAACGGCTCCCGGTGTTGGTGAATGCTGTGAACTAACGACCCTATAAATAAAACATTTATTTCATTTTTATAAATAGTGAAAATTATGTTTTTGAGTGCGGGTTAACACTTTTGAGATGAATGAGATAAATTTTGTTATCAATCTCACAACATAGGAGAAGGTGCTGCTAACCCCTCACCCCTGCCCTCTCCCCAAAGGGGCGAGGGAGAAAAGAGTGCACCACACCATCCCCTCTCCCCTTTGGGGAGAGGGTTAGGGTGAGGGGAAAATGAAATGAAAATTTCGTTACGGCGGGAAAACTTAATACTGGCGGGCTTTTTTCACCTGCGCCTGCGTTTGCAGAGCGGCTTCACGTACGGCAGAAGACGCCGCCACCTGCGCGTCGCCGGTTCGCCACCACGAGGCGTAGTCATGGGTCATGGTCTTCGGGAGCACCTTGATGTCCAGCAGCGTCGGGCCCGGATGCGCGCGTGACGCCTCCAGCGCCGCCAGCAGGCTTTGCTCATCGTTCACCCGCCACGCGCGGCAGCCGTAGCTTTCCGCGTTTTGGGCAAAATCGACCTTCACCAGCGGCCCGTCCAGCCGTCCGGTTTCCGGGTTGCGATGGCGGTTTTCGGTGCCAAAGCTCCCCATGCCGTGCCCCATCTGCAGATTGTTAATGCAGCCAAAGCTGGCGTTATCAAACAGCAGAACGGTGACCTTAATCCCCTCCTGCACCGCGGTTTGCAGCTCGGAGTGCAGCATCATGTACGAGCCATCCCCCACCATGGCGTACACCGGCTGGTCGGGTCTGGCGAGCTTCGCACCGATGGCCGCCGCAATCTCGTAGCCCATGCAGGAGTATCCGTATTCCAGGTGATAGCTGTCCGGCGTTTTCACCTGCCAGAGCCGCTGTAAATCGCCCGGCAGCGATCCGGCCGCCCCCACCACGATGGCGCTATCTTCAATATGCTGGTTGATCAACCCCAGCAACCGCGTCTGGGTCAGGCGAGTGTTGAGCGTTTCGCCATATTCCACCAGCTGGCTATCCAGGTGCCCTGCCACTTCGGGCGCATCAGCAGGATGCCACTGGCGATCCCACAGGCGACGGCACTCGTCGCGCCACGCGGATTTCGCCTGGGCGATCGCCTCTCCCCAGCCGCTGCGATAATCGCCGAGCGACTGGGTTAAGGCCTGAAGCCCGGTTTGGGCATCGGCGATCAGTGCGGTGGCGTCCAGCTTCAGGGCGTCAAACTCCGCCACGTTCAGCAGCAGAAATTCGACGTCCGGATGGGAAAAGAGCGCCTTGGAGCCGGTGGTAAAGTCAGTAAGACGCGTGCCGATGCCAATCACTAAATCCGCCTGGGGCGCGAGCTGGTTGGCCGCCAGTCCCCCCGTCACCCCAACGCCACCCAGGTTAAGTGGGTGGTCACTTACCAGCGCCCCCTTCCCGGCCTGGGTTTCGGCAAACGGCAGCTGCAGCGTCTCGACAAATTCGCGAAACGCCTCATGCGCGCCGGAATAGCGCACGCCGCCGCCGCACACCACCAGCGGACGACGCTTGCGGGCGATCAGCGCCCGCGCCTGCGCCAGACGCTGCGGGTCAGGCGGACGACGTTCGATGTGGTGCACGCGGCGCGCGAAGAAGCTCAGGGGATAATCCCAGGCTTCCCCCTGCACGTCCTGCGGCAGGCAGAGGGTCACCGCCCCGGTATTGGCGGGGTCAGTAAGCGTTCGCATCGCGCTTAGCATGGCGCTCATCAGCTGCTCGGGACGGTTGATACGGTCCCAGTAGCGAGAGACAGGACGGAAGCAGTCGTTGGTGCTGATGCTGAGATCGTGATACTGCTCGATCTGCTGCAGCACCGGGTCCGGCTGGCGGCTGGCGTAGATATCGCCCGGCAGTAATAGCAGCGGAATGCGGTTCGCCGTAGCGGTTGCCGCCGCGGTCACCATATTGGCGGCGCCCGGCCCGACGGAGGAGGTGACGGCGAAAATGCGCTGACGGCGGTGCTGTTTGGCGAATCCCGTCGCCATATGGGCAATGCCCTGCTCGTTGCAGCCCTGCATCACCTGCAAATGGCCCGGATCTTGTTCCAGCGCCTGGCCGATACCGAGCACGTTACCGTGCCCGAAAATAGTCGCCACGCCCTCCACGAAGGGCATTTCGTCGCCATCCACGCTGACGTATTGTTGATTAAGGAACCGGACCAGCGCCTGGGCCATAGTCATACGTTCGGTTTGCATAACGCCTCCTGTCAGCCCAGCGTTGGCATGGAGAACGCAGCGCCTGTCTCCTGCTGCATTTCCGGCCAGCGTGCGGTGATGGTTTTCATTCGGGTGTAGAAACGCACGCCGTCGTTGCCGTGGACGTTGAGCGCACCAAAGATAGAGCGCTTCCAGCCACCGAAACTGTGGAATGCCATCGGCACTGGGATCGGCACATTGACCCCGACCATGCCCGCCTGCACCTCTTCGCAGAAGCGACGCGCGCAGCCGCCGTCACGGGTGAAAATTGCCGAACCATTACCATATTCATGGCGGTTAATAAGGTCCACCGCGCTGGCGTAATCTGCTACGCGCACCACAGAAAGCACCGGGCCGAAAATCTCTTCTTTATAGATGGTCATCTCCGGGGTGACGTTATCAAACAGCGTCGGCCCGACGAAATAGCCCTGCTCGTGCCCCTGCACGCTGAAGCTGCGACCGTCCACGCGAAGTGTCGCGCCCTGCGCTTCCCCGCTGTCGATATAGCCCAGCACCTTGCTGCGGTGCGCCGAGGAGATGAGCGGCCCCATTTCGTTTTCCGGCGTCTGGTCCAGACCCGGCCCGACGCGCAGGGCGGCAATCTGTTTTTCCAGCCGGGCGCAGAGGTCATCGGCGGTTTTATCCCCCACCGCCAGCACCACCGAGAGCGCCATACAGCGCTCCCCCGCCGCACCGAAGCCTGCGCCCATAATGGCGTTGGCGGCCATTTCCATGTCGGCATCCGGCATGAGAATACAGTGGTTTTTCGCGCCACCCAGTGCCTGACAGCGCTTTCCGTGGGCGGACGCGGTCTGGTAAATGTATTCGGCAATCGGCGTCGAGCCGACAAAGCTCACCGCCTGCACGCGCGGGTCGGTCAGGAGCACGTCAACGGACTCTTTGTCACCCTGCACCACGTTGAACACGCCGTCCGGCAGGCCAGCCTCTTTCAGCAGCTGCGCCAGCGCGAGCGCCAGGGAGGGATCTTTTTCTGACGGTTTCAGCACGAAGGTGTTTCCGGTCGCCAGCGCAATCGGGAACATCCACATCGGCACCATCGCCGGGAAGTTAAACGGCGTGATCCCAACGCAGACCCCGAGCGGCTGCATCAGCGAGTGGCTGTCAACGCCGGTGCCGACGTTGGCTGAGTGCTCACCTTTTTGCAGATGCGGGATACCGCAGGCAAATTCCACCACTTCCAGACCACGGGTGAGTTCGCCCACCGCGTCGGAGAAGACCTTGCCGTGCTCTTCGCTGATGAGACGGGCCAGGCGATCCATGTTCTCTTCCAGCAGCGCCTTGAAGCGGAACATCACGCGCGCGCGCTTAAGTGGAGCATGACGCGCCCACGCAGGAAACGCCTGCTGCGCGGCGGCAATTGCCTGCTCCGTTTCCTGTGCCGTACTCATCACCACCTGGCGGATCTGCTTGCCGGTGGCCGGGTTGAAGATCGCCTGAACGCGCTGGCCTGAACCGGTGACACATTCGCCGTGAATAAAATTCGCTACCGTCTCCATCCTTAACCTCTCGCTGTTGATACGTGACTGTTACCTGAACACTGTGTACCGAACACTATATATGAAACAAATATTCCATTTTAAGTTGAAATAAAATAAATGATGATTATTGTGATCAAGGATGGATTTTTATGTTAACAGCCAACAATACTGACGCAGCGTGCGCTATTAAGGCATTTCGGGCGTGGGAATGACTGAAGCTTCTGTTTCATTTTTGCTGCCAGATGGATGGCCGACATTTAAAAGACGCGGTTTTGCGTTTAGAATCACAGGACTGTATTTGGGGGATAACATGACGACAGCAACCAGCCTGAACGAACTGCAGCAGCAAATCCGCGATCGCTACGATAGCCTGAGCAAGAGGCTGCAGCAGGTCTCCCGCTATGTGCTGGATAATACGAACAGCGTGGCCTTTGATACGGTTGCCGTGATTGCCGAGCGCGCCGACGTGCCGCCCTCGACGCTGATCCGCTTCGCCAACGCCTTTGACTTCACCGGCTTCAACGAAATGAAACAGCTGTTTCGCATGAACCTGGTGGAGGAGACCGCCAGCTACAGCGACCGTGCCCGGCTGTTCCGTGAAATGGAGAGCGAGGCCGTGCCCGAAACCCCGCTCGACATCCTGCAGGAGTTCGCCCGTTCAAACGCCCAGGCGCTACAGCAGCTGGCCGCCCGCGCCGAACCGGAAATGCTGGAGCGCGCGGTACAGCTGCTGGCCGACGCCGACACCATCTACATCGCCGGTCTGCGCCGCTCCTTTAGCGTCGCGGCCTACCTAACCTATGCCCTGAGCCACCTGGAGTGTCGCCCTATTCTGCTCGACGGTATGGGTGGGATGCTGCGCGAGCAGATCAGCCGCATTAAGGCGCGCGACATTGTGGTGTCGATCAGCTTCTCGCCGTACGCGGAAGAGACGGTGATGGTCAGCGAAACCGCCGCCAGCGTCGGCGCGCGGCAGATTGTGATTACGGACAGCCAGATCAGCCCCCTGGCGACGTTCAGCGATCTTTGCTTTGTAGTGAAAGAGGCGCAGGTGGACGCGTTTCGGTCCCAGTCGGCGACGCTGTGCCTGGTGCAGTCGCTGGTGGTGGCGCTGGCGTATCGCCGGGATAACAGCGGAAAATAGTTCACGCCTCCGGCCCGGCACGCCGGGCCGCAGACTTTACGTTATTTTTTATATTCTTTTATTTTTGATAAATGTTCGAGCTTCTTTCGTTTCCACCATAAAGATAGCAATGAAGATGCCTCGTCATCAGTCTTATCCATAATGACTGGCTGATTGATAGACATGATGCTTAATGCCGAGGTAAACATAATCAATAAGCACACCGCAGCATTACCTTCATTATACCATGACCTTGTAAAGATCCCCGTGAGGTACAACCCGTAGCAACTACCAAGGAAAAGCATAGCATTAAGTAATAATGCAAAAATTCGCCACTTTCCTAATAAATATAATTTAGCTTCAAAATATTCCATAGAGACTCCATGTTATTGGGGAACCAGATGCATCAGGCCACCATAATGTTTGGCTGAATTCTTATCTAGGAACTCTGCTCTACTTTACGCAGCGAGGCGCAGGAAATTCATTCCTGTATCTAAATAACTTTGCATATTGCCTATCCACTTTAGCCCGGCTTTGTTGATTACCGGTGAATGCAATGGCAGCACTTATGAGGTAGATAAATCATCCGTCTAAGTAATCACCGCCAGCGCAATAAGGCTGCGGGAGAACTTATTTTATTCTTAATCGTTCTGGTACAGCATTATTCATTGTGACCAAAGCGTGACGCTTAGCAGGACATCCGAAAGCTAGGGAAGGTGCGAACAAGTTCCTGATATGAGATCATCATATTCATCCGGAGCGCATCCCAGAGGGACATCATGAGCCATCAACTCACCTTCGCCGATAGTGAATTCAGCACTAAGCGCCGTCAGACCCGAAAAGAGATTTTCCTCTCCCGCATGGAGCAGATTCTGCCATGGCAGAATATGACCGCTGTCATCGAGCCGTTTTATCCCAAGGCGGGCAATGGCCGACGGCCCTATCCGCTGGAGACCATGCTGCGTATTCACTGCATGCAGCATTGGTACAACCTGAGCGACGGTGCCATGGAAGATGCCCTGTACGAAATCGCCTCCATGCGCCTGTTTGCCCGATTATCCCTGGATAGCGCCCTGCCGGATCGCACCACCATCATGAATTTCCGCCACCTGCTCGAGCAGCATCAACTGGCCCGTCAATTGTTCAAGACCATCAATCGCTGGCTGGCCGAAGCAGGCGTCATGATGACCCAAGGCACTTTGGTGGATGCCACCATCATTGAGGCACCCAGCTCTACCAAGAACAAAGAGCAGCAACGCGATCCGGAGATGCATCAGACCAAGAAAGGCAATCAGTGGCACTTTGGCATGAAGGCCCACATTGGTGTCGATGCCAAGAGTGGCCTGACCCACAGCCTGGTCACCACCGCGGCCAACGAGCATGACCTCAATCAGCTGGGTAATCTGCTTCATGGAGAGGAGCAATTTGTCTCAGCCGATGCCGGCTACCAAGGAGCGCCACAGCGCGAGGAGCTGGCCGAGGTGGATGTGGACTGGCTGATCGCCGAGCGTCCCGGCAAGGTAAAAACCTTGAAGCAGCATCCGCGCAAGAACAAAACGGCCATCAACATCGAATACATGAAAGCCAGCATCCGTGCCAGGGTGGAGCACCCGTTTCGCATCATCAAGCGGCAGTTCGGCTTCGTGAAAGCCAGATACAAAGGGCTGCTGAAAAACGATAACCAACTGGCGATGTTATTCACCCTGGCCAACCTGTTTCGGGTGGACCAAATGATACGTCAGTGGGAGAGATCTCAGTAAAAACCGGAAATAACGCCAGAAATGGTGGAAAAAATAGCCTAAATAGGCTGATTCGATGTGTTTGCGGGAAAAAAATCGGCCCAGATCCGCGAAATTTTAATCAGCGAGTCAGCTTGGGAAGAAATGACCTGCTTATTCGCACCTTCCTTAGTGAGAGTGTAAACGGTTTCGCCTTCCCATCCTTAAAATTCGCCATCAATTCGTGATTGGATGACATCAGTGATTTGTCTGACGGGTACAACTTTGTCTTTCCCATCTATCTGCAGATAAAACCGCCCATTCGCTCGTAAGAGATTGACATCAGGTCGATAGGCATAATGATACCAGTACATGTATTGCGCCTGTATCCAGTATGTCCCGTCAACAAACCTGAATAAAACCTCGTCATCAAACCCTTCGAAATCACCATCGATTTTTGTTTTGCGTACAAGTTCATATGTGCTCATGGTCATTCTCCATTGGATATAACTTTTTCTCTACTACAAGCTACTCCTTTATTTGTGGTGATATCAACCGCAAATAGGAGCATGGTCTAAATATTTCGGCAAAATATTCATGACACGAATATTTTATTTTTTAAACATATCTCTTGTGAATTTTTTTATTATGGAATTCGAGGCGCGTCAAATAAATTCTGGTTAGTCCGTTACGATTATTACAAACCTGGCTTATATTGCTACCAGGCAGGGCTAACAGGAAACAGGGCGATGGGTTTAATTGGAAAACTACGCAGTATCTTAGGGCATCAATCTGGCAAGAGAGAACCTTCATCTACGCATGAACGCAACACGGAACTGGAGGGTAAATGGCTTACCGTGGATCACCCTTACTTCTTCGGTCACGCAAATATTTCGCCGGATAAGCGCTGGGTGGTGGGCTGCGATGATTCGGATGGTGGCAGCCTTGGAGGCCACAGGATGAAGGGCAATGGCCGTGTCATTCTTGTCGATTACCCCTCTGACAGGATTGTGTATGAGCTAAAATGTTTTGCACGCCCTGTCGATGCCGCTGTTTCTGATTCCGGTAGTTTCATAGTCCACGATTGTGGTTTCGGTAGTGCACTTAGCGGGGATGTCATCGCTATCAACACCAGCGGTGATGAAATCTATCGTCGGCATTACTGCGCCAATATCTTTAATATTGGTTTGTCCCAATGTGGCCGGTACGCAGCTGTCCAGACAGCAAATGCAGATAATAAAGACAGTAATATTTTGGAGGTTCTCGATCTTCAAAAAAGACAGCAAATGTTTACAGTTCGCCCCGTCGGGACCTGGGCAGATTGCTATTTATTCGATACAAACGCTGACGGAGAGTTATGCCAACTACGCGTCAATCTTCGTGATCTTGGATACTTCCGTTATTCCACCGCTGGTGAGTTCCTTGATGCTGAATCACTACAGATAGCCCAGTTGAACAAGGGTGATTACGCCACAAAGATTATGGCCGCGCAGGAGTTGCTTAAGACGGATACCACCGAGGAAAGCGCCAGGAAAGCTCTGAGCGTCGCTGATACAGCTCTTACGCAGGGAGCCCGAGAACGATATGACTGGGGAGCGCTAGCTCACAGGATCAGAGGGGAGTCGTTTGAATCGCTTGGGCAGTTATCTGACGCTTTGGAAGCCTATGAACAGGCACTTGCAATGAATCCTAAAGTGGGTGTATTGCGCCGGGCAACCACTCTGCGTAAAAAACTTTCTGCAAAGAAATAAAACGCCCTCCTAATACGGTGCAAGTAAAATAAGTAAAGGTGATGAGACGAAATGGCACGAAACTGTGATCATTTTAGCCAGCGCACAAAAACCGAACTGGCTCTTCGGGTCAGCTATCATTATTCAAAATGTAAATGTCCAACTATATGTACAAAAAAGCCCGCAGTTACGCGGGCTAAGAGTACTTTACTGTTTTTGCGCGCTGGCTATTGCCAGTCGTTAAATCATTCCCACTCAATCGTAGCCGGTGGCTTACCGCTGATGTCATACACCACGCGGGAAATACCGTTCACTTCGTTGATGATGCGGTTAGACACGCGGCCTAAGAAGTCATACGGCAGGTGCGCCCAGTGCGCGGTCATGAAGTCGATGGTTTCTACCGCACGCAGGGAAACAACCCAGTCGTACTTACGGCCATCGCCCATTACGCCGACGGAGCGAACCGGCAGGAACACGGTGAACGCCTGGCTTACTTTGTTGTACAGGTCAGCTTTGTGCAGCTCTTCGATGAAGATCGCGTCTGCGCGACGCAGCAGGTCGCAGTACTCTTTCTTCACTTCACCCAGTACGCGCACGCCGAGACCCGGGCCCGGGAACGGATGACGGTAGAGCATGTCGTACGGCAGACCCAGTTCCAGACCGATCTTGCGTACTTCATCTTTGAACAGCTCGCGCAGCGGTTCAACCAGACCCATCTTCATCTCTTTCGGCAGGCCGCCCACGTTGTGGTGAGATTTGATGACGTGTGCTTTACCGGTTGCTGAAGCAGCTGATTCAATCACGTCAGGATAGATAGTGCCCTGAGCCAGCCATTTAACGTCTTCCAGCTTCAGCGCTTCTGCGTCGAACACTTCCACGAATACGCGGCCGATGATTTTACGCTTGGCTTCCGGATCGTTCTCGCCTTTCAGCGCGTCCAGGAAACGCTGCTCGCCTTCCACATGAACGATGTTCAGACCGAAGTGGTCACCGAACATGTCCATCACCTGCTGGGCTTCGTTCAGACGCAGCAGACCGTTGTCCACGAAGACGCAGGTCAGGTTTTTGCCGATGGCACGGTGCAGCAGCATCGCGGTCACGGAGGAGTCGACGCCGCCGGAGAGGCCGAGGATCACTTTGTCATCACCAACCTGCTGGCGGATACGCTCCACGGCGTCGTCGATGATTTTTGCCGGGGTCCACAGCGCTTCACACTGGCAGATGTCGCGCACGAAGCGCTCCAGCATGCGCATACCCTGACGGGTGTGGGTCACTTCCGGGTGGAACTGCACGCCGTAGAAGCGCTTTTCTTCGTTCGCCATGATCGCGAACGGGCAGCTTTCGGTGCTGGCAACGGTCACGAAGTCAGACGGGATAGCGGTGACCTTGTCGCCGTGGCTCATCCACACGTCCAGCAGCGGTTTGCCGTCAGCGGTCAGGGAGTCTTCGATACCGCGTACCAGTGCGCTGTCGGTGACGACTTCTACCTGTGCATAACCGAACTCACGCTCGTTAGAGCCTTCTACGTGGCCGCCCAGTTGCATGGCCATGGTCTGCATACCGTAGCAGACGCCGAATACCGGCACGCCTGCTTCGAACACGTACTGCGGCGCGCGCGGGCTGTTCTCTTCGGTGGTGCTTTCCGGGCCGCCGGACAGGATGATGCCGCTTGGATTGAATTCGCGAATCTGTGCTTCCGTGACATCCCACGCCCACAGTTCGCAGTAAACGCCCAGTTCACGTACGCGACGCGCCACCAGCTGAGTGTACTGAGAACCAAAATCGAGGATGAGGATGCGATGTTTATGAATGTTTTCCGTCATTGACGCTAATTCCGAGGCAAGTGAAACAGATTAAATAAATCGCCCGACACGAGGTCGGGCGAAGAAAAATCAGGAGCCCAGACGATAGTTCGGGGACTCTTTGGTGATCGTCACGTCGTGAACGTGGCTCTCCTGGATACCCGCACCGCTGATGCGTACGAATTCCGCTTTGGTACGCAGCAGGTCAATGGTACCACAGCCGGTCAGACCCATACAGGAGCGCAGGCCGCCCATCTGCTGGTGAATGATCTCTTTCAGACGGCCTTTATAAGCAACGCGGCCTTCGATACCTTCCGGCACCAGTTTGTCAGCGGCGTTATCGGTCTGGAAGTAACGGTCAGAGGAACCTTTGGACATCGCGCCCAGGGAACCCATCCCACGATAGGATTTGTAAGAACGGCCCTGGTAGAGTTCGATTTCACCCGGGGATTCTTCGGTACCGGCCAGCATGGAGCCCACCATCACGGCAGCAGCGCCCGCGGCGATGGCTTTCGCGATGTCGCCAGAGAAGCGGATACCGCCGTCAGCGATAACCGGAATACCGGTGCCTTCCAGCGCTTCAACCGCGTCAGATACCGCGGTGATCTGCGGAACGCCCACGCCGGTGACGATACGGGTAGTACAGATAGAGCCTGGACCGATACCCACTTTTACCGCGCTGCAGCCGGCATCAGCCAGCGCACGAGCGCCTGCGCCTGTTGCCACGTTGCCACCGATGATCTGCAGGTCCGGGTACTTAGCACGGGTGTCACGAATACGCTGCAGAACGCCTTCGGAGTGGCCGTGTGAGGAGTCGATCAGCAGGACGTCAACGCCCGCAGCCACCAGCGCATCAACACGCTCTTCGTTACCGGCACCGGCACCCACCGCTGCACCCACGCGCAGACGGCCATGCTCGTCTTTACAGGCGTTAGGTTTACGTTCTGCTTTCTGGAAATCTTTCACGGTGATCATGCCGCGCAGATGGAAGTTCGCATCCACAACCAGCGCTTTCTCAACGCGTTTTTCGTGCATTTTCGCCAGCACTACGTCGCGGGTTTCACCTTCGCGAACGGTCACCAGACGCTCTTTTGGCGTCATGTAGACGCTGACAGGCTGGTTCAGATCAGTCACGAAGCGCACGTCACGGCCGGTGATGATGCCAACCAGCTCGTTATCTTCGGTCACAACCGGGTAACCGGCGAAGCCGTTACGTTCGGTCAGGGCTTTCACTTCGTGCAGAGTGGTGGTTGGCAGAACGGTCTGAGGGTCAGACACAATGCCGGATTCATGTTTCTTCACGCGGCGAACTTCTTCCGCCTGACGCTCGATAGACATGTTTTTATGGATAAAGCCAATGCCGCCTTCCTGTGCCAGGGCGATAGCCAGGCGCGCTTCAGTCACGGTGTCCATTGCCGCGGAGAGCATAGGAATGTTCAGACGAATGGTTTTCGTCAACTGCGTGCTGAGGTCGGCAGTATTCGGCAGAACGGTGGAATGAGCGGGAACGAGGAGGACGTCGTCAAACGTCAGTGCTTCTTTAGCGATACGTAGCATGGGCAATATCTCTGACCTGGGTGGTTAAATATTGCCGTGGCATTATACAGAGCGTAACCGATTGCATCTACACTTTTTTAAAAAAAATGCTTGCGATTGCCTCTCAGCAGGTTACTATCGACTGAATAACTTGCTGATTTAGAATTTGATCCCGCTCACATGTTATCCTCTCAATCCCCCTCAATTTATACCGTCAGCCGCCTGAATCAGATGGTGCGTTTGCTGCTTGAGCAGGAAATGGGGCAGGTCTGGATCAGCGGTGAGATCTCTAACTTCACGCAGCCCTCTTCCGGCCACTGGTACTTTACCTTAAAAGACGACACCGCCCAGGTGCGCTGCGCGATGTTCCGCAACAGCAACCGCCGCGTGACGTTTCGTCCGCAGCACGGCCAGCAGGTTCTGGTTCGCGCCAATATTACCCTGTATGAACCGCGCGGTGATTATCAAATTATCGTCGAGAGCATGCAGCCTGCGGGCGAAGGGCTGTTGCAGCAGAAGTATGAGCAGTTAAAAGCAACGCTTTCTGCCGAGGGGCTTTTCGACCAGCAGTTTAAAAAACCGCTGCCCTCTCCTGCCCACTGCGTTGGGGTTATCACCTCAAAAACCGGTGCGGCACTGCATGACATTTTGCACGTCCTCAAGCGTCGCGACCCTTCCCTGCCCGTCATCATCTACCCGACCGCCGTGCAGGGCGACGATGCGCCGGGCCAGATTGTGCGCGCCATTGCGCTGGCGAATGCGCGCCAGGAGTGTGACGTGCTCATCGTCGGGCGCGGAGGCGGCTCGCTGGAAGATCTGTGGAGCTTTAACGACGAGCGCGTGGCGCGGGCAATCTTTGCCAGCCTTATCCCCGTCGTGAGTGCCGTCGGGCATGAAACGGACGTAACGATAGCCGATTTTGTCGCGGATTTACGTGCGCCTACGCCTTCCGCGGCGGCAGAAGTGGTGAGTCGTAACCAGCTGGAGCTGCTGCGTCAGATCCAGAACGGCCAGCAGCGCCTTGAAATGGCGATGGATTACTTCCTCGCCAACCGTACCCGTCGCTTTACCCAGCTTCATCATCGTCTGCAGCAGCAGCACCCGCAGCTGCGCCTGGCGCGTCAACAGACGGTGCTGGATCGTCTGCGCCAGCGCATGAATATCGCGCTGGATACTCAGCTGAAACGCGCCGTTTCGCGCCAGCAGCGCGTGACGCAGCGCCTTAACCAGCAAAATCCGCAGCCGAAAATTTACCGCGCGCAAACGCGGATTCAGCAGCTGGAGTTTCGTCTGGCGGAGACTCTCCGCGCCCGGCTGAGTACCACCCGCGAACGTTTTGGCAATGCGGTGACCCATCTTGAAGCGGTCAGCCCCCTCTCCACGCTGGCGCGCGGCTATAGCGTCACCACCGCGACGGACGGGAAAGTGCTGAAACAAACCAAACAGGTCAAAGCCGGGGATGTGCTGACCACCCGCCTGTCTGACGGCTGGGTAGAAAGCGAAGTGAAATCAATTAAACCGGTGAAAAAGACGCGTCAGCGCAAAACCGGATAATTCTTCGCCGGTTACTTACTATACTGCAGCTATTCCCTTTTTTGATAAGGAGAGCTGCATGACCCATCTTTATAGCGTTATTCCCCCTTATATTCTGCGTCGTATTATCGAAACGGGCTCCGAGCCGCAGCAGCGCTGCGCCCGTCAGACCTTAACCCACGTGCAGACGTTAATGGCCCATATGCCGGGCAAGCCCGCCGCCCCGCACGTGAATAAAGCCGGTCAGCTTGAGCGCGATATTTACGATGCGAAGCAAACCCAGGAGCTGCCGGGTACCCAGGTGCGTTATGAGGGTCAGCCGTCGAATGGCGATGTCGCGGTCGATGAAGCCTACGCGTATTTAGGGATTACCCATGATTTCTTCTGGAAAGAATATCAGCGCGATTCACTCGATAATAAAGGGCTTATTTTGACCGGGACCGTTCACTACGGCCGGGAATATCAGAACGCCTTCTGGAATGGTCAGCAGATGGTATTTGGCGACGGCGACGGGGAAATATTTAATCGCTTCACGATTGCCATTGACGTGGTGGCGCACGAACTGAGCCACGGCGTAACCGAGACCGAGGCCGGACTTATCTATTTTGAACAGTCGGGCGCGCTAAACGAGTCTCTCTCTGACGTGTTTGGCTCGCTGGTGAAACAGTATCATCTGAAGCAAACCGCCGATAAAGCAGACTGGCTGATTGGTGAAGGGCTGCTGGCCGCAGGAATTAACGGCAAAGGGCTGCGCTCGATGTCTGAACCCGGCACCGCCTACGATGACCCGCTGCTCGGCAAAGATCCGCAGCCCGCGCACATGAAAGATTTCATTAAAACGCGCGAGGATAACGGCGGCGTGCATCTGAACTCCGGTATCCCCAATCGGGCGTTTTATCTGGCCGCGACGGCGATCGGCGGTCACGCCTGGGAAAAAGCGGGTTATGCCTGGTACGACACAGTTTGCGATCGCAATCTGGCGCAGGATGCAGATTTTGAGGCCTTCGCAAAACTGACGATCGCGCACGGAGAGAAACGCTCCGGTAGCGACGTCGGAGCGGCCATAAAACAAGCCTGGGAACAGGTGGGAGTGCTGTAAATGCAGGTTCCGGAACTGACGGATGACGCCGTAGTTGAGCTGGCCCGGGAAGGCGGCGTCGCTTTTATTCCTAAGCTGAGCGGTCAGCGCACCATCGCGCTGTCCTCGCTCAATGAGGCCCAGCGCCAGCGCCTGGTGAGCATCCTGGAGCAGGCGTTTCCACGCGGCCAGCCGCCCGGGCAAGCCACGTCACCCGGCAGCGGTGACCAGCGCTATTTCCGCATCCAGATTATCTGGAACGGGCAGAATCAGGCACATTATGCTGATATCATCGTGCTGGTGCCCGAGCAGGAAGCACCCGAGTCGCTGGTCGAACTGTGGCAGAAAGGCGAAGGCTGCGTGTGTGATTAACGTTCTGCCGGAATAAACTCCACGCGCTTTTTAGAGATTAAGCCGTGGCCGTTCTGGCAGAAATAATCCACCGCGCCACAGGCTTTTAAAACCTGGAGCGGCTGATGGCACTCCGGGCAACGGGCTTCAAGCGCAATGTCTTTGTTACAGTTCTCGCACTGCGCCACCCCATTCTGGGGCTCCAGCGTTGCCTGGCAATCCGGGCAGGTAATCGTCATGGTGACTCCTTCAAAGCATTCAGGTCTGGGGTAATTTTACCACGTTGCGTTCAGTGCGGACCACGCAACTGTTGCTGCAAGGTCAGCAGCAGCGCAACTTCCTCGATCCGACGGCGCGTGGTACGGCTCACCTCCTGCGGATCCCGCTCAAACAGACTTTTATCGCCAAGAATATGTCCCGCAAGACAGTGCTCGTAGATTGTGCCGGGGAGAGACCAGCGCTGGATATCATCCCCCTCAATGACCTCCAGCACATCTTCCGCGCCGCGCCGGTCATGACTGATGGTGCGCCCGTCACGTAGATGCAGACGCAAGCCTTTTTGCCCGCCCGCAGGTCCTGCGTATTTGTTAAGCCAGATGTCCACCGGTACGCCGCTGATGCTTCCCTGAAGATGCGCCTCACCTTCCGCCGTGGTCAGGTCTCCTTTTGCAATAGCGCGGCCCAGACGGTCTTTAGCGGCAACGACCTGTAGCGTCATCTCGTCATCGCCCCCCCAGAAAGCACATCGTTTCACGCAGCATCGCCAGCACATGCGTACCGATATCCAGAATCACGCCATCAGGGTGACGAAGCGTTCTGGTATCCGGTTCACCGGTGGAGAAATTAAGCGCGATGGGTTCGCCGACAGCGTTATACCCGCTTGGCTCCTGCAAAAAGCCTTCAATTCTGACGACGTCAGAAAAATGATCGACCAGCGAGCGCTTCACCGTTTCGATGCGCGCCATCCAGTGGTCGAGCGCCAGCACGCGGGATGCCGCACCGGGCGTGGCCAGCAGCGCATTAAGCTTATCTATTTGGGGAAGCGTGGCGACAATCGGTTTTTCTATCACAATCCGGGAGATCGGTGAGGCGATTGCCTGCTCAAGCACCTCAAGATGGTGCAGCGATGCGGTAGTGATAAAGAGGGTATCAAGCGGGGTGGCAAGCAGTTCCGCAAGCGAGGCGCAGCGCATCACGCCTTCAGGGTGCTTTGCCGGGAGAACATCAAACCCGAAACAACGAACCGGGCGGCCATACAGGTTACGCAATGCGGGCAGATACGCTGTCTCCACTACCGCACCAAGACCAACAAATCCTAACTGCATATTTTCACCTCAGGGAATAACGTGCCGGGGCGTAACGCCAGCCCCGGCACGCTGAGGTTTATGAGGCGCTAGCTGCTGGTTTCGTTTGCGCATTTTCCAGCATACGACGCACCGGAACAATGAGGACGATCAGCACCGCGGCACAAATCAGCAGCGCGATGGAGCAGCGGGCGAAGAGATCCGGCAGCATATCCAGCTGGTCGGCCTTCACGTGGCCGCCGATCAGGCCAGCCGCCAGGTTACCCAAGGCACTGGCGCAGAACCACAGACCCATCATCTGGCCGCGCATTCTTTCCGGCGCCAGCAGGGTCATGGTCGCCAGACCGATCGGGCTCAGGCACAGTTCACCCAGCGTCAGCATCAGGATACTGCCCACCAGCCAGAACGGCGACACCCCCGCCCCACCGTTGCTCAGTACATTCTGTGCCGCCAGCATCATCAGGCCAAAGCCCGCTGCCGCACACAGAATACCGATCACGAATTTGGTGATACTGCTCGGGCGGATGTTCTTCGTCGCGAGTTTCGGCCATGCCCAGCTGAACACCGGGGCCAGCAGGATGATGAACAGCGCGTTAATCGACTGGAACCAAACCGCCGGGATTTCAAAATCACCGATCATGCGGTTAGTGTAGTCGTTGGCAAACAGGTTGAACGAGGTTGGCTTCTGCTCAAACGCAGACCAGAAGAACGCCGCGGAGACCAGTAGAATAAAGCACACCAGCAGTCTGGCGCGTTCTTTACGGTTCAGGCCAGCAAAAACAAACAGATAAATAAAGTAGAGGGCAACAGACGCCGCAATCACGTAGACCAGCACGCTGGCTACCGCGACCGGGTTAATCACAATCACGCCCTGCGCAATCAGCGTCACGAGCGTTGCCACACCTGCCGCCAGCACCAGCAGCCAGATGCCCACGCCATTACGCTTCACCACCGGACTGTTCCAGGTGGAATCCAGACCGACTTCGCTGTCGTAGCGTTTCATCGCCGGAACCGCAAACACGCGGAAGATAATCAGCGCCACCAGCATCCCGATGCCGCCAATACCAAAGCCCCAGTGCCAGCCGTGGGTTTTAATCAGCCAGCCGGAAATCAGCGGGGCAATGAACGAGCCCATGTTGATGCCCATATAGAACAGCGAGAAACCGCCGTCACGACGCGCATCGCCTTTTTTATACAGAGTCCCCACCATGACCGAGATACAGGTCTTGAACAGGCCAGAGCCGAGCACGATGAACATCAGGCCGATAAAGAACAGGTTGTCACCCATGATGGCCGACAGCGCAATCGACAGGTGGCCGAGCGCAATCAGAATTGAACCGTACCAGACGGCTCTCTGCTGCCCAAGCCAGTTATCCGCCAGCCAGCCCCCCGGCAGCGCGGCCAGGTACATGGTCCCGGCAAAGATACCGACAATCGCCGAGGCGTTTTCACGGGCCAGGCCCATCCCGCCGTCATAGACGGTGGCGGCCATAAACAGGATCAGTAACGGACGAATGCCGTAAAACGAGAAACGCTCCCACATCTCGGTGAAAAACAGTGAACCGAGCGGATACGGATGGCCGAAGAACGTTCGGCTCTCTTTTTGATTAACAGAGGATTGCATAATTCTCCCGAAAGGTATGTGTCGTGCTTGTAAACACCAGCAAGTACGCCGGCCAGTTACGTATCTGACCGATTTTTTACATGCGGCGAAAAGTTAGTTAACCATTTGATAACCAGATGCTAGTTTTGTCTAGTACCGGGCCCGGGACTTTAAGACGAAAATTCGACGATTGTCTACTTTCTTAGTTTTAAACATGGTTAAAAGTGAATAGTGATTGACATCACACAGAGAAAACCGGCGGTATGATTGGGCAAAAAAAAGCCCGCGACATGCGCGGGCTTTTGTGAGTTCAGCAAAGCTTATTTGCTTTTCTTAATGTGCTTAATCAAACGCTTACGCTTACGCATCTGGTTCGGCGTAAGGGTGTTGCGCTTGTTAGCGAACGGGTTTTCCCCTTCCTTGAACTGGATGCGGATAGGCGTGCCCATCACGTCCAGCGATTTACGGAAGTAGTTCATCAGATAGCGCTTGTAGGAATCCGGCAGGTCTTTCACCTGGTTGCCGTGGATCACCACGATTGGCGGGTTATAACCCCCGGCGTGAGCATATTTCAGCTTCACGCGGCGACCGCGTACCAGCGGCGGTTGATGGTCTTCCGCAGCCATATTCATGATGCGGGTCAGCATGGCGGTGCTCTGACGGCGGGTGGAGCTGTCATAGGCTTCACGCACGGATTCGAACAGGTTACCGACGCCACTGCCATGCAGGGCAGAAATAAAGTGCACGCGCGCAAAGTCGATAAAGCCCAGACGGAAGTCGAGGGTCTCTTTCACCTGCTCGCGCACTTCATTGCTCAGGCCATCCCATTTGTTAACCACGATAACCAGTGAGCGCCCACTATTGAGGATAAAGCCGAGCAGAGAGAGATCCTGATCGGAGATTCCTTCACGCGCATCAATGACCAGCATAACGACGTTGGCATCTTCAATCGCCTGCAGGGTTTTGATAACGGAGAATTTTTCCACCACATCGGTGATTTTCCCGCGCTTACGTACCCCGGCGGTGTCAATGAGGACATACTCACGTTCATCGCGCTGCATCGGGATGTAGATGCTGTCGCGCGTGGTGCCAGGCATGTCGTAAACGACCACGCGCTCTTCACCCAGAATACGGTTAGTAAGTGTAGACTTACCTACGTTTGGACGCCCCACGATAGCCAGCTTGATTGGCAGATCCTGCGGATTGAAGTCGTCTTCAGGCTCTTCTTCGCCCTCAACGCCCTCTTCAAACTGCGCCCAGTATTCAGCGTCTTCGTCCACCTCTTCCGGCGGGTTAACTTCATCAACCCATGGCAGCAGAACGGTTTCCAGCAGGCTGGTCACGCCGCGACCGTGCGATGCCGCAATGGGGTAAATTTCACCCAGGCCTAAAGACCAGAAGTCTGCAACGGCCTGATCGGCATCGATACCGTCAGTTTTGTTCGCCACCAGGAAAGTAGGCTTTTCACGCGAGCGCAGGTGTTTGGCGATGGCGGAGTCTGCCGGCATCAGGCCAGCGCGCGCATCCACCATAAACAGCACCACGTCCGCTTCTTCAATCGCCAGCAATGACTGTTCCGCCATGCGGGTTTCAACGCCGTCCTCTGTACCGTCAATGCCACCGGTATCAATACAGATGAACTCGCGTCCTTCCACCTCTGCACGACCGTACTTACGGTCACGCGTCAGCCCCGGGAAATCCGCAACCAGCGCATCACGGGTGCGTGTTAAACGGTTAAAAAGAGTGGATTTTCCAACGTTAGGGCGCCCGACAAGCGCGACCACAGGTACCATGTTTGAAGCCTCATAAAATTCAAATAAACGTCGCATTCGCGGCGTTTTTAAAAATGTCAAAACGGCTCCTGAGTGAACAGGAGCCGTTTAGTATACTACAACCGCCGGGTAATTAACGCGTGATCGCGTACAGCGTACCGTCTTTTGCCTGAATCAGCAGTTTGCCGTCAGCCACAACCGGATCGGTCAGGAAACCAGAGCTGTCGACTTTTTGCTGTGCAACAAAGCGGCCGTTATCCGGATCAATCCAGTGCATATACCCTTCGCTGTCGCCTACCACCAGGCTACCGTTGTACAGTGCTGGCGCGGTCAGCAGACGGTGCAGCAGATCGCTTTGCGTCCACAGGGTCACGCCGCCTTCAGTGCTCAGTGCCAGCAGACGGTCGTTCTGGTCAACCATATAGATACGGTTACCGTCCACGATGAAATCATTTACAGAACCCAGTTCACGTTTCCACATGATCTGGCCGCTGCGCAGATCCAGCGCGGTGAGGTTACCGTTATAGGCCAGCGCGTAAACCACACCGTCTACGATGACCGGCGTTGTGTCGACGTCGCTCAGACGGTCAATTTCCGTTGAGCCTGTAGCCTGAGAGATACGCTGCTGCCATATCATCTGACCCTGCTGCATCAGCACGGCACTCACGCGACCGTTATCACCGCCTACAATTGCTGCACCGAATGCGGTAGCAGGCGCGGATTCACCGCGCAGAGAGAGCGCAGGCATGTCAAGGTTAACGGTCCATTTCACCAGACCGTCCGCTTCGTTCAGCGCCTGCAGCTGGCCGTTACTGGTATGAATCAGCACCAGGCCGTCGCTCACGACCGGGCGAGACAGGGATTCACCGGCCACGGTGGTTTGCCAGGCAATGGAGCCGTCGCTGGTGTTCAGGGCATAAACCTGCGCCTTTTCGCTACCCACGTAAACATGACCACCGGCAACCGTCAGGCCGCCAGACAGCAGTGCAGGTTTACGGGAGAACCAGCCATCTTTTTCCGCCAGGTTAACAGACCAGACTTCTTTTCCGTCATCAGCATTGACCGCTTTCACGGTACCTTTACGATCGGCGGCATAAACAACGCTGTCCGCAAAGGCAGGATGAAGGTTGGAATAAAAGTCACCAATACCATTACCAACGGAGACATCCCACGCGGTAGAAGGGGTAAACTGGTTTTCAACCGTCGGCAGTGGGGACATTTTTACAACGTCTTCTTCGCCACTGAACAGTGAACAACCACTCAATAACGTAACAGAAAGCAGTCCTGGCAGAAGTAATTTACGCAATTGCATCGGGTCCCTCTCAGACGGACAAATTATTTATTTTCATCTGCATCATTTCGCTCAGCGCAGGTGAAGCTTTGCTATCCACGCCAGCTTGCCACGCTTTACGCGCGCCCGCTTTGTCACCTTTGCTCAGCAGCGCTTCACCGCGCAGATCGGCAACGATGGCAGCAAAACCTTCGCCTTTAACGGTATCGAGCGTTTTCAGCGCATCGTCAGCTTTTTTCTGCTGAACCTGAATACGTGCCAGGCGCAGATTAATCACTGCTTTCAGGTTTTCATCGCTGGCAGCAGCAAGACCCTGAGTCAACTGAGCAACAGCTTTATCCAGTTCGTTCTTATCAACGTACTGCTGAGCCACTTCCAGCGCAGCCAGCGCGCCGTAGGTGTTTTTGTTGTCAGCAGCAAATTTCTCTGCCGCAACCAGCGTTTGTGGCTGATCGGCACGGATCGCACTCACGGTATTTTCATAGGTCAGAGACGCGCCGCGCGCGGTATCCGCCTGATGATTGTTCCAGTAACGCCAGCCAATCAGCGCGCCCACACCTAAAATCACCCCAACAACCAGCGCTTTGCCGTTCTCAACAAAGAAGCGTTTAATCGCGTCGACCTGATCGTGTTCGTTCTCGTAAATTTCCACGCAGTCTTTCTCCTTAGCCCAATAGAGTGCGCAAATGCGCCGCAACGCCGTCCTGCGTTACCGTTGTTTGCTCACCAGAGCGCAGGTCTTTAACTACCACTTCGCCGTTAGCCACTTCGGACTCACCCAGCACCAGTGCAATACTTGCGCCCCACTTATCGGCACGAGCAAACTGTTTTTTGAAGTTGCCGCCGCCATGATTGGTCATCAGCTTAACGCCCGGCAGCGCATCGCGCACGCGTTCGGCAAGCTGCATCGCCGCAGACTGCGTTTCCGCGCCTGAGGCCACCAGGTATATATCGACAACGGAATCTGCTTTAAATTCCGGATTAACAGCCTGAACTAACAAAACAAGTCGCTCAAGGCCCATCGCGAAGCCAACGCCAGGTGCTGCACGGCCACCTAGTTGCTCAACCAGACCGTCATAACGACCGCCGGCACACACGGTGCCTTGTGAACCGAGGCTGGTGGTCACCCACTCAAACACGGTGCGGTTGTAGTAGTCCAGGCCGCGCACCAGACGCTGGTTCACGGTGTAGGCAATGCCCGCCGCTTCAAGCAGCTTGCACAGGCCGGTAAAGTGTTCGCGAGACTCGTCGTCCAGGTAGTCACCCAGTGCAGGTGCATCATTCAGCAGCGCCTGCACATCGGGGTTTTTGGAATCCAGCACGCGCAGCGGGTTGCTGTACATGCGGCGTTTGCAGTCTTCGTCCAGCTTGTCTTTATGCTGTTCCAGGAATGCAACCAGCGCATCGCGATAGTTCGCACGCGCGTCCAGAGAACCGATAGAGTTCAACTCCAGCGAAACGTGCTCAGCAATACCGAGCGCGCGCCACCAGCGGGCCGTCAGCATAATCAGTTCGGCGTCGATGTCCGGACCCTGCAGGCCAAACACTTCCACACCCAGCTGGTTGAACTGACGATAACGACCTTTCTGCGGACGTTCGTGGCGGAACATCGGGCCGATATACCACAGGCGCTGCTCCTGATTGTACAGAAGACCATGTTCGATGCCGGCGCGTACGCAGCCCGCCGTCCCTTCCGGACGCAGAGTCAGGCTGTCGCCGTTGCGGTCCTCAAAGGTGTACATCTCTTTTTCAACCACATCGGTCACTTCGCCGATCGCGCGTTTGAATAACGGGGTCTGCTCTACAATCGGCAAACGGATTTCGCTGTAACCGTAGCTGCCGAGCACCTGCTTCAGTGTGCCTTCAATGCGCTGCCAGATGGCGGTTTCGCCAGGCAGGTAATCGTTCATGCCGCGGATGGCTTGAATGTTTTTTGCCACGTTTATTCTCTTTCTATATACAAAAAAAACCCAAAGAATGGGTTCAATCATACATGGGAAGCGGCACGCTTCCCATCACGTTATTTTTCAACCTGCTGAACGCTGATACGCTGTGTCTCGTCCATCATCGCGGCTTTAGCGCGGATGCGAGCTTCGAGCTGGTCGATCATGTCACTATTATCCAGACGATCTTTACGAACGCCATCTTCATAGAGACCACTTTTCTTGTTACCGCCGGTCACGCCCAGTGTGGACACCAGCGCTTCACCCGGACCGTTCACCACGCAACCGATGATGGAGACGTCCATCGGGGTGATGATATCTTCCAGACGCTGCTCCAGGGCATTCACCGTACCGATCACATCAAATTCCTGACGCGAGCAGGTTGGGCAGGCAATGAAGTTGATCCCACGCGCACGAATACGCAGTGATTTCAGGATATCGAAACCGACCTTGATCTCTTCTACCGGATCGGCCGCCAGCGAAACGCGCAGGGTGTCACCGATCCCTTCAGAGAGCAGCAGTCCCAGACCGATCGCGGATTTGACAGAACCGCTACGCAGGCCACCCGCTTCGGTGATCCCGAGATGCAGAGGCTGATCGATCTGTTTTGCCAGCAGGCGGTACGACTCCACCGCGAGGAATACATCGGACGCTTTTACGCTAACTTTGAACTGATCGAAGTTAAGACGATCGAGATGATCGACATGGCGCATCGCGGATTCGAGCAGCGCCTGCGGCGTGGGTTCACCGTATTTTTCCTGCAGATCTTTTTCCAGCGATCCCGCGTTGACACCGATACGGATGGGGATATTTTTGTCACGGGCGCAGTCCACCACCATGCGGATGCGCTCTTCGTTACCGATGTTGCCCGGGTTAATACGCAGGCAATCAACACCGTATTCGGCCACTTTCAGCGCGATACGGTAGTCGAAGTGGATATCCGCTACCAGCGGAACGCTGACCTGCTGTTTGATCAGCTTGAACGCCTCTGCGGCATCCATGGTGGGCACGGAGACGCGAACAATGTCCGCGCCTACACGCTCTAATGCTTTGATTTGGTTGACCGTTGCTTCCACGTCCGTGGTGCGCGTGTTGGTCATCGACTGAACGGCGATGGGTGCTCCATCGCCGACTGGCACATTCCCAACGTAAATCCGTTTCGATTTTCTACGTTGAATCGGAGCCTGGTTATGCATGAAAAATCTCCCGCGTTGCCCGTCTGTTACTGTGCTGCTGATTGTTCGGCATTAACGGTAAGACGTGCAACCTGGTTAGTTCTGATAAAGCGGCTCAGGTCGACAGGTTTTCCTTGATACAGGATCTGTACCGCTGCCGGAGCGCCGATTTTAAGTTTGTAAGGTGCCTGACCCGTTAGGTTTAACGTGCCATCTTTCCGCTGCAGGCCGCTAAACAGTTTTTTACCTGTCGCGTCAGTGACTTCCAGCCAGCAGTCGGCAGTGAAGTTCATCACCAGCGCGTTTGGATCGGCTGCTGGTGCGGCAGTAGCCGCCGGGTCGGTTGGCAGGGATGCCGCAGTATTGTCCGTTGGCTGAGTCGCCGCAGGCGCGTTCGCCGCAGTATCAACATTCGCCTGAGAAGGGGCAACGACCGCGTTCTGATCCTGAGCCTGAGGCGCAGCGGTGTTAGCCGTGGCTGCCGGAGCCTGCGCCGCATCGGTTGCCGGAGCCGTTGTTTGCGGCTCGCTTGAGGTGGCTGCACCGTCGGTGTTCAGCGGGACGCTCTGAGCGCCACCATTCCCTGCCTGATTGAGTTCAGCAGAGGATTGATCGGCCATGGTGGTGATCTCTTCCTGCTGCGCCTTATGGTTTTGCCACCACCACGCGCCGGTCAGGCCGATCACCACAAACAGCACCAGCCAGGTAAAGCTCATCAGCCAGCCATCACGTTTTTTACGACGTTTCCCCAGGGAGAAAGTTTGCATCGGCGCCACTTTCGCTGCGCGAACCGGTGCCTGTTTCTCCATCATTGGCAGTAATTCGTTTTCGGGGATGTGCACCAGTTTTGCGTAAGAGCGGATATAACCGCGCAGAAATGTTGAAGCCAGATCGGCAGGCGCCTTATCTTCTTCAATATCGCGAACCGTGGAAACCTTCAGGCACAAGCGTTCTGCAACGGCTTGCTGGCTGAGTCCGAGTTGTTCACGGGCGTTGCGAAGACGAACGCCAGTGGAGAGTGCTTCATGTTGGTCGTGAGTGGCTTCAGTATTCATTCGCTACAACTACTGGTACGTGAAAAAAAGGGTTCAGGTGCCGGTGAGTCACAATGCCACCCGCACCGCGAAACTTCAGGTCAGTTAACCTTGAACAGACAGTATAAGACTGTCAGCCCGGAGATGACAGTACAGCCCTGCCCGAACGGCTAAACTGTTGTTACGTCGTTACATACTGCCCGAAAGTCGGATGAAACGCACCGTAATTATTGATCAGTCTTCACGAATCTGACTGATTATTCAGTAAGATTATGCATCACGGCGCAGATAATGCGCCGTGGGTGCATAATAATCAAACAGCTTTGACCGCAATCGTCTCACCCTGCATGCGTTTACGCAGGGTACGTTTGGTTCGGTCAATGACATCGCCAGCCAGTTGTCCACACGCTGCATCAATATCATCACCACGGGTTTTACGCACGATAGTGGTGAAACCATACTCCATCAGTACCTTGGAGAAACGGTCGATACGGCTGTTCGAACTACGGCCATACGGCGCCCCCGGGAACGGGTTCCATGGGATCAGGTTGATTTTGCATGGCGTATCTTTCAGCAGCTCAGCCAGTTGATGCGCGTGCTCGGTACCGTCGTTAACGTGGTCAAGCATCACGTACTCGATGGTGACGCGGCCCTGGTTGGCGTTGGATTTCTCCAGGTAGCGGCGCACGGCAGCGAGGAAGGTTTCGATATTGTACTTTTTGTTGATCGGTACAATTTCGTCACGAATTTCATCGTTTGGTGCGTGCAGGGAGATAGCCAGCGCAACGTCAATCATGTCGCCAAGCTTATCCAGCGCAGGGACAACGCCTGACGTCGACAGCGTCACACGACGCTTGGACAGGCCGAAACCGAAGTCATCCAGCATGATTTCCATTGCCGGTACCACGTTAGTCAGGTTCAACAGCGGCTCACCCATCCCCATCATCACCACGTTGGTGATAGGACGCGTACCGGTCACTTTTGCCGCCCCGACGATTTTCGCCGCACGCCAGACCTGGCCGATAATTTCAGAGACACGCAGGTTACGGTTGAACCCTTGCTGTGCGGTAGAGCAGAATTTGCACTCCAGCGCGCAGCCCACCTGGGAGGAGACACACAGCGTGGCGCGGTCTTCTTCCGGGATGTAGACGGTTTCAACGCGCTGATCGCCTACGGCAATCGCCCATTTGATGGTGCCATCGGCAGAGCGCTGCTCTTCCACCACTTCCGGGGCGCGTATTTCAGCCACTTCTTTGAGCTTGTTACGCAGCACTTTGTTGATGTCAGTCATTTCATCAAAGTTGTCGCTGCAGTAGTGGTACATCCATTTCATCACCTGATCGGCACGAAACGGCTTCTCACCCATATCTTTAAAGAACTCGCGCATCTGCTGACGGTTCAGGTCCAGCAGGTTAATTTTTCCATTTTTATTGGGAACCGCAGGAATGGCGACTTCGGAGGTATTCACTAATTCAGACATAATATTTTCCGGCCTCGTTGTTACACGTTGTGGCCCCTGGAGGGTTGAATAGAAACGCCCCGGACAGCGGTCTGCTCATCCGGGGCGTTGCATTGTACAAAGTCTGGCGCAGGGATGCCACGTTTGCACGTGGCATTTACGAAATTAATGTGTAAACGAAACCGTTAAATTAACGGGTGCGTGGACACACTTCGCCTTCTGCGAAGAAGAAGGCGATTTCGCGTGCAGCAGATTCAACGGAGTCAGAACCGTGGGTGCCGTTCTCGGTGAAGCTGTCCGCGTAGTCAGCGCGCAGGGTACCGGCCAGCGCGTTGTCCGGGTTGGTTGCACCCAGCAGATCGCGATGGCGCTGTACTGCGTTCTCGCCTTCCAGCACGGATACGACGATAGGACCGGAGGTCATGAACTCAACCAGACCGTCAAAGAATGGACGGCCTTCGTGCTCAGCGTAGAAACCGCGAGCCTGCTCAACGGTCAGGTGCAGCATTTTGGTGCCAACAATTTTGAACCCTGCTGATTCAAAGCGAGCGAAGATGCTGCCAATAACGTTTTTTGCCACCGCGTTTGGTTTGATGATGGAAAAAGTACGTTCAATAGCCATGATAACCTCTGTCAATGTTCTGTTGTTTTGCATACCTGAATATGGTGTGGCGCGGATTATAATGAGCAATAGCGCCATTGCCTATGGTTCTGCATAACATTTTTTTAAAATGAGACGAAGATTAGCAACAGGTCGAATCGCGCATTGCGAAGTGATGGCGTGAACAGAGGGGGCAGTGCTTTTCATCCATCCTGAATGACCAGAAATGACGATGACACGTCAGGCAAACAGCCTCACAGGCAGGCGTCACGCTGCTTTTCGCGCTCTGTTCTGTCTGCGTTATGCTTATCGCGCCATGCTGACACACCGCTTCGCACCCCCCACACCCGGTACAGCGTCCGGTTTCCACCACCAGCGTGGCATTCTCAAAACGAATTGCGTTTTCCGTGCAGCTTCGCCAGCATGCCCCACACAACATACATTTTCCGATGTCGAGAACGATATCTGACTCACTAAATCCTGCGAATGCCCTGCGCAGCTGACGCTGGCCCGGCACGACGTTACAGCGGCGCACATCCTCCCGCGGAACATACATAAGCGCACGGCGGGCAATATTCACCTCGTTGATCGGGTCAGGCTTAAAAGCCCATACCGCTTCACCCCGTCGACGAAGCACAAGATTGAGCCGGGCAAGCGCCAGTAACCAGGCCGGGTAGTGTTCCGCTTCAATACTGATAAAACGCACGCCGTGTTGCGCGTGCCATAGCAGCAGCTCATTCACCCCTGGGGCATGTTCAGTAAAAGGCCCAACGAGGGTATCGCCACGCAGAAAGCGTTTTCGCGGCGTGATGTCGGTAATGGCCTCGGTGGGACAGACGAACAGGCAATCACCGCAGCCTATACAGCGCTGTTCATCAACCGAGATGCCCATTTCAGTAAAAGAAAAAACCTGCGCGGGACAAACGTCCGCGCAGGCACTGCAGGCAGCATGGCGAAAACGGCAACGCACACACGCATGCGTCACCTCTATCGCCGGGGATAATGACAATTCGCCCATCAGCCAATACTGAAGAAAACGAAGCGCAGCATAAGCTCACCCACGATCAACAGCGCACTGCCCAGCAGCATTGGGCCTCGCGCCGCTTTCAGACCGCCCGCGGCAAAGCACAGCATACCTGCAACCGAAACGCACCAGCTCAGCAGATGTACCGTGCGCAGTTGCTCCAGCATCTGCAACGGTGCGTGAGGGAACGTCACCACGGTGTTATCCATGGTCGCAATGTCTGCCAGCCAGACGGGCTGCATGACCAGACGCACAAGCACCAGCAGCGCGACAATGACAACCGCCGCACGCACGGAAGTTTGGCAGCGCAGCCCAACGGCCATGCAGGCTGAACCTATGATCCCCACTGAGCCGATGAACAGCACCAGAGTGTTAATGTGCTGCCAGGTCACCACCGACGTATGCATGTAGATCTGCGCCATGCAGAACACATCCACCAGCCCGACAACACCGGCCACAACCAACAGCAGCTTCCAGCCTGGTTTTTTGGCAAACATCAGCAGCGTCGCAAGGCCCAGTGCCGCAAGGTAAAGGCTGGCAAAGACGATCTCACGGCTCAGCCAGGAGCTGGAAACATGGCGCAGCGCGTTAAGGGCGTTGAGCGGATAGCCCATGTGCAGCGCCGAGGAGAGAAGCCCCAGACTGGCCAGGACAAACGCCCCGGCAGCGGGCAGCAGCAGACGAGAGTGCGATGCACGCGCCTCGCCAAACGCCAGCCAGAGGGTCACGCCTACCGATCCCTGCAGGAACAGCGTAAATATCAGCAACGGTAACTCATGCATGACGCTTCCCCTCTTTCTCTGCACCCTGATGCGCTTTGATTACCAGGTTCGGTTGTGTGGTGGAAGAATCAGGCAAACCTTTCACATCGCAGACCGTGCCGTATTTCTCCCGAAGTTCATCAATGGGTCCGAATTTGATCGCTTCGAGCGGACAGGTCGCCACACAGACTGGCTGCTCCCCCTTTGCCTGGAGATCCACGCAAAAATCGCATTTCGACATCTGTCCGGTCTGCTCATTGAGCTGCGGCGCGCCGTAAGGACATGACCATGCGCAGTAGCCGCAGCCAACGCACTTGTCCGTATCGACGCGCACGATGCCGTCGCCCGGACGCTTGTGCATCGCGGTAGTCGGGCAGTTTTTGGTGCAGACCGGGTCCGCACAGTGGTTACAAGAAATAGAGAGCGTGTAAGCAAAAACGTTATTGCTGACGCCCCCCTGCCCGGTTGGAATGAAATTTCCGCCGTTGACTTCATAAACGCGGCGGAAACGACGTCCAACCTCAAGGTTATTTTTATCTTTGCACGCCACCTGACAGGCCTTGCAGCCCGAACAGCGGGAGGAGTCGATATAAAAACCCAGCTGTTTATCGCTCACCGGCGCGTAGTGTTTAAACTGACTCATGCTTTCGCTACCTCCACCAGCATGGTTTGATGAGAATTCCCTTTCGCAAGCGCGGTAATACGGGCTGAACTGAGGACGTTCGCGCAACCGCCTTTATCAATACCCTGCTCGTCCGGCTGCCACCAGGCACCAGCCTGCATGGCAACGACGCCTGGAATGATGCGCGGCGTCACCTCGGCCGGGATTTCACAAATGCCGCGCGCGTTATGGATGCGCACGGTATCGCCCTGCGCAATGCCGCGCTTTTGCGCATCCTGCGGGTTAATCCACAGCTTTTGCTGCTGGGCTTCAATTAACCACGGGTTAGCATATTGCGTTGAGTTGGCACGGTTTTTCCCTTTCCAGGTAATCAGCTGAAGCGGGAAAGTTTTCGCCAGTTCATCTTCCGGGCCTTCATGAGCGGGAACGTAGTGCGATAGCGCCGGAATTTCCGGGTGTTGCATGTCGTACAGACGCTTCGAGAAGATCTCAATCTTCCCGGACGGCGTCGGGAACGGATGATTTTGCGGATCGCGAATGTTGTCTTCAAAGGCAACGTACGGCGCGCTTTTGAAAAGATGCTGACGCGTTTTCTGTAGCGTCGTGAAGTCCGGCAGATTTTCCTCCGGCATCGCCAGCCGCGTCTGCTCCCAGATGTGCTCAATCCACGCTTTTTCGTCACGGCCCTCGCTGAACGCGGGTTCAATGCCGAGCTTAGCGGCAACCTCACGCAGCCAGTCGTAATCTGAACGGCGCTCAAACTCTGGCTCAATCAGCTTTTCCGACAGGATCAGATAGCTCGCGGTCCCCCAGGTTTCGCCAATATTCCAGCGCTCCATAAAGCTGGTTTCCGGCAGGAGAAGATCGGCGTATCTGGCGCTCGGCGTCATAAACAGATCGCTTGCGACAATAAATTCGATTTTCGACTCGTCTTCCAGCACGCGGGTCGCCTGATGGAGATCCGGGTTCTGGTTAGCCAGGTAATTGCCGGCCAGCGAGAACAGGATGCGGATATTGCTGTCCAGCTTGTCTGCGTCTTTCAGACCGACTTCCGCCGTCACCTGAGAAGCATCGTCGGCGGCCTGCACCCAGTTCATCACCGATATTTTGGCTTTTACCGGGTTATCCGACATTTCGGGCCCAACGGCAAATTTGCGGTTAGCGCAGCCACCATAGCCTGCCGCCCAGCCGCCTTTGACGCCGACGTTACCCGTTAGCGTCGCCAGTAACGTTGAGCCGCACGCGGTGCGCTCGCCGCAGTTGTGACGCTGCGGCCCCCAACCCTGGATCAGTGCAGCAGGTTTAGTATTTGCGTAGTCGCGAGCCAGCTGACGGATAGTCTGCGCAGGCACATGGGTAATTTTCTCGGCCCACTCAGGGGTTTTCGCCACGCCGTCTTTTGCCCCGCTCAGGTAAGCCATCAGGGATTCATTGGCCGGAACACCTTCCGGCATTGATGCTTCGTCAAAGCCCAAGGTATAGCGCTGAATGAAGTCGCGATCGTGCAGGTTCTCTGTGACGATCACGTACATCATGGCATCCATCAGGGCGTTATCAGTGGCAGGAAGCAGCGGGATCCACTGTTCGGCAAGGGAGGAAACCGTGTCTGAATAGCGCGGATCGACAACGATAAAGCGGGTGCCGTTTTGCTTCATCTTCTGGAAGAAGTAGTTGCTGTGACCAAAAATCGTTTCCGTCGGGTTATGCCCCCAAAGGATGACCAGTTTCGTATCAAGCAGCGTGTCCAGAGAACTGCCGCTGGCGGCGGTGCCATAGGTATACGGCGTGGCTGCCGCCGTGTTGCCCATACTGACCGAGTGATAGCTTTCGAGGTAGCCGCCGGTTAAGTTGAGCAGACGACGAACCATTTTATCGCCGGAAAACGTTCCGCCAGAAACTGCGGTGCCCACATGAACATAGCGTGAAGCCGCACCGTATTTTTGCGTAATCGTTTTTAATTGATTCGCAATAAGCGTCGTGGCTTCATCCCAGGTAATACGTTCGAATTTTCCTTCGCCACGTTTACCTGTACGCTTCATTGGATATTTAAGCCGATCGGGATGATAAACAAATTTCCGATACGCTCTGCCACGTACGCAGGCACGCATAACCGGCATCTGCGGATCCAATGCATTATCCGGGCGCGTGGAAATACGGGTGACAACGCCTTCGCTGACGTGAGCTCGAATATCACACTTCCCCCCGCAGTCAAACGTGCTGCAGGTTTGCACCACTTTTTCTTCCGGCGCCGCACGTGTTGCCGCGGCGTCCTGCGCCTGTACGTTGCGGGTTGTCACAACAAGCGGAAGGGCGGCGAGCGCCGATCCTGCCTGAATAAAATGACGTCGGGATATCTCGGGAATAAAACCCTCTCCCTGATTTTTATTTTTTTTCATTGCTCGTTCCTTCAAATAAAAACGCATTCTCGTTTTTTTTCAGGAACGAATGTTGATAATTATCAAGCTAACGCTTTAGGGGTAAAACTTAACGGCCCAGCTCGAAATTTACCGTCGCCGTTTGTCCTGCCTCATCCATCACAAATAATTGATAATTACCCGGCAAATATAATTTTAATGAATAATTATAATTCCGTCCTTTTAACGATTCTCCGTTTAAAAACCACCAGCGCTCACCTTCTCCGCCTGTCGTACTGACAGAAAGCGTCACATTTCCTTCCCCCGGGAGTCGCTTAATCACAGCTCCCTCTCTGATTCCCGAAATCATAAGCGGTGCCGCATTGTTATTATCCAGAGGCGGACAGACTGTTGATTTCGCAGGAAGACGCGCCGCCCTTTTTTCTGCTGCTGGCAGCCACGACTCCAGCGGCAGCGGCCAGACATCGAGGATTTTCTCCGTGGCATCCGGGCAATCTGCTGCAACACGCTTACCCGTTTTATCAAGCCAGACCGGGAAACGAATGCCGCGAATACCTTCCTGTTCCGGTAAAAGCAGCGTAGGCGGCTCACTTCCTTCCAGCAACCATGTGGAAAGGCGACGCCGACAGTTTTCACTGCCTTCCGGCAGCGACTGACCGCCAGGCCAGCAGATCACACCCTGCCCGACGCTCTCCGGACGCGGATCGCGCGGCAGGCGGGCTTCGTCTACCGTCGAGCGAGACTGAAGCAGGTTATTTACCTGATTCAGGAGCGGCACCGCGCTGGCAAAACCGAACTGCCCGGCCACGGGCGTACCGTCCGGTCGTCCGGTCCAGATGCCAATGACGTAACGGGCGTTCAGACCTATTGCCCAGGCATCACGGTAGCCGTAGCTGGTGCCGGTTTTCCATGCCAGCGGCGCAATTTGCGGTAGCGCACTGTCCGGCAGCGGCTGCGCCTCGTTGGCGAGAATACGGCGAATAATCCACGCTGAACCTGCCGATAACAGCGGGCGCTCAACAAGCGCGTCGCCAGGCTGGAAGCGCAGCCTTCCCGCCTTGCCGTGTCGGGCAAAGGCGCTATAGGCAGCGGCGATATCGGCCAGCCGCGCGCCTGCACCTCCCAAAATCAGCGACAAATTCGGTTGTGCCCCCGCAGGCAGGATCAGCGGCAGCCCGGCATTGCTCAGCATTCCGGCAAAACGCTTTGGCCCGTAGGCTTCCAGCACCTGCACCGCCGGCAGATTGAGGGAGCGTACCAGCGCTTCACTCATGCTGACCGGCCCGTGGAAGCCGCTGTCGAAATTTCCGGGGCGATAATCACCGGTTTTTCGAGGAACGTCCTGAAGCAATGAGGCGGGATGGATCAGGCCATCATCCAGCGCCATACCGTAAATAAAGGGTTTCAGCACCGATCCCGGCGATCGGATCGCATTGACCATATCAACATGGCTAAATCGACTGTCGTCGTTAATATCCACCGAACCGACCCAGCCGCGTACTTTCATATCCGTATGATCCACGACGATCATCGCCAGCGAGCTGCGTGCCGGCAGGCGGGATTTCCAGTTCATCGCCAGCTCTTCCAGCTGTCGTTGTAGTCCGGCATCCAGCGTGGTGACAATTTTTGTGTCGCGGCTTTTGCCGAGCATCATGCGAGCAAAAAGCGGCGCCAGCTGCGGCATATGACGGGGAGCCAGCCATACCGGCTCTTCACGGGACTCTTTTACCTGTTTTTCTGACCAGACGCCCTGGGTCATCATGCGGTCGAGCACTTTATTGCGTGCCGCTTCGGCCCGCTCCGGCCAACGGTCCGGGCGCAGGCGACTTGGTGCCTGCGGCAGTACGGCCAGCAGCGCTGCATCGGAGTAGCTAAGCTGCGAAGGTGGTTTCCCCAGATAGGTCCAGCTTGCTGCCCCTACCCCCTGCAGCGTGCCGCCAAACGGGGCACGGTTGAGATACAGCGTAAGAATATCGCGTTTAGAGAGATGCCACTCCAGCTGCATCGCCCGCCAGAGCTGACGGATCTTTCCACCGAAGGTGCGCGGATGCGGATCCAGCAGGCGCGCTACCTGCATGGTAAGCGTGCTTCCACCCGAGACCACTCTCCCGGAGGTGAGATCCTGCCAGGCGGCGCGCATGACAGAGAGTGGGTTTACGCCGGGATGATCCCAGAACCAGCGATCTTCATACTGGATTAGCGCCTCAAGATAGCGGGGAGAGACCTCTTCAATGGTCACCGGATAGCGCCAGATGCCCTCCGCGTCAGCAAAACGCCACAGCGGCGTGCCGTTCTCATCCACCACCACCCGGGCGGGGTTAACCTCTTTCAGAGGTAACGGCCACAGGCGGTCGGCGGCGAAAACCAGCCCCCATAAAATGAGAAGCGCTCCCGCCAGCCAGAGCCAGCGGGAGCGTGTCAGACGTGCTTTCAGCATATTACGGAACAACAATCAGCGGGCCGCTGGCCGCACCCGTTGCCCGCCACTGCGGAACGTACATAGACTCCACCATCGGGACCGGCACCTGGTAAGTTCCCGGTGTGACGGCGCGCGCCAGGTAAACCAGCGTGATCGGCTGACCTTCGTTGACCGGCACAGCGGCCACAAAGCGGTCGTCGCGGAACTCCATATACTGAATATCCGCCTGCTGCATCTGGCTCAGCAGGTTTTGCACCTCGCTGCCGCTGTCCTGCAGGCTGGCGCTGCTGCTCGCCAGGTTCTGGTTTTCCAGCTCCAGACCCGCCGGGAGAAGATCCACCACCAGCGCATCCGGCACGTTCTGGCTGGCTTTCACCTCAAGCCACACCAGTACCAGTTCACCGCTCTTCAGAGATGAGAGCGATTTACTGCTGCCGTCGGTTGCCAGGATATGACGTTCAATCTGCAGCACGTTCGAGCTCGGCTGAGGCGCATATTCCGGATAACCCGTGCTGTCCAGGCGAACCCACAGTGGCGAAGTGCCGGTATTGGTCACCTGCAGCGCACCAAGCTGGTCGCCGTTGACGTTTTGTACCAGCGATGTATCACCGCCTGAGGCGGTATCAGACAGCGAGGTTTTCGCCTGCCATGCACCTGACAGAGTTTGCAGCGAACGTCCGGCCAGGAAGAGGGCATTACTCTCCTGAGTAGACAGCCAGCGCTGGCTGAAAGCCTGTTCAGACAGCGCATTCAGCAACGTATTTTGCGCATCCGGCAGCAGCTTGTACTCTTCCAGCAGGGAGAGCATCAACGCGTTATCGCGCAACTGACTACCGTAATCGGCCATCCAGTTTTTGCTGTCGTTACGCGGCGTTTTGAGCGCCAGGTCCAGTGCCTGCTGGCTGCGTGGGGCATCGCCCATCAGTTTGAGCGCCATACCCAGCTGCATCAGCGGCAGCCCGGAAGCAGCCTGAGCGTGACGATCCCAGATTTCGCGCAGCGCACCCAGAGGTGCTTTTTGCTGGCGCGCCAGCACCAGAGCGGCATAAGCCTGTACGGCAAATTTGCTGGCCTGGGTGTCGTCGCTGTAGCGAATGGACATCATGCCCGGATCCTGCAGGTAGCGCAGCAGGCGGCTATTGGCGTTATTCACGGCTTCGGCAGGCACGCTGTAGCCTTGCTCGCCTGCACGCACCAGGAAGTCAGTGACATAGGCGGTTAACCAGTACTCTTCCGGGCCGTTTTTATCCCACAACGCAAAACCGCCCTCCTCGCGCTGCATCTGCAGCAGACGCGAGATCCCAATATCAATGGCAGCACGGCGCTTGTCATCCGTGTCGCCCTTAATACCAAGCGCGGTGAGCTGCGCCGCGTTGGTGTAGAGCGACGGGAACAGGCCACTCGTGGTTTGTTCCAGACAGCCATACGGATACGCCTGCAGTTCACGAATATAGCGCGCCAGGTTTAGCGGTGGTTTACCGCTCAGCAGGAGTTGCCCCTGCAGAGTGGCTGGAGAGAAACCGCTACTATGCTGCGCCGGTGCGGTCCAGGATTCACCCGGGTTCAGCATCGCTCCGGTATTGACCGTCTGTGCCGGGAATGCCGGACGTACGCCGATTTTCCAGCTTTTCTGCTGCGCTGCGAAGGTTTCGCCCGGAAGCTGCAGGCCGGTAACCTGTGCCGTCACCTCACCGTCGCCATAGCCTTCCAGCGCACGCACTGGAATAAACAGGGTGCTACGCGCGCCCGGCGGCAACTGAACCGACTGCGGCGGCGCGCCCTCCAGGGACAGTTTGCCTGTCGCAGTCAGGACAACGTTCAGCGTTTGCGGCTGGTCGGTCAGGTTGGTCAGATCCAGCGTCAGGCGCGAGGTATCTCCACTCGCCAGGAAACGCGGGGTGTTCAGCTCGGTAATGACCGGTGCGGCCACCACAACCTTGCTTTCACTGCTGCCAAAATCATCTTCCGTCCAGGCCTGTGCCATCAGGCGCAGCTCGCCGTTGAAGTCCCCAATCGGCAGCGTAACGGTACCTTCCCCGTTAGCATCCAGCGTAACTGGCTGAGCCTGCTGGGCAATAATGGTGACGTGGTTCACCGGCGGTTTGCCGCCGCGCTTCAGTTCATCGCCATCACCGCCGAAGCGCAGCGCCGCCATGCGGCCCTGTCCTTCAATGACCTGGCCGTAGATATCGTAGATATCCGCGCCGTAGCGCTTCTGGCCGAAGAACGCCTGCCACGGATCTGGCGTAACGTAATCGGTAATGTTCAGCACGCCGCTGTCCACTGCCGAAACCAGCACGTTCACTTTCTGTGGAACCGCCCCCTCTTTCACGCTGGCTTTCACCTTCACAGAGAGCGTCTGATTTGGCCGCATTTTCTGCGGGTTATCGAGCGCAATGTTCAGGCGACGATTTTCGTCTCCCATCGGCAGATGCAGCAGACCAACTGCGCGTTTCGGCGTAGCGGATTTCGATTTATCCCCAGGGCGCACCACCAGTGTGCTGAGGTAGAGATCGTGACGTTTCCAGGCTTTATCGACCGGAATGGAGAGATCGAGCCCGTTTGCCGGTACGTCGATCTCTTTCCACCACAGCGGCCCTTCGCTGGATTCGATCATGGCATAGCCCTTGCCTGCGGCGGGTGCAGCGATATGCAGCTGGATGGTATCGCCTGGCTGATAAGCGGGTTTATCCAGCTTCAGCGTCACGCGGTCAGGGCGTGCTGCCCCCGTGCCATCGCTGTTATCCTGCCAGCTGTATCCCGCCCAGAAGCGCACGCTACTGACCATCTCATCAGGTGCTTTCACCTCCAGACGGTATGAGCCCCACTCCACCGGGAAAGTGACCTTGCCGGTTTCATCGGCCTTGAGGCTAAGCTCCTGTTCACCTTCAACCAGATCTTTTTGATCGAACTGAGACTGCCAGCCTTCGCTCTCAGACCAGTTCCAGAAGTAGTCGCGGCGCTCGCGGATCAGGCGCACCTGTAAGCCGGATACCGCTTTTTTCGCCCCGCTGGCATCGGCATAAACGATGTCAAAGCTGGCATTACCGTTTTCGTCAACAATGGGTTGGTTGACGGTGGTATCCGTGCGGTAGTCGTATACAGCCTTGCTGGCGAACTGAGGACGGATACCCGGCAGTTCAGCCGCCGGCCAGATGGCCTGCTCAGCGCGACGCGTCACCGGGCGACCGCCCGACTCCAGCAGGCTGGCCTGCAGGATCAGCTGTAGCGGCGAGTGCACTTCTTTCCACTGGCTTTCAGTCGTAACCTGCCCGCGCCCCTGTTCGTCCAGCGTAAGCTGCACTTCATCCAGACTGCGGCTCAGGTTTTCCTCAGCGATGTCCCCAAACTGGAAGCCTGGCAGTGCAGGCACGGCCTCACGCAGTGGGCGGAGGAAAAGCTGGCCCTGCAGTGAATTCCCATTAGCCGGCGCACCGTACAGGTAATAGCCTACTACGTTAAAGTCCACGTCATCCTGCGGGGAAACCGGTGCTTTTTGACCTGTCAGATTCAGCGCCATACGCTCAGGCATGAAATCTTCCACGTGGAAATCCCACAGACGCTGCTGGTTATCACCTGTGTTCGCGCGGATATGCCACATGCCGGTCTGCGCACCGCTATCCAGCGGATAGTTAAAACGATAGAGCCCGTTTTCTGGCTTAACGACCATCGTGCGCGCCACCTGTCCATCCGGACGCAACACGTCAAGCTTCACAGGCTGGTCGGGGAGCGGCTTTCCGTCGCTGTCGCGCAGTAAGCCGTTGAGGATCACGGTTTCACCCGGGCGATAGAGATCGCGCGGACCAAACATAAAGAACTGCTTGCTGTAGCCCGGATTACCGGCGATATCAAACTCCGCCAGATCGAGCGCCGGAAGTTTGAGATCAAGCAGCGTGGTCTGGCCATCTTTGCTCGCCAGAATCAGCGCGGCCTCTTTGTCGGTTTCAAGCGTTGCATGACCGTCCGCATCGCTTTTCGCCTCGGCAAGGGTCTGCCCTTTGTCATTTAGCAGCGTGACAGTGACACCGGACTGCGCCGCACCGTTTTCCAGACTCTGGGTAAAGATGTCCAGGCGGTTGTGGTAACGGTGAGCGGATAACCCGACATCGCTCAGGGTAAAGAGGGTTGCGGCATTGCTGTAGTTGTAGTGCCCGGCCTGGTTCATGACCGCGATATAGACGCCAGACTGCTGGAGCGGCTTGATATCCTTGAGCGGCAGGAGCAGTTTTTCACGGGTATTGCGCGCCGGATTGAGATCAAAGCGACCGGTATAAACCAGTTCCGCCATCTTCAGCAGGTTGTCGGATTCCCAGTTGGTCAGGGAGTTACGGTACTCCCACTGACTGACAAAGGAAGCCAGCGATTCCGGCTTCACGCGGTAGAAATTGACGTCCACATTGTTGACGTTGAGCGCCATCACCGGCAGCCCTTCCACCACTTTGCCCGGCAGCAGCGATCCGCGGCTGGCAAAACCGACCGTCGGTTCGACATCCCGGGTGGTGATCGCTTTTTCATAATCAATGTCGAACGTTGCTTTGTTCAGCGCCTGTAAACCACGTTCGACGGTGACAACCAGATTACGGTTGGGCTCCAGATCACGCAGGCGAAGCTCTTTCAGGTTAGGCGCTAGTTCCCACGCCCCGTCAACCTTGCCACTTTTCTTATCCACGACATGCACTGTTTTCGCGAAATCCTGGTCGGGATTCAACGGAACAGAGAAGGTCAACACCAGCGTGGCGGCGCCGTCCAGCTGTACTTCAGAGGCATCCAGTAGGGTTAATGCTTTGCCCTGGCTCTGTGCCGCCAGTTTTGCCAGTTTTTCTGCATCAGGCTTTTCAGCCGCTTTCGGGGTTGATGTGGTGGATGCTGCGGGAGCCGCAGTCTGAGATTTATCGTCGCTGTTGTCACAGCCGACAAGCGTAAATGTGGTAAGCAGCGCGAGAGAGATCGCGGCTAAGCGAAACGGTTTCATCCTTTGTCCCTGGCCTGAGGGGGCCTGTTGGTCGTCGTCCGGATAAGTATTATCCGCAAGTTTCGTTAATACAAAAAGTCCAATTTTAGAATCTGGAAAGCGCCTCGCAGAATCGTCATATCCGGCGGCGTGGAGGTGGAACCGCGATCACAGAGCATAACGTCACATGTTACCTTTCACGTCATTTGTTTTTAAAACAATAAGATAGCTGGATAAAAGCATCAGGAGCCTGCTAGTTTTATGACCATGACGCACCCCGAGTGCGCGGTTCAATAAGAGAGAAAGCCATGAAACGAGCCGTGAACGCCCTACAAAATTTCGGAAAATCATTGTACGGCCCCGTACTTATCTTACCGATCGTCGGTCTGTTTATCGCCTTTGGTAACGTATTGGGTAACGGCAACATGGCCGAGTACCTGCCGTTTCTTGGCCATCCGCTCATTCAGAGTATCGGCCAGCTGATCGCCAAATCCGCCGTGTCAGTGCTGGTCAACCTGGCGCTGGTGTTTGCCGTCGGGATCCCGATTGGGCTGGCAACGCGCGATAAAGGCTACGCGGCGCTGATTGGTCTGGTGACCTTCGTGGTGTTTATCAACGCCATGAACGTAACGTTACAGCTTCAGGATGAGCTGGCGCCTGCCGGGCAGATGAAAGCCGCGGGTCAAAGCATGGTGCTGGGCGTTCAGGTGCTGGAGATGGGTGTTTTCGCCGGGATCCTGACCGGGGCGCTCTCCGGCTACCTTTACAACAAATATTCCGGCGTACAGTTTAACGGTGCGATGGCGATTTACTCCGGCCACTGCTTTGTCGCGATTGTGATGCTGCCCGTCTCCATGCTGCTCGGCGTGGTAATGAGCGAAATCTGGCCCTACGCTCAGCACGGGATTAGCGCGCTGGCGCTGGCCATTAAAGGCTCAGGTCCGTTCGGCGTAGCCATTTACGGTTTCCTTGAGCGCATTCTGGTACCGACTGGCCTGCATCATCTGGTTTATACCCCGTTCCTCTATACCGAACTCGGGGGGACGCAGGAGGTGTGCGGCGCAACCTATCAGGGCGCGCGCAATATCTACTTCGCCGAAATGGCCTGCCCGGAGGTGAAGCAGCTCAGCAGCACCGTGGTGTGGGACGCGCGCGGCATCAGCAAAATGTTCGGCCTGCCCGCCGCCGCGCTGGCGATGTATATGACCGCAAAACCGGAACGCAAAGCCGTTGCGAAAGCCATTTTGATCCCGGCGGCGCTGACCTCGCTGCTGGTCGGCGTCACCGAGCCGATTGAGTTCTCCTTCCTGTTCGTCGCGCCGCTGCTGTTCGTGGTTCACGCGGTGCTGACCGGCATCGGCATGATGCTGTTCTCGCTATTTGGCGTTCACGCCATCGGTGCCAACGGGATCATTGATTTCATTCTCTACAACCTGCCGCTCGGCACGGAGAAATCTAACTGGCCAATGTACATCCTGGTAGGGCTGATCATGTTTTCCCTCTACTTCACGGTGTTCCGCTTCCTTATTCTGCGCTTCAACATGAAGACCCCAGGCCGTGAGAATGAGGATCAGGAGACACGTCTCTACAGCGAGCAGGAGTACCAGGCGAGGGGCAATAACGACGGGCTGGGTGAGTCCATCGTAGTGGGACTCGGCGGCAGGGAGAATATTGAGGTTGTGGATAACTGCTATACCCGCTTACGCGTCACGGTGAAGGACGTCGACATCATCGACGAGCCGCGCCTGAAAGCGACCGGCGCGAAAGGGGTCATCAAACAAGGTAACAACGTTCAGGTGGTCTACGGGCTGCATGTCAAAAAAATGCGAGAAGCCGTTGAGACGTTTCTCTGAAAGGAGCTAAAGATGTTTACACCCCCCTTTATTCTGTCGATTGCCGGTGGCGGCAGCACCTACACGCCGGGTATTGTGAAAAGCCTGATGGTACGTCTGCATGACTTCCCGCTGGCCGAAATCCGCCTCTATGACATCGACGAGGCGCGTCAGAACACCATCGCGCCGGTGGTTGAGAAAGTGATTCGTGACCACAGTGAAAGCATCAAATTCACCGTCACCACTGACCCGGAAGTGGCGTTCAGCGGCGCACATTTCGTCTTCGCCCAGATGCGGGTCGGTCAGTATAAAATGCGCGAGCAGGATGAGAAGATCCCACTGCGGCACGGCGTGGTCGGCCAGGAGACTTGCGGTCCCGGCGGCCTGGCGTACGGACTGCGCACGATCCTGCCGATGGTCGAGCTTATCGATCGGGTGGATCGCTACGCGCATGAAAAAGCCTGGATCGTGAACTACTCCAACCCGGCAGCGATCGTGGCGGAAGGCGTGCGCCGCCTGCGCCCGAACGCGCGGGTGCTGAACATCTGCGATATGCCCGTCGCCGCAATGCGCAATATGGGCGCCATTCTGGGCGTGGATCGCCACAAGCTGGAGGTGGACTATTTCGGCCTGAACCACTTCGGCTGGTTTACCCGCGTGCTGGTGGACGGCGAAGACAAGCTGCCCGAACTGCGCAAACATATCGCGAAGTTTGGCCTGTTGACGGAAGACGCTGCTAAAACCGATCCGCAACATTCCGATCCCTCCTGGGTGAAGACCTGGCGCAACATCAAGCCCGTCATGGATAACTTCCCGGAGTACCTGCCGAACCCGTATCTGCAGTATTACCTGATGCCAAACCAGATTGTGGAGCATCAGAACCCGGACTATACCCGCGCTAACGAAGTGATGGACGGGCGTGAGAAAAAACTCTTTGCTGCTGCGCAAGAGTACAAGCGCACCGGGATCCTGCCGGATGCCTTCCACGTGGGCGTCCACGGCGAGTTTATCGTCGACGTGGCCTGCTCGCTGGCCTTTAACCTGCGCAGCCGCCATCTGGTGATGGTGGAAAACCGTGGGGCGATTACCAACCTGCCATACGATGCGATGGTGGAAGTGCCCGCCTATATCACCTCCGAAGGACCAGAGCCTGTTCGCATCGGTCGGGTGCCGCTGTTCCATCAGACCCTGCTGCAACAGCAGCTGGCATCCGAACAGCTGCTGGTGGAGGCGACCATCGAAGGCAGTTATGAGAAAGCCCTGCAGGCCTTCACCCTGAACCGCACCGTGCCGACCATGGCGCACGCGAAAGCTATTCTGGATGAGATGATCGAAGCCAACCGCGACTACTGGCCCGCGCTGCAAAAGGCCTGGCAGAATGGCGAAACGGTGAAAAAATAGGGGCTTGCTCGCGAGTTGAACGTGGTTTGCTTGTCGGTGTCATAAAAAACACCGACAATCCTTTTTTACGGAAAAGAATGGAGGCATCCCATGTCCACCTCATATTTTGTCGCCGCCGACTGGCTGATTGAGCACGGCGACGACCCGGAAGTCCAGATTATTGACGCGCGGATGGCCCCTCCGGGGCAGGAGCACCGCGATGTTCCCGGTGAATACCGTGCCGGCCATCTGCCTGGCGCGGTATTTTTTGATATTGAAGCCCTCTCCGATCACAACTCTCCCCTGCCACACATGCTGCCGCGCCCGGAAGCCTTTTCCGTGGCGATGCGCGAGCTGGGCGTGAGCCGCGACAAGCATCTGGTTGTTTACGATGAGGGCAACCTCTTTTCCGCACCGCGCGCGTGGTGGATGTTAAAACAGTTTGGCGTAGAGAAAGTGTCAATTCTGGCAGGCGGTCTGGCGGGCTGGAAGCGTGATGACCTGCCGCTTCAGCAGGGTGATGTCACGCTGCCGGAAGGCGATTTCGATGCCACGTTTGACGCACACGTCGTCAAACGTTTGACTGACGTACTGGTCGTTAGCCACGAGAAGACGGCGCAAATTGTCGATGCCCGTCCTGCTCCTCGCTTTAATGCCGAAGCGGATGAACCGCGTCCGGGTCTGAAGCGTGGACATATTCCGGGCGCGCTGAACGTGCCGTGGGGCGATCTGGTATTTGAAGGGGAGCTGAAAACCACCGATGAACTGCACGCCATTTTTGACCGTGCGGGTGTGGATTTACATCGTCCGATCATTGCCAGCTGCGGTTCCGGCGTAACGGCCTGCGTGGTGATTCTGGCACTTGCCACCCTCGGGGTTAACGACGTCACTCTTTACGACGGCGCCTGGAGCGAATGGGGTGCGCGAGACGATCTGCCGGTTGAACCGGCAAAATAATGGATAACCGCCTGGCCACGCTGTTAACGCGCGGGGCGTCACTGACCCGCGCGGAGTATCGCGTCCTCGCCCACCTCACGGAGCATCCGCTGCTGGTGGGCAATATCACGGTGCGCGAGCTGGCGCAGGCGACATTTGTTTCTACCGCCACCATTATGCGGCTGTGTCAGAAGCTGGGGTTCAGCGGTTTTAGCGAGTTTATCTGGCACTGCAAGCAGCTGCTTTCTGACACGCCGCATATCACCGTGCAGGGGCAATCGCTCCCTGAGCTGCCTGCCCTTTTTAATCAATTCATCGCCAACTATCAGCAAACTTTTCAGTGGGTCACCCAGGACAAACGCCAGCATTTTGCCAACCTGCTGCGCCAGAAAGAGAGCTTTTTTCTCTACGGTGCCGGGTTTTCCTATCTGTTTGCCGAGTACCTGACCAAGAAATTGCAGGTGTTGGGCAAAACGGCATTTATCTCCGGGCCGGGGGACAGCCGGAACATTTTTCTCAGCAACGCCGCCCGCTATCAGGTGTTCATTGCCGTTTCACGCAGCGGCGAAACGGAGCAGGTGCTGGATAAAGCGCGAATTGCCAAAAACGTCGGGATGACCGTCGTCGCGTTTACCCGCGCCTCGGCCAATACGCTGGCGGGGATGGCGGACGTACACTTTGCCCTCTATGACGAAGCGGTACATTTCGCTGCTGAAGCAGCAGGCGTGACGTCATTTGAGTCGAATCTGGTGCTGCTGATGGATTTACTGCTGCTGGAAGCAACGGGGTGAAGTTCACCCCGCGTCATCAGATAATGCGGTTGGTTTTGAGATCGCGCAGGAACCCGCCCCAGCGACGCTCATAAAACGGCGTGATGTGCTCGGTAATAAAATGGCTGATGCCCTTCTCACCTTTCGTCACCTGGCAGATATCAATCGGCTCATCGCCCGGCAGCGTGTCGGTCGCCACGCTTCCCGCCGCCTGAATGATGTCGTCGATATCGCCATCTGCTTCAATACCGATCAGCAGCACTGGTTGCTCGTCGGCATTCTCTTTAATGGAGCAGAGGAATGCGCGCCTGACGGGCTTGAGCGTTTTGAAGAGCGTGGTCAGGGAATCAATCATCTGCGCGGGCGGCTCGGCCACTTCGGAGAGCAGCAGCGTTTCCCCCCCTTCCAGCACTTCCTGAGTGCTGAGCGGATTGCCCTCTTCACCCATCAGGTGACTGATTTCACGCGGGGTGAACTCTTTCCCGGTTGGCAGTTTGGCGTTGAGGAACAGGGTCTGGCCCAACGTCATTTCAAACAGCGTACGCACCGGCATCACCACGAATGCCTGTTCATCTTCCACAGCTTCCTGCAGCGCTTCCAGTGAGGTAAAGAACGGGATCACTGAAGAGCCGTCGTCTTTCTCCCAGTGCAGCAGATCCAGCGCGCTGTCTTCCACAACCTGCTCACCTTCCGCCGCGGTGCCTGGCACCCAGATGGTAGATTCCAGCAACGTGCGGAAAAATGCCGGACGGTGAGCGGGCTCGGTGGCCGCCTGTTCCAGCAGAGTTTCTAATTCGTTTTTGGTTTCGGACATAGTTTGGCTACTTCACAATTGCCCGGCGGCGCTACGCTTGCACGGGCCTACGGGTTTTGTAGGCCGGGTAAGCGTAGCGCCACCCGGCAAAAAAGGTTACTCAGCCGTCAGCAGGTTCGCCACGGTACGCACGCCCAGACCGGTCGCACCCGCGGACCACTGTTCTACCGCTGCTTTACGGTAGGTTGCGGAGCAGTCGATGTGCAGCCAGCCTTCGTGATAGTTCTCAACGAAGTGAGACAGGAAGCCTGCTGCGGTACTTGCCCCTGCCGGATACGCCGCGCTTGCGGTGTTATTCAGCTCGGCAAAGTTGGACGGCAGCTGGCTGCGGTGGAACTCGGCCAGCGGCAGACGCCAGAATGGCTCGTTTTCCGCCGCGGCGCTTGCCAGCAGGCGTGCGGCCAGCTTGTCATCGAAGCTGAACAGCGCATGGTAGTCGTTCCCCAGGGCGGTTTTCGCCGCACCGGTCAGGGTCGCCATGTCGATAATCAGCTCAGGTTTCTGCGCAGAGGCGTCAATCAGGCCATCAGCCAGCACCAGGCGGCCTTCGGCATCGGTGTTCATCACTTCAACATTTTTGCCGTTGCGATAGCGAATGATGTCACCCAGCTTGAAGGCATTGCCGCTGACCATGTTGTCGGCGCAGCACAGGTAAAGCTTCACGCGCTTGTTCAGGCCGCGGGTAATCGCGAACGCCAGCGCACCAGTGATGGTTGCCGCGCCGCCCATGTCGGACTTCATGGAGTCCATGAACGCGCTCTGCTTCAGGCTGTAGCCGCCGGTGTCAAAAGTAATGCCTTTGCCGACCAGGCAGGCAAAGACAGGAGCTTCTTTATCGCCGGCTGGGTTGTAATCCAGCGCCAGCAGGACCGGAGGTCGCTCAGAGCCACGGCCTACGGTGTGGATACCCATATAGTTCTGCTCGCGCAGGTCTTCACCTTTGGTAATACGGTAGGACATTTTGTCGCCCGCCACGCCGCACAGCAGGTCAACGGCGCGCTGCGCCAGCTGCTCAGGACCTAACTCTTCCGCCGGGGCGTTGATGGTGTCGCGTACCCAGTCGATGATCTGCAGGCGGCTTTCCAGCTCTTTCTGACCGGCTTCGTCGAGGTTTGCCCACTCAATTTTGCGGGTGCCTTTCGGACCTTTGTACCCCGCCCAGAATGCCCAGCTGCGGTCGGTGTCCCAGCCTTCGCCTTCCAGCGAGACATGTTTGATCCCCAGACCGTCGATTTTGCGCGCGGCGCGCTGGATCAGGCCCAAATCATCGTTGCCCGTCAGGTGCAGGGTAATACCGTCGTTATTGATGCTGTAGCTGGCTTTCTCGCCCCAGCGCGCGTCGGCAGGCTGCGTAGAGAGCGTAATCTTCATCGCTTCGGTCATTTTATTTATCCTTATTAGCAAACGGGCCGCCTGAAGGCAGCCCGTTAAGTGATTTACTCTGCTTCATCTAACCAGACTAACAGAATCGCCTCCAGAATTTTTTCATTGGATGCGTTTGGATCGTCGTCGAAATCGTCTAAATCGCAGATCCACTGGTGCATGTCGGTGAATCGTACAGTTTTCGGATCGAGATCCGGGTTCGCGTCGTAGAGCGCTTCGCCGATCTCACGGCTGTCTGTCCACTTCAGTCCCATATTAATGCTCGCGTGCGTGGTTGATGGTGTAGCGTGGGAATTCCACGACCAGATCTTCGTCGGTCACCGCGGCCTGGCAGCTTAAGCGGCTGTCTGGCTCCAGACCCCATGCTTTATCCAGCATGTCGTCTTCGTCTTCGGTGCTTTCGGCGAGCGAGTCAAAACCTTCACGCACGATGCAGTGACAGGTAGTGCAGGCACAGGATTTTTCACAGGCGTGTTCCACTTCGATACCTGCGCGCAGGGCAACATCGAGAATGGTTTCGCCGGTCTTCGCTTCCAGAACAGCGCCATCCGGACAAAGGTCCGCATGAGGCAAAATAACAATCTTTGGCATATTAAACCTCGTCCACGGACTGGCCTTTCAGCGCGACGCGGACGGATTTGTCCATGCGGCGAGCGGCGAAGTCCTGGGTTTGTTTATCAACGTTTTTAATGGCTTCTTCTATTGCGTCAGCATCATTGCCCATGGCGACGACGCTTAAGTGCGCGGCAGCCTCGTCAATCACCTGACGCTCAGCGGCGCTTAACAGCGCGGCATCGGCATTGAGTGCACCGGTCAGGCTTTCCAGCACGCGTGCGGCTTCCACTTTCTGTTCCGCCAGCATACGCGCCTTCACATCCTGCTCGGCGTAGCTCATTGAGTCCTGAATCATGGAGGCGATCTCGCCATCGGTCAGGCCGTAGGACGGCTTCACCTGGATGGACGATTCCACGCCGGTGGATTTTTCCATCGCCGTGACGCTCAGCAGGCCGTCCGCATCAACCTGGAAGGTAACGCGAATATGCGCCCCGCCCGCTGGTAATGCCGGGATACCGCGCAGTGCAAAGCGCGCCAGAGAGCGGCAGTCCTGCACCAGTTCGCGTTCGCCCTGCATGACGTGGATGGACATCGCAGTCTGGCCGTCTTTAAAGGTGGTGAACTCCTGCGCGCGCGCCACCGGAATGGTGGTGTTACGCGGGATGACTTTCTCCACCAGGCCACCCATGGTTTCTAAACCAAGGGACAGCGGGATAACGTCCAGCAGCAGCATTTCACTGTCCGGCTTGTTGCCGACCAGAATATCGGCCTGAATGGCCGCGCCCACGGCAACCACTTTGTCCGGATCGATGGCGGTCAGCGGCGTGCGGCCAAAGAACTCACCTACACGTTCGCGCACCAGCGGCACACGGGTAGAACCGCCGACCATGACCACTTCCAGCACCTCGTCAGCCTCAACGCCCGCATCTTTCAATGCGCGACGGCAGGCCAGCAGCGTGCGTTTCACCAAAGGTGCGATCAGATCGTTAAACTGGTCACGGGAGATTTCCCCCTGCCAGCCCGCTACGTTCACGGTAACCGTCTGCGCATCGCTGAGGGCAATTTTGGCGTCGATGGCGGCATCCAGCAGTTCACGCTGGACGCGCGCATCGCTGCGATCGGCAATCCCCGCCTGCTCACGAATGTAATCCGCCAGCAGATGGTCGAAGTCATCGCCGCCCAGCGCGGAATCCCCGCCGGTCGCCAGCACTTCAAATACGCCACGGCTTAAGCGCAGGATGGAGATATCAAAGGTACCGCCGCCGAGGTCGTAAACGGCAATCACCCCTTCCTGACCGGAGTCGAGACCATAGGCAATGGCCGCCGCCGTCGGTTCGTTCAGCAGGCGTAATACGTGCAGGCCCGCCAGACGGGCGGCATCCTTGGTGCCCTGACGCTGTGCATCGTCAAAATAGGCCGGAACGGTAATCACCACGCCGTCGAGATCGCCGCCGAGCGTCGCCGTAGCGCGCGCTGCCAGCGCCTTCAGGATGTCCGAAGAAACACGGATCGGGTTCAGCAGACCAGCCTCGGTCGCGATCATCGGCAGGCCGTTTTCACTGGCCTGAAGCTGATACGGCAGATGCGGGTAACGGGTCTGAATATCAGCCAGCGAACGGCCCATCATGCGCTTAACCGAGCTGATGGTGTTGGCCGGATCGCGCGCGGCGTTGGCGCGCGCGTCGTAGCCTACCGCGTGACCCTGCTGCTGGTAGTGGACCACGGAAGGCAGCAGATGGCGGCCCTGCTCGTCAGCCAGCGTTTCCGCCTGGCCGCTACGCACGGTCGCCACGAGAGAATTGGTGGTGCCCAGGTCAATACCCACCGCCAGACGACGCTGGTGCGGTGCGGCACTTAAGCCAGGCTCACTAATTTGTAATAAGGCCATAATTGCTTCCGAAATTAAAAATCGAGCAGCTTTTCTTCGAGTTGTTCAGCACTGCTTCGCAGTTTATCGAGAAAACGGAGTTTGCGCACAGTGTCTGCCGCCACGTCCCAGGTCTCGTTGTTCAGTTGCTCCACCATCTGCTGATGGCGGGTATCAAACATACCCTTCACGCGCGTGATAAAGCTTTCCAGGCGCGCTTCGTCTTTAGCCTGTTCAATCTCATCCAGCTCTTCGCGCAGCTCCAGCTGTTCCATCAGAAACGCCGTATCGCGAACGGTATGCTGTTCGCTCGCCAGATCAAAACCGTGGAGCGAGAGAAGATATTCAGCACGCGCCAGCGGATGACGCAGCGTCTGCCAGGCCTGGTTAATGGTGGCAGAGTGCGAAACTGCAGCCAACTGCTCGGCCTGCGTCCCGCTGGCGAATTTATCCGGATGGTACTGACGCTGCAAATCCTGAAAACGGACCGTCAGCGCCTGAAGATCGATCGGGTATTGAGCGGGTAGTCCGAAGAGAGTGAAGTAATCCATAACAATCTCAGGGGTAGCCTGTTAGAACAAACCCCACGCGCAGCAAAGCCACGGTGGGGTTTCGGATGACGCGCGGTTAAACGTGGAAGCTTTCGCCGCAACCACACTCGTCTTTGACGTTCGGGTTCGTGAATTTGAACCCTTCGTTCAGGCCTTCTTTGACGAAGTCCAGCTGAGTGCCGTTGAGGAATTGCAGGCTTTTGCCATCGACCACCACCTTCACGCCCTTGTCTTCAAACACGGTGTCATCAGACGCCGGCTCGTCAACAAACTCCAGTACGTAAGCCATACCAGAACAGCCGGAGGTACGTACGCCCAGTCGCAGGCCAAAGCCTTTACCACGGTTCGCCAGAAAAGAGCTTACTCGCGCGGCAGCGCTGTCGCTAAGGGTAATCGACATACTCAAACCTCAATTATTTTGCTTCACGTTTGCTTTTGTAATCCGCAATGGCGGCTTTGATCGCGTCTTCTGCCAGAATAGAACAGTGAATTTTCACCGGTGGCAGTTCGAGTTCTTCAGCAATATCCGTGTTCTTGATTGCCTGTGCTTCGTCCAGAGACTTGCCCTTCACCCATTCGGTGACCAGGGAGCTGGACGCAATGGCAGAACCGCAGCCGTAGGTCTTGAAGCGCGCGTCTTCAATGATACCTTCATTGTTGACTTTAATCTGCAACTTCATCACGTCGCCACACGCCGGTGCACCGACCATGCCGCTACCAACAGATTCGTCGCTGTTGTCAAAAGAGCCAACGTTGCGCGGGTTTTCGTAATGATCGATGACTTTTTCGCTGTATGCCATGATTGAATTCTCCTTATGTACCGATTAGTGATGTGACCATTCAATGCTGTTCAGATCCACGCCCTGCTTAAACATTTCCCACAGTGGAGAAAGGTCACGCAGACGGCCGATGGAGTTACGAACCAGCTTGATGGTGTAGTCAATCTCTTCTTCGGTAGTGAAACGACCTAAAGAGAAACGGATAGAGCTGTGTGCCAGCTCGTCAGTCATACCCAGCGCGCGCAGCACGTAGGATGGCTCCAGGCTTGCAGACGTACAGGCAGAACCGGAAGAAACGGCCAGGTCTTTCAGGGCCATGATCAGCGACTCGCCTTCAACATAGTTGAAGCTGACGTTGAGGATGTTTGGCGCGCCCTGCTCGAGATCGCCGTTCAGATACACTTCTTCCATATCCTTCACGCCGTCCCACAGACGGTTACGCAGCGTGCGCAGGCGTGCCATCTCGGTTTCCATCTCTTCTTTCGCAATGCGGTAGGCTTCGCCCATGCCCACGATCTGGTGTACAGGCAGCGTACCGGAACGCATGCCGCGCTCGTGACCGCCGCCGTGCATCTGTGCTTCGATGCGGATACGTGGCTTACGACGAACGTACAGCGCGCCGATCCCTTTCGGGCCATAGATTTTGTGGCCGGAGAAGGACATCAGGTCCACTTTCAGCTGGCTCAGGTCGATAGGCAGTTTACCCACGCTCTGGGTCGCATCTACGTGGTAGATAATACCGCGCGCACGGCACATTTCGCCGATGGTGGCGATGTCCTGAACGACGCCGATTTCGTTGTTGACGTGCATGATGGAGACCAGAATGGTGTCATCACGCATCGCTGCTTCGAGCTCTTTCAGGTCGATGATCCCGTTGCTCTGCGGCGCCAGGTAAGTCACTTCGTACCCTTCACGCTCCAGCTGACGGCAGGTGTCCAGCACGGCTTTGTGTTCGGTTTTGCTGGTGATAATGTGCTTGCCTTTTTTCTGATAAAAGTTGGCTGCACCTTTGATCGCCAGGTTGTCGGATTCGGTCGCACCGGAGGTGAAAACAATCTCACGCGGGTCGGCACCCACCAGGTCAGCAATCTGATTACGGGCGATATCAACCGCCTCTTCAGCATGCCAGCCAAAACGGTGTGAACGGGAAGCTGGGTTACCAAAGTTTCCGTCCAGGGTCAGACACTGCATCATTTTCTCGGCAACACGCGGGTCCACCGGCGTGGTTGCGGAGTAATCGAGATAAATCGGTAATTTCATTGCTCTATAAACTCCGTACATCGCTTCAATGCAAGGAATCAGGCAACCGGCTGGATGTACGACCGAGTACGCGGGGCGCGGTGCCCCGGCCTGATTCTGAAATACTTATCGTTTTATTACGCGCGCAGTTTGACGTCGATGGCGTCCTGCGCGCGGGTGCTGCGTTGGGAATCATGGCTGTGCTGACGGCCTGATACATCCAGAACTTCCTGGTTATTCACCAGCTCACCGAGGGTGATGTTGTTCAGGAAGCCGGTCAGACGGTCGCTCAGATCGCGCCACAGCGCGTGGGTCAGGCACTTATCGCCGCCCTGGCAGCCGCCTTTACCCTGGCAACGGGTCGCGTCGACGGATTCGTCAACTGCGCTAATCACTTCACCCACTGCAATACTGCCCGCGTCTTTACCCAGCAGATAACCGCCGCCCGGGCCACGAACGCTGGAAACCAGTCCATTTTTACGCAGTCTGGAGAACAGCTGTTCCAGATAGGAGAGGGAGATCCCTTGTCGTTCAGAAATATCAGCCAACGGAACCGGGCCCGCTTCGGAGTTGAGCGCAACGTCCAGCATCGCGGTCACGGCATAACGCCCTTTAGATGTCAGTCTCATGTCTTACTTAACCTCAAACTCGCCCCTGCCCGGGGTTTTTTATTGTAAAATGGGGGTATTGCATAGCAGGGCCAAGTCTGACATTCCTGACTAAAATGGTCAACTATTTACTTGACTGTTTTAGTCAGGTATTTAACCTTCTGTGCCGTTTTTTGTCGGGTGGCGCTGCGCTTACCCGACCTACAAAACCGTGTCGTATCACAAGGGTGCTGCCTGATGCCCTCACCCCAGCCCTCTCCCACGGGGAGAGGGAGAATGCGTGGTAGGTCGGGTAAGCAAAGCGCCACCCGGCAAACAGACGACACTACTCTTTATTCTTCTGCTCAATCGACGCCAGAATGCCGCGCAGGATGTTCAGCTCCTGGCTTTCCGGGCGCGCGCGGGTGAACAGACGACGCAGCTTGTTCATCACCTGGCCTGGATGGCCTTCACGAATAAAGCCGGTCGAAAGCAGCGTCTGCTCCAGGTGACCATAGAAACGCTCCAGGTCATCCACCAGCGGGTAGGCCGTCTCTTCTTTAGGCTCTACCTCTTTCTCCTGCGTCGCCAGCCACGCCATACGCACTTCGTAGGCGATCACCTGCACTGCCATCGCCAGGTTCAGCGAGCTGTATTCCGGGTTGGCGGCAATCGCCACATGGTAGTGGCATTTCTGCAGTTCGTCGTTGGTCAGGCCAACACGCTCACGGCCAAACACCAGCGCAACCGGCGCCTGTTCTGCCTCAGAGACACTCTTCAGACCGCATTCGCGCGGGTCCAGCATCGGCCACGGCAATGTGCGGGAGCGAGCGCTGGTGCCGACTACCAGGCTGCAGCCTGCCAGCGCTTCGTCGAGGGTATCGACGATCTGCGCGTTGCCAATCACGTCGCTGGCTCCGGCGGCCAGGGCGATGGCCTGTGAGTCTGGCTTCACCAGCGGGTTAACCAGCCACAGGTTCGTTAAGCCCATGGTTTTCATAGCGCGGGCAACGGAGCCCATGTTGCCGGTGTGCGATGTTTCGACCAGCACGATTCGAATGTTTTGCAGCATAATTTTTAGTGTCTGAATTCAGCGTCTGAAGAATATTCGGGCATATTATCATAAACGAGAGACATAATCCGATCCCGCTGCTATACTCTGCGCCGATTTTCCTGTTCTTTAACATCCAGTGAGAGAGACCGATGCATCCGATGCTGACCATCGCCGTGCGCGCAGCGCGCAAGGCGGGTAATGTAATTGCCAAACACTACGAAACGCCAGACTCCGTAGAAACCAGCCAGAAAGGCAGCAATGATTTCGTGACGAATGTCGATAAAGCCGCAGAAGCGATTATTATCGAAACGATCCGCAAATCTTACCCGCAGCACACCATCATCACCGAAGAAAGCGGTGAACATGAAGGTACCGATCAGGATGTTCAATGGGTTATCGATCCACTGGATGGCACCACCAACTTCGTCAAACGCCTGCCACACTTCTCTGTGTCTATCGCCGTACGCATCAAAGGCCGTACTGAAGTCGCTGTTGTCTACGATCCAATGCGTAACGAACTGTTCACCGCTACCCGCGGTCAGGGCGCACAGCTGAACGGCTACCGTCTGCGCTGCAGCAACGCTCGCGATCTGGACGGCACCATCCTGGCGACCGGTTTCCCGTTCAAGGCGAAACAGCACGCAACCACCTACATGAATATCCTGGGCAAACTGTTCACCGAATGCGCGGACTTCCGTCGCACCGGTTCTGCTGCGCTGGATCTGGCTTACGTGGCGACCGGCCGCGTTGACGGATACTTCGAGCTGTCTCTGAAGCCATGGGATTTTGCCGCGGGCGAGCTGATCGCACGTGAAGCAGGTGCCATCGTGTGTGATTTCACCGGCGGCCATAACTATATGTCTACCGGCAACATCGTTGCCGGTAACCCACGCGTCGTTAAAGCCATGCTGGCAAACATGCGTGATGAACTGAGCGACGCGCTGAAGCGTTAATCCCGGTCATTCCCTCTCCCTGTGGGAGAGGGAATCCCAACTAAAACGGCCGCAATCCCCTTCCCACCGGTACCACACTGTTCCACATCGTCACCGCCGCCACCAGCAGAATCACCCCGCCCGCCAGCGCGAGCGTTGTCCATCCGACCTGTCGCCACAGCACCGGCGTTTTATTGCCGCTGAGTTTAACCGCCAGCTGACGGAAGCTGTGCACCAGCAACGCCAGCGAAGAAATCGTCAGTGACGTTCCAGCCGCCATCGCCAGCGCAGAAAGCATTCCCCAGCCAAACACGCCAATCACCTTGCTGAACAACAACACCATGATTGCCCCCGAGCACGGGCGCATCCCCATCGAGAGCACAATCATCAGCCGCGCACGCCAGTCATCACCGTTCTGTAGCTGTTCCTGCGTCGGCAGATGCTGATGTCCGCAGCCACAGTTTTCATCGTGAACGTGATGCGGCGTAAAAGTCCTGAATTGCGGTTTTTGCAACAGCGCGCGCAGTTTTTTCAGTGCTCGCCAGCAGAGGATCAGCCCCAGCACGCCCACCAGCGCATAGCTCCCCTTTTCCAGTCAGAAGCTACTCATGTGCAGCTGCCGGGCTGGAAGCTGAAGAAGTGAAAGCACCACGACAACCAGCCCAATCGCCACGCCCCCCTGAAGCAGCGAGGAGGCCAGCGTAAGACCCATGCTCGATTTCAGCTTCGACGGATGGGTCGCAAGCCAGGTGGTGATAACGATTTTGCCATGCCCAGGCCCCAGCGCATGCAGCACCCCGTAGATAAAGCTGAACGCCAGCAGGGAACCGCCCGCTTTCGTTGGGTTCTCCGCCACCGCTTTCAGTAAACCACTCATCTGCTGGTTCACCTCGCGTTGCCAGATGATGCTTTTCATCATCACCTGCGGCCAGGCCTGCCACAGCCAGAGCGAACCGCCAATAGCTAACAGTATAAAAAGCGCCAGCGGCCAAAGATGAAGCCAGCGGCGAGATTTGCGGGACGGAGAAGCGATCACTGACATTGTAACGTCACCTCCTGCGCGAACTGTTTACCCAACTCCATGTCCTCCGGTGGCGCATCTTCTTTATCAAGAGAGACGGCAAAGTTCAGCGTCTCTTCGCTGGGCTTCGGGGTGTGAACCGCCATTTTGCAGGTTTTCTGCAACGAGGCCGGCAGCTGTACATCGCTCTCGTCGGCGTAGTGCATGTCGACGTAGTAGGTGGGGTCAAAAGTGGAAAAAGTATATTTTTGCCCTGCCAGCGGCTGCGGGTGCGCCAGCGGAAGGACGAACGTCAGCACCGCCTGATGCCCGTCGCGTGACATACCATACTCCGTGGGTCGGTTAAGAAACTTCACCTTCTGGCCGTTATGCCAGAACTCGGTGAAGTAGTGCTGACCCAGCACGTTAGCCATCACTTCCGCCGCCAGCTTTTTCCAGATTTCATCGCCGGGCTTCGCATTTCCCGCATCATAAAGCAGGTCAGCCGAGGTGATTTCATCCATCGTCCAGCGCATCTTCAGGCCACTTAACTGCGTGCCGTCGGTGACCAGTTCGGTTTTCAGGCTGATAAAACTGTGAGGATGTGCGCAGGTGGTGAAGGAGATAACCGCCAAAAATAACGCCATCGCACTGTGTTTAACTGTCTGCATCAATTCCTCACGTCAAAAATTCTGTGATGTTCTCCAGCAATCCTGAGTGAAAGGCCTGCCGGTGCGCTTTTCAGCCCCCATCCTTTAGCTATTCTTATCAAACATTCACACTGGATACCCGACAGATGATGACGACGCTTGAAATTCCATCTGTGCTTTCCAGTTCGCAGCGCCGTTGCCAGGTGCTTTTAATGCTTTACCTGCCCGATGCTGCCGTCACCGCACAGAGCATAATCGCAGCCAACGGCGTGGACGACGTCCTGGCACGGCAAGATATAGCCGAGACGCGCGATGAAATCCAGCGCTATCACCGGCTGGATATCGTCACGCACCACGACGGCAGCTACCGGATTGAAGGCACTGCCCTGAACCAGCGTTTATGCCTGCTGCACTGGCTGCGCAGGGCGCTCCGCCTTTGCCCGCAGTTTGTCTCGCACCAGTTTACGCCAGCGTTAAAAACCGCGCTTAAACAACACGGCATCGCGCGGCCACTTTACGACGATGCTAACCTGCGGGCGTTAATCAACTTCTGCTCGCGCAAGCTGCAGCGGCAGTTTGAGTGTCGGGACATCCAGTTCTTACAGCTCTACTTACAGTACTGCCTTATCCAGCACCACCTGGGGAATACGCCACAATTTTCCCATGCCCAGCGCAGCTGGACGCAGTCGCGGGGAGAGTATTTTACGGCGCAGGAGATCGTCCGTCACTGGAAGCGGCGCGTTCCTCAGGGCGCGCATGTGGATGAGCAGTTGTTTCTGGCGCTGCTGTTTATGATGCTCCGCACGCCCGATCCGGTGCTGGATGAGCACCAGCAGGATGAGCGTTTGCGTCGCGCCATCGTGCGCATGGTGGCCCGTTTTCGCTCGCAGACCGGGATGAACTTCAGCGACGAGCAAGGGCTGACCGATCAGCTGTATATCCATCTGTCTCAGGCGCTGGACCGTTCCCTGTTTGAAATTGGCATCGACAACAGCCTGCCAGAGGAGATCCATCGTCTCTATCCCCGGCTGTTACGCACCACGAAAGAGGCGTTGTTTGAGCTGGAAGCGGAGTTTGGCCTGCGTTTTTCCGATGAAGAGATGAGCCTGGTCGCGGTGATTTTCGGCGCCTGGCTGATGCAGGAGTCCGATCTCCATGAAAAGCAGGTGGTGCTGTTGACCGGGGAAGATAAATCCTGTGAGGAGCTGATTGAACAGCAGCTGCGCGAGTTGACGCTGCTGCCGCTCAATATTCGCTATCTGACGTTGCAGGCTTTTCAGAAAGAGGGCGCGCCGCGCGAAGCCGCGCTGGTGGTCACCCCCTATCCTGTTGCCCTGCCGCTGTTCTCGCCGCCGTTGATCCACGCGGTTGAATCACTGAATGCGCAGCAGCAAGAGCATATTCGCGCGATGCTGGAGTCGTAGTTACGCGCGTGCGGCCACTTTTGGTCGAACAAACATCGCCGGTAGCGCCACCAGCGCCATTACCCAGAAGACGCCGTGCCCGAGGTGTTGATACAGGAAACCGGCAAAGACCGTCATCACCGCAATACTGCCGCCCATTGCTACCGCGGAATAGACCGACTGCAGACGAATCACATCCCCGCCCTCACGCGCAGCGATATAGCGCATCGCCGCCAGGTGACATACGGTGAAGGTGCCGCAGTGCAGAATTTGCGCCAAGATCAGCCATGGCAGATCCGTCGTCCAGCCCATAATACCCCAGCGTGCCACGCCGCAAATCGCCGAAAGCAGCAGCAGATCGCGCGCGCCAAAACGGCGGAACAGCTTTTTGCTCAGGGCGAAAATAATGACTTCGGCCACCACGCCCAGCGACCAGAGGTAACCGACCGCAGAGGCAGAGTAGCCCGCCCCCTGCCAGTAGATAGCGCTGAAGCCATAGTACGCCGCATGCGCCCCCTGAAGCAGACAGACGCACGCCAGAAAGCGCCAGCTCTGTGCGACCAGGCTCCGCCAGGCTGGCCAACCCGCGCTCTCCTGATGGCGACTTTCTCCCTGCGGCATCACGGATGGACGTAACAGCATTCCCAGCAGCATCGACGCTATCCCGATGCTCAGCAGAGCCAGAATCGCACGGTAGTCGTAGAGGCTGACCAGTTTCCCAACCAGCGCGGAACCGATAACAAAAGCAATAGAGCCCCACAGGCGCACGCGGCCATAGTCCATGGTGATCTGCTTTTGCCAGGTGTTCGCCAGCGCATCCGTCAGAGGAACCAGCGGAGAGAAGAACAGGTTAAAGCCGACCATCACCACCATCAGCCAGGCAAACTGATGGCTTACCCAGAAGCAGGCGACAAAGACCAGGGTGAGCAGCGCGAGAATGCGTACAGCCTTGATCAGCAGAGAGGGATCGCTGACGCGCGGGGCAATCAGCAGGCTGCCAAGAAAACGCGCCACCAGTCCGGCCCCCAGCAGAACGCCGATGGTCTCTGGAGTCAGGCCGATTCCCTTGAGCCAGACGCTCCAGAATGGCAGAAAAATACCGTAGCTAAAGAAATAGGTGAAATAGCTGAGCGCCAGCCAGCGCGTGGAATGCAAGACCATGAATCCCTCCCGAAATGGAGGCCATAGTCTGGCGAGAATAGAAAAATTAAGCAAGTAGATAGCCTGCTATAAATTAACGAAAAATTAACATATCGTGCAGTCGTCAGGCTTATGGCAGGGAATGAAAATGTGTATTACGTTTAAATTACTCCACTTGCAGAGGTTTTCTGCCATGAACTCACTACGTTATCTCGATTTTGGTCAGTCACGCCATCTGTTGTTGTTGATTGCCCGTATCGCGCTTGTCGTCCTGTTTATTATCTTTGGTTATCCGAAACTGACGGGGTTTAGCGGCACCGTACAATATATGACCTCGCTGGGGACACCGATGCCCATGCTGGCGGCCATTATTGCGGTGGTGATGGAAGTGCCAGCCGCCATCCTGATCGTACTGGGCTTTTTCACCCGCCCTCTTGCCGTGCTGTTTGTGTTCTACACGCTGGGCACGGCGGTGATTGGTCACCATTACTGGAATATGACCGGTGACGCGGTCGTACCGAATATGATTAATTTCTACAAGAATGTCAGTATTGCGGGCGCATTTATATTGCTGGCGATTGTAGGTCCAGGCGCAATATCCCTTGACCGCCGTTAAGCCATAAAAAAAGGCCGCACGCGCGGCCTTTTAACGTTCTGCTGAGCAGAGGAATTATGCGTATACCGGGAAGCGTGCGCAGATATCCAGAACTTTACCTTTGACGCGCTCGATAACCGCTTCGTCATTGATGTTGTCCAGAACGTCACACATCCAGCCAGCCAGCTCTTTCACTTCCGCTTCTTTAAAGCCGCGACGCGTCACAGCCGGAGAACCGATACGGATACCGGACGTCACGAACGGGCTCTTCGGATCGTTTGGCACGCTGTTTTTGTTCACGGTGATGTTAGCGCGGCCCAGTGCAGCGTCAGCTTCTTTACCGGTCAGGTTCTTATCAACCAGATCCAGCAGGAACAGGTGGTTTTCAGTACCGCCAGAAACCACTTTGTAGCCACGGTTCAGGAACACTTCCACCATCGCTTTGGCGTTCTTAGCAACCTGCTGCTGATAAACCTTGAACTCTGGCTCCATCGCTTCTTTCAGCGCTACCGCTTTTGCCGCGATAACGTGCATCAGCGGGCCGCCCTGCGCGCTTGGGAACACGGCAGAGTTCAGTTTTTTGTACAGCTCTTCGTCACCGCCTTTCGCCAGGATCAGGCCACCGCGTGGACCCGCCAGGGTTTTATGGGTAGTGGTGGTCACAACGTGAGCGTGCGGAACCGGGTTCGGGTAAACGCCAGCGGCAATCAGACCCGCTACGTGCGCCATGTCGACGAACAGGTAAGCACCGATGCTGTCTGCGATTTCACGCATTTTTGCCCAGTCAACGATACCGGAGTAAGCAGAGAAGCCACCGATGATCATCTTCGGTTTATGCTCTTTAGCCTGCTTCGCCATGTCTTCGTAGTCAATTTTACCGGACTCATCGATACCGTAAGGGATGATGTTGTACAGTTTGCCGGAGAAGTTCACCGGGGAGCCGTGAGTCAGGTGGCCACCCTGCGCCAGGTTCATACCCAGCACCGTATCGCCCGGCTGCAGCAGCGCGGTGTAAACGGCGAAGTTAGCCTGAGAGCCGGAGTGCGGCTGCACGTTCGCGTAGTCAGCGCCAAAGAGTTCTTTCGCACGGTCGATTGCCAGCTGCTCAACGATATCAACGTACTCGCAACCGCCGTAGTAGCGCTTGCCTGGATAACCTTCAGCGTATTTGTTGGTCAGCTGAGAACCCTGTGCCTGCATGACGCGCGGGCTGGTGTAGTTTTCGGAGGCGATCAGTTCGATGTGCTCTTCCTGACGTACTTTTTCCTGCTCCATAGCCTGCCACAGTTCGGCATCATAATCGGCAATGTTCATTTCACGCTTTAACATCCGCATCTCCTGACTCAGCTAACAAGTAAATTTTGGCCTGAAAAGGCAGTCCTGTTGGACGACGGGCAACAGTATAACTGAATAGTTCTGTGATAACAGGTCTTGACAAACGATTTTACGCAAACGTTTTCCTTCACGCCACGCAAGGGTTTGAGGAATAAAGCGCTCCCCTGTTTCAACGGATTTCTTTTCAGGTTTGTGATGCATATTTTTCATCTTGCAAAGAACCATTTACAACGCAGGGGTATTTTTTATAAGATGCATTTAAAATACATCATTAAAGTCACATCAAAAGGACGCGCTCATGCTCGACGCTCAAACCATCGCTACCGTTAAAGCCACCATCCCCCTGCTGGTGGAAACCGGTCCTAAACTCACCGCTCATTTTTACGATCGCATGTTCACGCATAACCCAGAGTTGAAAGAGATTTTCAACATGAGTAACCAGCGTAATGGCGATCAGCGTGAAGCCCTGTTCAACGCCATCGCGGCCTACGCCAGCAACATTGAAAACCTGGCGGCATTACTGCCTGCGGTGGAAAAAATCGCGCAGAAGCACACCAGCTTCCAGATCAAACCCGAGCAGTACAATATTGTCGGCGGCCACCTGCTGGCAACGCTGGACGAAATGTTCAGCCCGGGCCAGGAGGTACTGGACGCCTGGGGTAAAGCCTACGGCGTGCTGGCAAACGTCTTCATCAACCGTGAAGCGCAGATCTACAGTGAAAACGCCAGCAAGAACGGCGGCTGGGAAGGCACTCGCGCCTTCCGCATCGTTGAGAAAACACCGCGCAGCGCATTGATCACCAGTTTTGAATTTGAACCGGTGGATGGTCAGCCGGTAGCGGATTATCAGCCAGGCCAATATCTCGGCGTGTGGCTGAAGCCTGAAGGTTTTCCGCATCAGGAGATCCGCCAGTATTCCCTGACCCGCAAACCCGACGGCAAAGGCTATCGCATTGCGGTGAAACGCGAGGACGGCGGCCAGGTTTCCAGCTGGCTGCATAACGAAGCCAGCGTGGGTGACGTCGTTCACCTGGCCGCACCGGCGGGTGACTTCTTCATGGCGGTAGACGCTACTACCCCGGTAACGCTGATCTCGGCTGGTGTCGGCCAAACGCCAATGCTGGCGATGCTGGATACGCTGGCGAAAGCAAACCACAGCGCACAGGTCAACTGGTTCCATGCCGCAGAGAACGGCGAGGTGCATGCCTTTGCGGACGAAGTGAAAACGCTGGGCGCGACGCTGCCCCGCTTCACCGCGCATACCTGGTATCGCTTGCCAACGGAAGCAGACCGCGCAGCCGCACGTTTTGACAGCGAAGGGTTGATGAATTTAAGCCAGCATGAAGGGGCGTTCAGCGCGCCGGATATGCAGTTCTACGTCTGCGGACCGGTGGCGTTTATGCAATATGCCGCGAAGCAGCTGGTGGCGCTGGGTGTGAATAAAGACAACATTCATTACGAATGTTTCGGCCCGCATAAAGTGCTGTAATGCAAAAAGCCCCTCGAACTAGGGGCTTTTTTTTCGCCGGGTGGCGGCTACGCCTTACCCGGCCTTCAAAACCGTTGGCATCGTTAAATCGCGGCGTCGTCTTCTTCGCCGGTACGGATACGGATTACGCGCGCCACGTCAAAGACGAAGATTTTACCGTCGCCAATTTTGCCCGTCTGCGCCGTGCGGATGATGGTATCCACGCAGGTATCGACGATGTCATCGCTGACCACGATTTCAATTTTCACTTTCGGCAGAAAGTCGACCATGTACTCTGCGCCACGGTAAAGCTCGGTGTGGCCTTTCTGACGACCAAAACCTTTCACTTCCGTCACGGTCATCCCGGTGATGCCGACTTCCGCCAGCGCTTCACGCACATCATCCAGTTTGAAAGGTTTAATAATCGCATCAATCTTTTTCATGGTGGGTCCTTAAACGCTTGCCTGTAAGCTGCCTCGTAATCGATTGCTCACAGTACCATACGGCATTACTCTTTAAAATCGTTTGCTTCCAGCTCGTGGCGTGAGAGCAGCTTGTAAAACTCGGTGCGGTTGCGTCCGGCCATTCGCGCTGCGTGGGTCACGTTGCCTTTGGTGATCTGCAGCAGCTTGCGCAGATAGTTCAGCTCGAACTGGTTACGCGCTTCGGCGAAAGTCGGCAAGGCCGTGTTTTCCCCTTCCAGCGCCTGCTCCACCAGCGCATCGCTGATAACGGGCGATGACGTCAACGCCACACACTGCTCAATCACGTTTACCAGCTGGCGAACGTTACCCGGCCAGCTGGCCGCCATCAGCCGTTTCATCGCATCGGTGGAAAACGCGCGGACAAATGGTTTATGGCGATCGGCCGCCTGACGCAACAGGTGATTCGCCAGCAGCAGAATATCTTCAGCACGCTCTGCCAGTGCCGGGATTTTGAGATTCACCACGTTCAGACGGTAGTAGAGGTCTTCACGAAACTCGTTGCGCGCCATCACTTTTGGTAAGTCGCGGTGGGTGGCGGAAATAATTCGTACGTTAATATCAATATCGCGGTTGCTGCCCAGCGGGCGCACTTTACGCTCCTGAAGCACGCGCAGCAGTTTGACCTGTAGCGGCGCAGGCATGTCACCAATCTCGTCGAGGAACAGCGTGCCGCCTTCCGCGGCCTGGAACAGCCCTTCCCGGCTGCTTACCGCGCCGGTGAAGGCGCCACGGGCATGACCAAACAGTTCGGACTCAAGCAATTGTTCCGGAAGCGCGCCGCAGTTAATGGCAATAAAGGCATTTTTGCTGCGCGGGCTGGCGTTGTGGATCGCCTGCGCCAGGATCTCTTTCCCGGTTCCGCTCTGGCCGTTAATCAGCACGCTGACGTCGGACTGGGCGACCATCCGCGCCTGCTCAAGCAGACGAAGCATGATCGGGCTGCGGGTCACAATGGATTCACGCCATGCGTCGTCGCCAGAGGGTGCCGCGTGCTCCAGCGCGCTGTCGATGGCTTTGTAGAGTGCGTCTTTATCTACCGGCTTGGTGAGGAAGCTGAATACGCCCTGCTGGGTTGCGGCGACGGCATCCGGAATTGACCCGTGTGCCGTCAGGATAATCACCGGCATGCCCGGCTGCTGCTTCTGGATCTCCGCGAACAGCTGCAGACCGTCCATTTCGTCCATCCGCAGATCGCTGATGACCAGATCAATTTTCTCGCGGCTAAGGACTTTCAGCCCTTCCTGTCCGCTTTCCGCAGTCACTACGCTGTAGCCTTCACTCACCAGACGCATCCCCAGCAGCTTTAACAGCCCGGGATCGTCATCCACCAGTAAGAGATGGGCAGGTTTACGGCTCGTCATGCTTCACATCCTCTTGTTTCTGCGTGTCGCTGTCCGGTGCTGCGGATGCGCTACCAGGCTGATATTTGCGCGACGAGAGCTGTCTTTCGATATCGGTCAGGTTTTCCAGCTTGCGCGTCGTGGTATCCAGCTGAGTGCGTAAATGCTGTTGCTGTTGACGCAGCGTATCAAGTTCGCTGTCGGTGGACTGCTGGAGCTTGCTGTAGCGAGAACGCTCTTCAGACAGCTGAAGCTGTAAGGTCTGACCATCCCGCCAGAGCTGGTATACCGGTCGTACCTGTACCGGGAGCGCGATCGTAAAGGTACCCAGCCGGGTCACATTAGCCCGGCGTTCGACGGGGGTGATTTTCGCATCGGCCAGTAGAATTCCCCGCTTGAAAGCGTCCTGCCAGGTGTCGTCATCCAGCATCGCCGCTTTCGAACGGGCGTCCACCGGCGCAAGACGCTGGGCACAATCTATTCCGCGCAGCCAGAACAGCGGATTATTTTCGACATCATGCCCTGACAAATTCCAGATGTCGTCACAGCGGGTAGAGAGGAAATCCGCCAGCTGGTTATCCGGCCATTTATCTTCTTGTTTACCGCTTATCGCACTTTGTGGCGCATGGGAAACGCACCCTGCCAGAAATAAACAAGGTAAACCCAGGCGAAATGTGTTGCTGGAAAACACCGCACGTACGGCGCGGAAAAAGACGTGTGACATACTCACCAGACTTAGATTCATTTTATTGGTTTTTCCGGCTCAGGGGCAGTTCAATACGGAAGCAAACATCCGCACGTTCGTCCGTGGCAATGTTTAGCTCACCCTGCATGCGTCGTATGCAGTCCCGGGCGATGCTTAAGCCCAGACCACTTCCTTTTACCGCACCCTTCCGCTGATGACTCCCCTGGAAAAAGGGTTCGAAGATCATGGTTTTTTCGTCATCAGGGATCGGGGTGCCGGTGTTAGCGACGTCAATAAACACCCGGGAACCCATCGTATAACTTCGGATATAAATGTTACCGGATTCAGTACCATAGTGCACCGCATTGGAGTAAAGATTATCCAGAACGCTCATTAAAAGCATCGGTTCAGCGAGACAGGCAGGCGCACTCAACTCCACCCCGGTATGCATCATTTTAGCTCTTGCTGGCAAGCTATGGGCGGAGATCACCATATCCACCAGCGGCGCAATCTCGACCTCTTCAAGAACGACCGCCCCGTCAGCCAGCTTGCGGTTGTAATCCAGCAGCTGTTCAATCAGCTTTTGCAGGTTGCGGCTGCTGGCATCCAGAATCTCAACAATTTCTTTCTGTTCTGGCGTTAGCGGCCCTGCCACCTCGTCTGCCAGCAGCTCCGTTCCTTCACGCATGCTGGCGAGCGGCGTTTTCAGTTCATGGGAAATATGGCGCAGGAACTGATGACGCTGGGATTCCAGCCACGCCAGACGCTCAGACAGCCAGATAATACGCTGACCAACGGAGCGCAGCTCGCGCGGGCCTTTAAAGGAAACCGAATCCCCGAGCGATTTCCCCTCTCCAAGACGGTTGATCATACGCTGAATGCCCTTCACCGGGCCGATGATCATACGGGTAAAGAGCAGAACCAGCCCGAGACTCACCAGGAAGAGCACCAGTGCCTGCCAGCCGAAGAACTGCCCGCGTTCGGCTATCTCCTGCTGCAGCTGCTGACCGCGAGAGAAAATGACCGTGCGGGTTGACTGCACCATCTCGGTGTTGGCGGCAGCAAACGCTTCAAGACGCGCGGCGGCGGCGGCATCCGGCCCGCTATTGTGGCATTGCAGCTGCGCAAGATCGTTCAGATCCTGACGCAATGCCTGATACAGCTTGTCGTCGGGCAACACGCCCGCATGCGCGTCCAGCATCTCGCTGTAGCGCTTGCGTTGACTCTGGTAAACCTTTTCCAGCGTCCGATCGTCAAGCACGCAGTACTGGCGATAGCTACGCTCCATCTCCAGCGCGGCGTTGGTCATCGCTTCACTGCGTCTGGCGTCGATAAGCGTGGTGCGGTTAGTCAGTGCGGCCTGAGCGCTCAGCGCGTTAAGGCTTTGCCACGCCTGCCAGGCGAGGATCAGCAATGGCAGCAGGATTAGCAGGAAGGCCATCATCACGAGCTGTCGCAGGGAGCGGGGAAAAACGGGCCAGCGTTTCAACGCATTACTCTCTTCATGGGGGTTTACGCAGAGCGTAACTGAGTCTGCCCTTCAGATACAACAAAGCCGGGTAAAAACCCGGCTTTGTTATGGAATAAGGCGGTGCCTAACTCGACGTTTCGCCCTGGCCTGATAAAGCATCGCTATGATCAGTAGTTGGACGGCAGGCACCTTTTTGTGCGTCATTCGAAGTTTATGTAGCACGTCCCGAAGGGGCTGACATAAGAAGGTGAATGAGCCACTGGTTAATATTATGCAACACCCGTGCCAGAATGCAAAAAAAAACATTAACACATTGATATATAAACATTTTACCAATTTCACCTGTTCATTATCGTTTGAATGATTTCCAGGCTAAGTGTCGCTATTAAGCAACACCTTAACAGGAACCTGTTCTGCCATATATAAATCAATGAGTTAAATGTCTCCTTTTGGAGACAGTCGCAAACCGTCTTTGTCGCAATTTTGCGACACACATAAAAAAGCCCGGTGCGCTACGCTTACCGGGCCTGGAAGGTACCTGCTTTACATCTTAACCCAACTGTTTACGCGCATTGCGGAAGATACGCATCCACGGGCTGTCCTCGCCCCAGTTTTCCGGGTGCCAGGAGTTGCCCACGGTACGGAACACGCGCTCCGGGTGCGGCATCATAATGGTTGCACGACCACTTTCGCTGGTGACTGCCGTAATACCGTTGACCGAGCCGTTCGGGTTAGCCGGATAGGTTTCGGTGACCTTGCCGAAGTTATCGACAAAGCGCAGCGCCACCAGACCTTTGCTTTCAAGCTGAGCCAGATGTGCTGCATCACGCACTTCTACCTGACCTTCACCGTGGGACACGGCGATTGGCATCTGTGATCCGACCATGCCCTGCAGCAGCAGAGATGGGCTTTGTGTCACTTCCACCAGGCTGAAGCGCGCTTCAAAGCGGTCAGACTGGTTACGCACAAAGCGCGGCCAGGCTTCGCTGCCCGGGATAAGCTCGCGCAGGTTGGACATCATCTGGCAACCGTTACACACGCCCAGCGCCAGCGTTTGCGGACGGTGGAAGAAGGTTTCGAACTCGTCGCGCACGCGGCTGTTAAACAGAATGGACTTCGCCCAGCCTTCACCGGCGCCCAGTACGTCACCGTAAGAGAAACCACCGCAGGCCACCAGCGCCTGGAAATCTTCCAGACCGGTACGCCCGGCCAGCAGATCGCTCATGTGAACGTCGATGGCGTCAAAGCCCGCACGGTGGAAGGCAGCCGCCATTTCAACGTGGGAGTTAACGCCCTGCTCGCGCAGCACGGCCACCTTCGGACGTGCACCCGTCGCAATGTACGGCGCGGCGATGTCTTCGTTGATGTCGAAGGAGAGCTTCACGTTCAGGCCTGGATCGCTGTCGTTAGCCTTCGCGTTATGCTCCTGATCGGCACATTCCGGGTTATCACGCAGGCGCTGCATCTGCCAGGTCGTTTCCGCCCACCACATACGCAGCGTGGTGCGGCTTTCGCTGAAGACGGCATGACCGTCAGCTTCAATGACAAAGCGGTCGCCCTGTACGGCTTTACCCAGATAATGTACGCAGTCTGCCAGACCGTGCTGCGCAAGAATGGCTTCAACCGCATCGCGGTCTGCCGCACGCACCTGAATCACCGCGCCCAGCTCTTCATTGAACAGCGCTGCCAGGCGGTCTTCACCCAGAGAGGCAATATTCGCCTCCAAACCACAGTGGCCGGTGAAGGCCATCTCTGCCAGCGTGACCAGCAGGCCGCCGTCGGAGCGGTCGTGGTAGGCCAGCAGCTTACGCTGCGCCACCAGCGCCTGAATTGCATCGTAGAAGCCTTTTAACTGGGCCACGTCACGCACATCGGCCGGTGTATCACCCAGCTGACGATAAACCTGCGCCAGCGCCGTGGCACCCAGCGCGTTGTGACCTTTACCCAGGTCAATCAGCAACAGGGCGTTGTCTTCGGTCGCAAGCTGCGGCGTCACGGTGTGACGTACGTCTTCCACGCGCGCAAAGGCGGAGATGATCAGCGACAGCGGAGAAGTGATCTCGCGCTGCTCGTTGCCTTCCTGCCAGCGGGTTTTCATCGACATGGAGTCTTTGCCCACCGGAATGGTCAGCCCAAGCGCAGGACACAGCTCTTCGCCCACCGCTTTCACGGCTTCATACAGGCCCGCATCTTCGCCAGGGTGACCGGCAGCGGCCATCCAGTTAGCGGAGAGCTTGATACGTTTGATATCGCCAATCTGCGTCGCGGCAATGTTGGTCAGCGCTTCACCCACAGCCAGACGGGCGGACGCGGCGAAGTCCAGCAGCGCCACTGGCGTGCGTTCGCCCAGGGCCATCGCTTCACCGTAGTAGCTGTCGAGACTCGCGGTGGTTACGGCACAGTTCGCGACCGGGATCTGCCACGGGCCGACCATCTGATCGCGCGAGACCATACCGGTTACGGTACGGTCGCCAATGGTGACCAGGAAGGTTTTCTCTGCCACCGCCGGCAGGTGCAGCACGCGGTTGACCGCTTCTGCAACGGTGATGCCCTGGCGATCCAGCGCTTTGCCCGCTGCTTTACGCGTTTGCACGTCGCGGGTCATCTTCGGCGTTTTACCGAGCAGAACGTCCAGCGGCAGATCGATCGGCTGGTTGTCGAAATGGGTGTCGCTCAGGGTCAGGTGCTTCTCTTCGGTCGCTTCGCCGATGACGGCATACGGCGCGCGCTCACGGCGGCACAGCTCGTCAAACAGCGGCAGTTGATCCGCTGCAACCGCCAGAACATAACGTTCCTGGGATTCGTTACACCAGATTTCCAGCGGGCTCATGCCTGGCTCATCGCTCAGGATATCGCGCAGGTTGAAGCGGCCACCGCGTCCGCCATCGCTCACCAGCTCCGGCATGGCGTTAGACAGACCGCCCGCGCCCACGTCATGGATAAAGAGAATCGGGTTCGCGTCGCCCAGCTGCCAGCAGCGGTCGATGACTTCCTGGCAGCGACGCTCCATTTCCGGGTTGTCGCGCTGAACGGAAGCAAAGTCGAGATCCGCATCTGACTGACCGGAGGTCATGGAGGATGCCGCGCCGCCGCCCAGGCCGATGTTCATCGCCGGGCCGCCCAGCACGATCAGCTTCGCGCCAACCACGATCTCGCCTTTCTGGACGTGATCGGCACGGATATTGCCGATCCCACCCGCCAGCATGATCGGTTTGTGATAGCCACGCAGCTCTTCGCCGTTATGACTGTCCACTTTCTCTTCATAGGTACGGAAGTAGCCGTTCAGTGCCGGACGGCCAAATTCGTTGTTGAATGCCGCGCCGCCCAGTGGACCGTCGGTCATGATATCCAGCGCGGTCACAATGCGCTCTGGCTTGCCGAAATCCTCTTCCCATGGCTGCTCAAAGCCCGGGATGCGCAGGTTGGAGACGGAGAAACCAACCAGGCCCGCTTTTGGTTTCGCACCACGTCCCGTTGCACCTTCATCACGGATTTCACCGCCTGAACCGGTGGCCGCACCCGGCCACGGGGAAATTGCCGTCGGGTGGTTGTGGGTTTCCACTTTCATCAGGATATGCGCAGGCTCCTGATGGAAGTCGTAACGACCGGTAGCGTGGTCGGCAAAATAGCGCCCAACCTCGGAGCCTTCCATCACCGCGGCATTGTCTTTATAGGCAGACAGCACGTGGTCGGGGGTTTGCTCCATGGTGTTTTTGATCATTTTGAACAGCGATTTAGGCTGCTGTTCGCCGTCAATAATCCAGTCGGCGTTGAAAATTTTATGGCGGCAGTGCTCGGAGTTGGCCTGCGCGAACATGTAGAGCTCGATGTCGTTCGGGTTGCGGTTCAGCTTAACAAACGCATCCTGCAGGTAGTCGATTTCGTCTTCTGCCAGCGCCAGGCCGAGACGCAGGTTAGCGTCAATCAGCGCCTGACGGCCCTGCCCCAGCAGGTCTACGCTTTGTACCGGCGCAGGCTGATGGTGGGAGAAGAGCTTCTGTGCGTCATCAAGAGAAGCAAACACGCTTTCCATCATGCGGTCATGCAGCTCGGCGGCAACCGCCTGCCACTGCGCGTCGCTCAGGGTCGAGGCGTCAACGTAGTAGGCCACGCCGCGCTCCAGACGGTTAATCTGGCTCAGGCCGCAGTTGTGGGCAATGTCGGTGGCTTTAGAAGACCAGGGGGAGATGGTGCCCGGACGCGGCGTCGCAAGGATCAGTTTGCCGGTTGGCGTATGGCTACTCAGATTTGGGCCATACTTGAGCAGGCGTTCCAGCTGTACGCGCTCCTCTGCATTCAGGGGGGCATTCAGGTCAGCAAAATGGACATACTCAGCGTAAATATTGCTTACCGGAAGGTCGGCCGCCTGAAAACGTGCCAGCAGTTTATTAATACGGAAGGCAGACAGTGCAGGCGAACCACGCAGAATTTCCATCATAAGTCTCTCGTCTTCGAAGCGCCGGGGCGCTTTCAGTGTGCGCAAGGGGGGAAAACGGGCGTCATTATAGAGAATCCTGAGCGCCGACGAAACCGTTTGCGTGGAAATAAAATTGGCGGAGACATTTAGCAATAGATGTGACCTGTCTCTCTAATTGGTTGCCAAGTGGCGCAAGTTTACGCAAAATGCCGCTCATTCAATGGCAAACCTGATTATCAAACATGGCTACAGCATACTGAGGCAACCGGCGTCGCAGAGAATTAACTAATTGAAAAAATTAAAGATTAATTATCTGCTCATCGGCATTGTTACGTTGCTGCTGGCAGTGGCCCTCTGGCCTTCCATCCCCTGGTTCGGTAAAGCCGAAAACCGTATCGCCGCCATTCAGGAGCGGGGGGAGCTGCGCGTCAGTACGCTCAACTCTCCGCTGATTTACAGCGACATTAACGGCAAAATTATTGGCCTTGATTATGAACTGGCGCAGCAGTTCGCCGATTATCTTGGCGTGAAGCTTAAAATTACCGTTCGCCAGAATATCAACCAGCTGTTCGACGACCTTGATAACAACGATGCCGACATACTGGCAGCCGGTCTGGTCTATAACAGTGAGCGTAGCAAAAACTATCAACCGGGCCCGACCTATTACTCCGTTTCGCAACAGCTGGTCTATCGCGTCGGGAGTCTGCGGCCACGCACGCTGGCCTCCATTAACGATCAACAGCTGACCATTGCGCCCGGCCATGTGGTGATTGAGGATCTGCGTGAGCTGAAAGAGAAGAAATACCCCGACCTGAGCTGGAAGGTTGATCCGAAACTGGGCACAACGGAGCTGCTGGAGCAGGTAAAAGATCAGAAACTGCCCTACACCATTGCCGATTCGGTTGCGATCAGTCTGTTCCAGCGCGTGCATCCTGAAATTGCCGTAGCGCTCGACGTTACCGACGAGCAGCCGGTGACCTGGTTTAGTCAGCTCGATGACGATCAGACTCTTTCTGCGGCCATGCTCGATTTCTATAACACCATCAATGAAGACGGCACGCTGGCGCGGCTGGAGGAAAAATATCTCGGCCACGGTGATGACTTTGACTATGTTGACACCCGCAGCTTCCTGCGCGCGGTAGATAGCGTCCTGCCAGACCTGCAGCCATTATTCGAAAAATACGCCCAGGAGATTGACTGGAAACTGCTGGCGGCTATTTCGTATCAGGAGTCCCACTGGGACACCCAGGCCACCTCCCCGACCGGCGTGCGTGGCTTAATGATGTTAACCAAAAATACCGCGCTGAGCCTGGGCGTGAATGACCGTACCGATGCGGAACAGAGCATCAGCGGCGGGGCTCGCTATCTTCAGGATATGATGGCCAAAGTGCCGGAAACGGTGCCGGAAGAGGAACGGATCTGGTTTGCGCTGGCAGCCTACAATATGGGCTACGCGCATATGCTTGACGCGCGGGCGCTGACCGCGAAAACGAAAGGTAACCCGGACAGCTGGTCAGACGTAAAGCAACGTCTACCGCTGCTAAGCCAGAAGCCGTGGTATAACAAGCTGACTTACGGCTACGCGCGCGGACATGAAGCCTACGCCTACGTGGAAAATATCCGTAAGTATCAGATTAGCCTGGTCGGCTATCTGCTCGAGAAAGAAAAAGAGGCGACAGAGGCAAGACAGCTGGCTGAGAGTTATCCGGTTGTGGCGCCGGACGAGCTTAATCGTCCGACAACTTCAATTCTGCCTTTTGTTGCTTTTTCTGCTGACGGCGCATTCGAAAGAAATCGCTTAATAGCGCCGAACACGCTGGTGCAAGTACCCCACCGATAGTTTTCACCTGGTGATTCATCCCTGGATGACCCAGCACGTCCAGCAGAGAACCGGCCGCACCGGTTTTTTCATCCCGCGCACCAAAGACCAGCGTACCAATCCGGCTGTGCACCATCGCGCCGGAACACATCACGCACGGCTCAAGCGTGACATACAGCGTGGTATCAAGCAGACGATAGTTTTGCAGCACCATTCCGCCCTGACGAAGGGCCATTATTTCAGCGTGCGCAGTCGGATCGTGACGGCCAATCGGGCGGTTCCACCCTTCCCCTATCACCTGGTTATTGTGGACAAGCACGGCACCCACGGGCACTTCTCCCTCGTCCCAGGCGCGCTGGGCAAGCGTAAGCGCATGGCGCATCCAGTATTCATGATCGCGTTCAGGGTTGCACAACGGTTGATACTCCAGTCTAAAAGCGGGCGGCATTATACACACCCGCTATAGATAAGACTATTCGAGTTGCTGAAGTTCGCCTGCGGGCGTGACGCGCCAGCGATGCTGGCAAAAATAGAGCAGCGGGTTGTCCTGTTTGCTGTCGCTGTAGCCGCTGTAGAGACGCAGCGGCGTGCCGATGCGTTTCTCCAGCTGCACCACTTTTTCATGCCCCAGGCAGCGCATACTCAGTACCCAGCCGCCGTAACCACGGGCAATTTGTGTGGCGATAAGATTCACGCGCGGCAGCCAGGGCGTATCAAAATAAACCTGTTCAACCAGCGTCTGCGGGGAGCCCGTGATCAACCAGATGTCGGCATCGTTGGCGTCGAGGTAACTGGTGAGGCGCGCCTGTACAACCGGGAACGCGGCGACATGACCGCGAAACCAGTGCGCAAACTCCTTTTCGAGCTGTTTGAGCCGCGCTTCGCTGTGGCCAAACGTACATCCCCAGAGCAGCAGGCTCATCGGCCAGCGCGCCGCCCGGCCTTTCACCAGCAGCACGATGCCGATCGCCGGTAACAGCGGTAAGACGAGCAGCGCATTCAGAGGCTGGCGCCGCAGCAGGTAGCGCATAAACGAACCAAACATATCCTGCTGATGCAGCGTTCCATCCAGATCGAAAAAGACAACGCGACGCTCGTGATTTGCCAAACCTTACTCCTCTGGGTCGTTGAATCCTAACAGCCAGGTAAACAGGAACCCGGCGATCACCGCTACAGAATAGCCTAACAGATAGAGCATCACTTTTCCGGTCACGATAGTTAACGCCAGCGGCAAACCGGAGAGACCAAACGTAATGACGGTAGCAACTTTCCAGTAGCTAATGAGCGCCCCGCCGACCGCGCCGCCCAGACAGGCAGCCAGGAACGGTTTACCCAGCGGCAACGTGACGCCAAAAATCAGCGGTTCGCCAATGCCGAGCAATCCAACCGGAAGCGCGCCTTTAATCACTTTTTTCAGGCGTGCGTTGCGGGTTTTCAGCAGTACGGCAATTGCCGCACCGACCTGCCCCACCCCCGCCATTGAGAGTATAGGCAGCAGCGCGTTGTAACCGTGCGCCTGCACCAGTTCGACGTGGATCGGCACCAGTCCCTGATGCAGACCGGTCAGCACCAGCGGCAGGAAGGTGCCTGACAGCACCGCCCCCACTAACAAACCGCCGCGGTCAATGGCCAGAGACGCGCCATGAGCGATGGCATCAGAGATCCATCCCCCTAATGGCTGAAGAACCACAATCGCCACACTACCGGTAATTAACGTGGTCAGCAGGGGGTTGAGGATGAGTTCAATCGAGCCGGGCAATACCGCGCGAAGTCTTTTCTCAATCCAGCACATCAGGATGACCACCAGCAGCACGGCAATCACCCCGCCGCGACCAGGCTGGAGCGCCTCGCCAAACAGCGTAATTTGCGCCAGCTGCGGGCTGGAGAGAATGCCCGCCATCACGCCCCCCATCGCCAGCGAACCGCCAAACACTTTGGCGGTATTCACCCCGACCAGAATGTTCATAATGGCAAACACCGCGCTGCCGAAGATCCCCAGAATACCCAACAGGTTCGGATACTGGGTGGCAAAGTCCCCGACGATATCCGGACGCTTGAGAATATTGATAATCCCGGTGATCAAGCCGGAAGCAATAAACGCCGGGATCAGCGGGATAAAGACATTTGCCAGCTGTCGTAGCGCGTCGCTCATGGGGGCTTTGTATTTCGCCTTCGCCTGCGCTTTGGTGCGCGCAGCATCGTCGAGCGTCACACTCGCGCCGCCGCCCATCAGCGCGCGCATGGCATCAACCACCTGCGCCGCTTTCCCCGGCCCGACGATCAGCTGGTGTTGCTGCCCCTGCTTCACGTAACCGCTGACACCGGAAAGCTTCTTCAGGCCCGGCACATCCAGCTGGTCGTCGTTATGTACCTCGACGCGCACGCGCGTCATGCAGTTTTCCAGACGCTGAATATTCTCTTCTCCGCCGATCCCTCGCAGGATATCGCTGGCGAGCGCTGCTGTTTTGTCCATACACGCCTCTGTTAGTTTTCTAATGCCGCCCGTAAGAAGCCATTATGCGCATCGAGTCTGGCTCGCGCGGCCTCCGCATCCAGCCCACTTAAGATCATCAATATGGCGGGTTTAACATCGTGATCGGTCTGTTGGAGTACCGCTTGTGCCTCTTCACGGCTTGCGCCTGTCGCCTCCATCACCATACGGCAGGCTCTGTCCACCAGCTTGACGTTAGTGGCCTGCATATCCACCATCAGGTTCTGATACACCTTGCCGAACTTCACCATCGCACCGGTGGAGATCATATTGAGCACCAGCTTTTGCGCGGTACCGGATTTCAGGCGCGTGGAGCCGGTGAGCGCTTCTGGCCCGACAACCGGGGAGATGGCGATGGCGGCCACCTGAGCGATTGGAGAGCCGGGGTTACAGGAGATGGCGACCGTCGTGCAGCCGGTCTGGTTGGCGTATTCCAGACCGCCAATGACGTACGGCGTGCGCCCGGATGCCGCCAGCCCGACGACCAGATCGTTCGCCGTCAGAGTAAGTGCCTTCAGGTCATCCTCACCCAGCTGTTTGTTATCTTCCGCCCCTTCAACGGCTTTCAGCAGTGCACCAGGCCCCCCCGCAATCAACCCGACCACCAGCCCATGCGGCACGCCAAACGTTGGCGGACATTCGGAGGCGTCCAGCACGCCGAGACGGCCGCTGGTACCGGCGCCCATATAGATAATGCGGCCACCCGCTTTGAGGGCTTCCGCCGCCGCATCGACCGCTTTCGCTACCTCAGGTAATGTCTCTTTCACTGCCTGCGCGACCAGCGTATCCTGTTGATTAAAGCGGTTAACCAGCTCCAGAGTAGAGAGCGCATCCAGATCCATGGTTTGCGGGTTACGCGTTTCAGAAACAAGTGAGCCAAGATTCATTTTTTGTACCTCAAGAATTTTTAATTCATAATAATCACACTATAATGGAATATAAAATTCATTCAGGCGAGCAAAATTCGTATTTGCGTAGACAATCACATTTCCGCCGGGAGTACTTATGAACTGTTTAATTCGCATTCGCCAGCGCTACGCCGGCTTTGCTCAAAGCGACAAAAAACTGGCGGACTTTCTGCTTTCTCAGCCTGACCGCGCCCGTCATCTCAGCTCGCAACAGCTGGCAAGCGAAGCCGGGGTAAGTCAGTCAAGCGTTGTGAAATTTGCCCAGAAGATCGGTTTTAAAGGCTTCCCTGCCCTTAAGCTGGCAATTAGCGAAGCGCTGGTGAGTAATCCCAATCCGCAATCTATGCCGGTGCATAACCAGATCCGCGGGGATGATCCAATGCGTGTGGTCGGGGAAAAGCTGATTAAAGAGAACGTCGCGGCCATGCATGCCACCCTCGACGTGAATACCGAAGAGAAGTTACTGGAAAGCGTGGCGATGCTGCGAGCGGCGCGGCGTATTATTTTAACCGGTATTGGCGCATCCGGCCTGGTGGCGCGTAATTTTGGCTGGAAGCTGACCAAAATCGGTTTTAACGCGATTGTCGAGCAGGATATGCACGCCCTGCTGGCGACCGTGCAGGCGATGGATCCTGAAGATCTGCTGCTGGCCATCTCCTATTCCGGTGAGCGCCGCGAGATTAACATGGCAACGGACGAAGTGCTGCGCGTCGGCGGCAAAATCCTCGCCATCACCGGGTTCACCCCGAATGCCCTGCAACAGCGAGCCACGCGCTGTCTGTATACCATTGCCGAAGAGCAGGCCACGCGCAGCGCGGCGATCTCGTCAACCAGTGCGCAAATGATGCTGACGGACCTGCTGTTTATGGCGCTGGTGCAGCAGGATTTAGAGCGGGCGCCAGAGCGCATTCGCCATAGTGAAGAGCTGGTAAAAAAACTGGTCTGAGTAAGGAATGAGCGTATAATGCCCGCCCTGTTTGTGATGTTTCTGAGAATTTCCTGATGGCGCTGTTAATTACCAAAAAATGCATCAATTGCGATATGTGCGAACCGGAATGCCCGAACCAGGCGATTTCGATGGGCGACAGCATTTATGAGATTAACAGCGACCGCTGCACCGAATGCGTCGGCCACTATGAAACGCCGACCTGTCAGAAAGTGTGCCCGATCCCGAATACCATCCTGAAGGATCCGGCACACGTTGAGAGTGAAGAGCAGCTGTGGGATAGGTTTGTCCTGCTGCACCACGCGGACAAACTCTAGCTTTCAATAATCACCGTTGCGCAGGCGTAGTGACGTTCGTCCGCGAGCGTCACATGCATGTGATTCACGCCCAGTTTCTCCGCAAGCTTTTTCGCCTCGCCCCATAACCGCAGGCGCGGCTTTCCCAGTTCGTCGTTAAATACTTCAAACTGATTAAACGCCAGGCCGTTACGAATGCCCGTACCGAACGCTTTGGCTGCCGCCTCTTTTACCGCAAAACGTTTTGCCAGAAAGCGCACCGGCTGCTGATGCGCTTCCCAGATGGCCCATTCGTTATCGCTGAGCACGCGTCTTGCCAGGCGCTCGCCGCTACGGGCGATCACCGCTTCTATGCGGGCTATCTCAACGATATCAGTGCCTAAGCCCAGAATGGCCATTACTGACGCGCTTCCAGCATCAGGCGTTTCATTTCTGAGACCGCCTCTTTCAGGCCGCTCATCACCGCACGACCAATAATCGCATGACCGATATTCAGCTCATGCATCTCCGGCAGGGCAGCGATAGCCTTAACGTTATGGTAGGTCAGGCCGTGTCCAGCGTTAACCTTCAGCCCCAGGCTCGCCGCGTAGGTGGCCGCTTTGGCAATACGCTCCAGCTCTTTGGCTTGCTCAGCATCGTTTTTGGCATCGGCATAGCAGCCAGTGTGAATTTCGATATACGGCGCGCCAACGTCCGCTGCGGCTTTGATCTGCGCGAAGTCGGCATCGATAAACAGGGAAACCAGGATACCGGCATCCGCCAGACGTTTGCAGGCATCGCGCATTTTATCGATCTGCCCAGCCACATCCAGACCGCCTTCGGTGGTCACTTCCTGACGCTTTTCCGGCACCAGGCAGCAGAAATGGGGTTGAGTCTCGCAGGCAATGGCCAGCATCTCTTCCGTGACCGCCATCTCCAGATTCATGCGCGTATCCAGCGTCTGACGCAGAATACGCACGTCGCGGTCGGTGATGTGGCGGCGGTCTTCACGCAGGTGAACGGTAATGCCGTCGGCGCCAGCCTGTTCGGCGATAAATGCCGCCTGAACCGGATCGGGATAAGCCGTGCCGCGTGCGTTACGCAGCGTGGCAATGTGATCAATATTGACGCCTAACAGTAATTCAGCCATGACAATCCTCGGTATTTTGGTTCATTTCCCTTCCTTCTCCGGGAGAGGGCAACGTTAACGTTTCGGCATAAACTGCCTGAATAATTCGCGGCTCTTTAAGGGCTTGCCGCCAAGATACGGCTTGAGGGCGATCCGGGTAAAGCGTTTTGCTGCGCGCAGGGTGTCCTGATCGGGAAACTCGCGCGCATAAAGCGCCCGAAGCTGTCGCCCGGTAAAGGTACTGTTATCAATCACGATACTGGCGATAAACCCTTTTTCTTCCCGATAGCGGTAGGTCATCGCGTCTTCGACCTCGTCTCCGCTTCCCGCACAATGCAGAAAATCGACGCCGTATCCCAGATGCCCCAGCAGCGCCAGTTCAAAACGTCGCAAGGCAGGTTCAGGCGTGCCGGTTGCCCCAGCGAGGGCCTGGATACAGTGCAGATAATCAAAGAAAAGTTCAGAGAAGCGAGTCTCATGTTCAAGAACCCGCGAGATGAGTTCATTGACATACAGACCGCTGTACAGGGTGATACCAGAAAGAGGAAGCGCCAGGGAGACGGCTTCAGCGCTGCGCAGGGTTTTCACTTCCCCTCGCCCACCAAAGCGGACCAGCAGCGGCGTGAAAGGCTGTAGGGCACCTTTCAGATTAGAACGTTTGGAACGTGCGCCTTTCGCTACAAGGCGCACGCGACCGGACTCTTCCGTGAAGACGTCCAGCATCAGGCTGGTTTCGCTCCAGGGACGACTATGCAGGACGAAGGCGCGCTGCCATCCTTCCATCATACTCGTCGTCTTAGGTTACTGGTCTTCGCCGTAACCGAGGCTGCGCAGAGCACGCTCATCATCGGCCCAGCCAGATTTCACTTTCACCCACAGCTCCAGGTGAACCGGCGCTTCAAACATCTCCATCATGTCTTTACGGGCTTCAATACCGATGGTTTTGATCTTGGCACCTTTGTTGCCGATCACCATCTTCTTCTGCCCCTCACGCTCAACGAGGATCAGGCCGTTAATGTCGTAGCCGCCGCGCTCGTTGGTCTGGAAACGCTCGATCTCCACCGTCACAGAGTACGGCAGTTCCGCGCCCAGGAAACGCATCAGCTTTTCACGGATGATTTCAGACGCCATAAAGCGCTGAGAACGATCGGTGATGTAGTCTTCCGGGAAGTGATGAATCGCTTCCGGAAGATGCTTACGCACGATGCCCGCGATGGTATCGACGTTCAGGCCAGTCTCTGCAGACAGCGGAACGATATCGAGGAAGTTCATCTGGCTGCCCAGCCACTGAAGATGCGGCAGCAGGTCAGCCTTTTCCTGCACGTTGTCAACTTTATTGACCGCGAGGATGACCGGCGTTTTGCCGTCACGTAGCTTGTTCAGCACCATTTCGTCGTCCGGTGTCCAGCGGGTGCCTTCCACAACGAAAATGACCAGTTCTACATCACCAATCGAGCTGCTCGCCGCTTTGTTCATCAGACGGTTAATGGCACGCTTCTCTTCCATGTGCAGGCCCGGAGTATCGACGTAGATCGCCTGATACGCGCCTTCAGTATGGATGCCGACAATGCGGTGACGCGTGGTCTGCGCCTTACGCGAGGTAATAGAAATCTTCTGCCCAAGCAGATTATTCAGCAGGGTGGATTTGCCGACGTTCGGACGTCCGACGATGGCAATAAATCCGCAATACGTTTTTTCTTCGCTCATTCCAGCTCCAGCATTTTTAACGCCTGTTCGGCGGCAGCCTGTTCAGCCTTACGACGGCTTGAACCTGTGCCCACCACCGGTTCACTCAGGCCACTGACCTGGCAATGGATGGTAAATTCCTGATCGTGCGCTTCACCACGTACCTGCACCACCAGATAAGATGGCAGCGGCAGATGACGGCCCTGCAAATATTCCTGCAGACGCGTTTTCGGATCTTTTTGTTTATCGCCCGGGCTGATTTCGTCCAGACGGCTCTGATACCAGTTGAGGATCAGCTTTTCTACGGTCTGGATATCGCTGTCCAGGAACACACCACCAATTAATGCTTCGACCGTATCGGCAAGAATAGATTCACGACGGAAGCCGCCGCTTTTCAGTTCACCCGGCCCAAGACGCAGACATTCGCCCAGTTCAAATTCGCGCGCGATTTCCGCAAGGGTATTCCCCCGAACCAGCGTGGCACGCATGCGGCTCATATCCCCCTCGTCAACACGCGGGAAACGATGATAAAGCGCATTCGCAATCACGAAACTTAAAATTGAGTCGCCTAAAAACTCAAGACGCTCATTATGCTTGCTGCTGGCACTGCGGTGGGTTAATGCCTGTTGCAACAACTCCTGATGATGAAAAGTGTAGCCCAGCTTCCGTTGAAGCCGATTAATTACGATGGGGTTCATGCGATACCAATAAATGAATGCGTCAAAAATGCAGCACACGAAACCGACCTGAGAAAACCAACGCGGTTTCGTGTGCCGTGGCACCCTTGCAGGGCCAACCTTAAACTTCGGGGGAATATTCTATACACAACGACAGGGGATGTCGTTAGTTCAAAGAGATTTATCGAGGAAATAATTCACGTAGCCGCTAATTAAAGCGGCTACGCGTTCATTTATTGAGAATTAATGGATTCCGCCAATGCGATTCAGGCGTACACCGGTAGGCCATTCGCCTTCCTGTTTCTCAAAACTCATCCAGATTGCGGTGGCTTTACCGACCAAATTCGCCTCAGGCACAAATCCCCAGTAACGGCTGTCCGCAGAATTATCGCGGTTATCCCCCATCATGAAGTAATGTCCCGGCGGTACAATCCAGCTCGCCAGCTGCTGACCCGGCTGCTGATAATACATACCCACCTGATCCTGCGCGATTGGCACCGTGAGGATACGGTGAGTCACATCACCCAGCGTCTCTTTGCGCTCGACCAGACGAATACCGTTCTCTTTGGTTTCGCCTTTTGGCACCTGGAAGAACCCGCTGGTCGCTTCACCGCCGTTACGACGGGCAAAGGTCTGCACAAAATCACTCGGCTCAACGTTTGAGTAGGTGATGGGCAGTGCGTTTTCACACGCGGTGCCAGAACTGCAGCCGGGCTGAACGGTAACTTCCTTGGCGACCGGATCGTAGGTCACTTTATCACCCGGCAGGCCAACCGCACGCTTGATGTAGTCCAGACGCGGATCTTCCGGGTATTTGAACACCACGATGTCGCCACGCTTCGGATGACCGGTTTCGATCAGCGTTTTCTGGTAGATAGGATCTTTAATGCCGTAGGCAAACTTCTCTACCAGAATAAAATCACCAATCAGCAGCGTTGGCATCATTGAACCGGATGGGATCTGGAACGGCTCGTAAATAAACGATCGCACCACCAGCACAATGGCCAGCACCGGGAATACCGAGGCGCCCGTTTCCAGCCAGCCCGGTTTCGGGCCGACTTTTTTCAGGGTTTTCGCATCCAGCTGATCGCCAGTGGCTGCCTGTGCGGCAGCCTGACGCTCACGGCGTTTTGGGGCGAAGATAAACTTATCCAGACACCACAGCAGACCTGTCACCAGGGTAGCAATGACCAGGATCAGGGCAAACATGTTCGCCATGCCAACTCCTTAAAGGTTATTTGCCGTCTTTACCAACATGAAGAATGGCAAGGAATGCTTCCTGTGGCAGCTCAACGTTACCGACCTGCTTCATACGCTTCTTACCTTCTTTCTGCTTCTGCAGCAGCTTTTTCTTACGACTGACGTCACCGCCGTAGCACTTCGCCAGAACGTTTTTACGCAGCTGTTTCACCGTAGAACGCGCGATAATATGGTTACCAATGGCCGCCTGAATCGCGATGTCGAACTGCTGACGCGGGATCAGATCTTTCATTTTCTCAACCAGCTCGCGACCACGGTACGGCGCATTGTCGTTGTGGGTGATCAGGGCCAACGCATCCACACGCTCACCGTTGATTAGCACGTCCACACGCACCATGTTGGAGGCCTGGAAACGCTTGAAGTTGTAATCCAGGGACGCATAGCCACGGGAGGTAGACTTCAGGCGATCGAAGAAGTCGAGTACCACTTCCGCCATCGGGATTTCATAGGTCAGCGCCACCTGGTTACCGTGGTAGACCATGTTGGTCTGCACGCCACGCTTCTCAATACACAGTGTAATGACGTTGCCCAGGAACTCCTGTGGCAGCAGCATGTGACACTCTGCAATCGGCTCACGCAGTTCGTGGATATTGTTCAGCGGCGGCAGCTTGGACGGGCTATCGACGTAGATCACTTCTTTCGAGGTGGTTTCTACCTCATACACAACGGTCGGTGCGGTGGTGATCAGATCCAGATCGTATTCACGTTCCAGACGCTCCTGAATGATCTCCATGTGCAGCAGGCCGAGGAAGCCACAGCGGAAACCGAAGCCCAGCGCCGTTGAGCTTTCTGGCTCGTAGAACAGGGAAGCATCGTTCAGGCTCAATTTACCGAGCGCATCACGGAAGTTTTCATAGTCATCTGAGCTGACCGGGAACAGACCCGCGTAAACCTGCGGTTTCACCTTTTTAAAGCCTGGCAGCGCTTTATCTGCCGGGTTACGTGCTCCGGTCAGAGTATCGCCCACTGGCGCGCCGAGGATGTCTTTAATGGCGCAGACAAGCCAGCCTACTTCGCCACATTTCAGCTCGGTACGGTCAACCTGTTTTGGCGTGAAGATACCCAGACGGTCAGCGTTGTAAACCTGACCAGTACTCATTACCTTGATTTTGTCGCCTTTACGCATGGTGCCGTTTTTAATACGCACCAGAGAGACAACACCAAGGTAGTTATCGAACCAGGAGTCGATGATCAGCGCCTGCAGTGGGCCATCCGGGTCACCTTCCGGGGCCGGGATGTCACGCACCAGGCGTTCCAGCACATCGGTCACGCCCACACCGGTTTTCGCGGAGCAGCGCACGGCATCCGTCGCGTCAATGCCGACAATATCTTCAATCTCTTCCGCGACGCGTTCAGGATCGGCAGCTGGCAGGTCGATTTTATTCAGAACCGGCACAACCTCGAGATCCATTTCCATCGCGGTATAGCAGTTTGCCAGGGTCTGGGCTTCAACACCCTGCCCGGCATCGACGACCAGCAGCGCACCTTCACAGGCCGCCAGCGAGCGTGATACTTCATAGGAGAAGTCAACGTGGCCTGGGGTGTCGATAAAGTTCAGTTGATAGGTTTCACCATCAGCCGCTTTGTAATCCAGCGTAACGCTTTGCGCCTTAATGGTGATACCGCGTTCGCGTTCCAGGTCCATGGAGTCCAGAACCTGGGCTTCCATTTCACGATCAGACAGGCCACCGCAAATCTGGATAATACGGTCAGACAGCGTCGACTTACCGTGGTCAATGTGAGCAATGATGGAGAAATTTCTTATGTTCTTCATATGTATGGATTTATTAACTCGCTATGCGGATTAAATCTTCTTGATGGACACAGCGGTGGACACTCCACAGTAACTACCCCATCAACGACTGGCATGCATATTACACTGTAGCGCCCAAATCGTCAGCATACGATCTCCTGTTCATTGAGTGAAAACGAGTGCCTACAGTTAAGCAATGTAAATTAAATTGTTGGGCAGTCATCATCACCCAGCGCGCGGTTGATGAAGAACGTCACTCTACCAAGCACCTCCCCCCTTCCAGAGCAGCACCTTCGATCGCTTCGCCATCATCTGTCATGAGTGACAGCCCCATCAGATTGGCAAACTGTGTGTGGCAGTCGCACAGAATCAACAACACATCGCCTGGCGTCTTCTTCATTACAGGTTCGATTACCGCAAAGCCTTTATCAGTTTCGAAGCTCGCTCTGCAACTCTTACATCGCCCCATCACCGGCCATTCGCCGCCCGTTTTGCATAAGACGGGCGGCAGTTTACTTTACTCGTTCTATTAAGGATATTGCGTGTTTTACTCAGCTTTTTTTAGGTAATGGTGCCAACTTACTGATTTAGTGTACGATGGTGTTTTTGAGGTGCTCCCGTGGCTTCCATCTCCATCAGTTGTCCCTCCTGCTCAGCTACTGAAGGCGTGGTGCGTAACGGTAAAAGTACTGCCGGACATCAGCGCTATCTCTGCTCTCACTGCCGTAAAACATGGCAGCTACAGTTCACTTACACCGCCTCTCAGCCCGGTACACACCAGAAAATCATTGATATGGCCATGAATGGTGTTGGATGCCGGGCAACCGCCCGCATTATGGGCGTTGGCCTCAACACGATTTTACGTCACTTAAAAAACTCAGGCCGCAGTCGGTAACCTCGCGCATACAGCCGGGCAGTGATGTGATTGTCTGCGCTGAAATGGACGAACAGTGGGGCTACGTCGGTGCTAAATCACGTCAGCGCTGGCTGTTTTACGCGTATGACAGGATACGGAGGACGGTTGTGGCGCACGTCTTCGGTGAACGCACTCTGGCCACACTGGAGCGTCTTCTGAGCCTGCTGTCGGCCTTTGAGGTCGTGGTATGGATGACGGATGGCTGGCCGCTGTATGAATCCCGCCTGAAGGGAAAGCTGCACGTAATCAGCAAGCGTTACACTCAGCGAATTGAGCGGCATAACCTGAATCTGAGACAACATCTGGCAAGGCTGGGACGGAAGTCACTGTCGTTCTCAAAATCGGTGGAGCTGCATGACAAGGTCATCGGGCATTATCTGAACATAAAACACTATCAGTAAGTTGGAGTCATTACCGATGGTTTTACATTACAGTCATTCTCTGTCTAATACATGATCAGGAGATTTGTTCAGTGAATGTTTCTGCCCGTTTTGTTATACTATTAAATCTTGCATGCGCTGCTTTATTATTTACTCTACTCAATGCTAGGTTTGATTTATTCTGATCAGGATCTCATTTTACTTACTCGAAATCCCTCCTAAGATTCATGCATGTACATATCTTACATCCAATCGAGTAGTAAATCGAAAATCATCAGGGAGAATAATGACTTGATAAAGGACGTGATCATTGACCATCGTCCTAACTTTCCATAAACAGGTGGGTATTTAGTGTATGAACCCTCGTCCAACTAGTTCCTTCCGATTACCCTTAAAGCACTTTTCATGGTGATGTTTTTCCTTGTTACATATTTGGATGCTTGTTTTAAGGCATTATTCATTGCTATTACAGTCACAGGCCTAGCTAACCCTTTAACTCGATTTGATCTACTCTGGAAAACATAAATATCAGAAGGATTGCAATCCTTTCTGTACGCAATTAACTTAGAAAGCAATAAATTTAATCTAATTGTTCGTGGCTCAAATTTTGGAGTTCCAGCCAAGTGCAGCATGTCATCTTCGATATCGGAATATCTAATAGTAATCACCCTGCTGCCTTCAGCACGGAGAGAAAACAATGTTAACCATAAGTCTGCCCATGTTGATGAGATTTTAGACAATTCAAAGTGAATAGCCCTAAACTCTTCAGGTGTAATAGAATCTGTTTTTGCCATGAATACCCCCAATGCTCAACCCAACCGTTTACCAAAATTTCAACAACTTTATTACATTATTTCAATACTTTATTACGAAAATTGGATTAAATGTTCAATATTTTTTTCCTCTACCCCTACCGCGCCGGAAATTTTTTATACAAGGTGCACACCGCAACGTCGTAAATAATCGCCACCTGCTTTCTGTCCATTCCGTTTGCGATCAGCCTGCCAGCCTGCGCCCATTGCTCAGGGGTTAACTTCGGCCTTCTGCCGCCTATGCGCCCTTTCTCCCGGGCTGCCGCCAGTCCTGCCCGGGTGCGTTCCACGATTAACTCCCTCTCCATCTCGGCCAGGGCTGACATGATGTGGAATATGAAACGCCCCATTGGGCTGGAAGTGTCGATGCTGTCCGTAAGGCTTTTGAAGTGGATGCCGCGCTGCCGGAGTTCGTCCACCAGCAGTACCAGATTCCGCATGCTTCGCCCGAGGCGATCCAGCTTCCACACTACCAGCGTATCGCCCTCACTCAGCGTTCGAAGAAGCCTTTTAAGCGCTGGCCGGTTCGCTACCGTCCCGCTCATTTTTTCCTCAAAAACCTGTTCACATCCTGCGCGTTCGAGAGCTTGTCGCTGGAGATCCGTATTTTGGTCATTTGTTGACACCCTTACGTAGCCAATTTGCATGTTTTTCACCCAATATTTTCTGCACAAAAATCAGGTGAAGTTATCGGCATGGCTGCCGCAGGGCAATCTATAAAACGTCGGTTTGGGAACATCCGCGACGAGGGACGTCGGGATGAATTCGGGAAACGTCTTACAGGTAGGAGCGTTTGGATTGCCTACTGGTGATGCCAGAGCCTTTAAAACAGACACGGCTGTTGCCCCAGATGGAACAAACTTCGACAGCCTGACAGAGCCAGGAACTTACCGTTTGCTCATAGACATGGCTAAGTCGACTTCGGGGCCTATCTCCAGCTGGTATGGGTAGAAGATGTCACGGATCTGCGGGTACGTCGGCGCGAAATAACCCTGGTTGATTTTAGGGTGCTCCCACATCCCCTTACAGATGCCGCCACAACCCACCCACGTCTTACCGGAACCGAACCCGGCAACGTAGGCTTTGAATTTGTGCTGCATCGCGAGGAAACGCGCCTGAGGAATGTTAAGTGTCGGGCTGATCCCCATCTTCCGCCCTCGCGTCCACTACGTTGATATTGATCTGAACTGGGGTCGGTTCGTCACCATCACCATCACCGGCCAGCTCTTTGCGGAGTTTCTCAACCTCCAGCTGCCGGCGGTCGATTTCGATCTGCTGGAGACGCTGAGCGAACTCGCTATCCGCCAGGCCAAGCCGTTTCATTACGGCTTCGAACATACGCTCACGGCTGATAGCGGTTATCTCGACGCCGTTCTTTCCGACCTTTACGCCGGAGTAAGCGAGTCGCGAGACTGGCGAGAGTTTACGTGTATCAGCGAAGTAAGGCTGGCCGATACCATCGCCGTTGCAGCGTGGGCAACTGAAGTTTTCTGAAGGAGTTGATAACCAATTTGTTCAGCGGATTTTTTGCTGTAACCCGCCCTGATAGCTGCTTGTGTGGCGTTACCATCCTTTAGGTATTCCGCAACAAATAAGCGTTGCTGAGCAGTAAGTCCATCATCATCCATCAGCTCATTTGCGCTTTGTTCTTTCTGCGCAATGCGCACTTTTTTCTGCGCAGATTTGTGCGCAGTTTGCGCAGAAGTTTTTTTGATATATCGACGGGCGGTAGCGTAGTTCAGTCCCTGCGCTTCACACCATTCCTTTGGTGATACGCCGGTTGCGGCATGTTCGGACAGGAACCGTTGCTGAAGCTCTCCCCAGTCCGATTTTGCCATTATTCACTCCAATAAAAAAAGCCACCAGCGAGTGCCAGTGGCTTGAATGTGGTAATCAGAAATGGGTTCGAACCGTTGGGACAAACAATATTAAGCGCTCACCCGCTGGATTAAAGTAGCATCACGCTTCGTCTGGCCGATATGAACTCCTGTATCACTCTACTGACGTATAGAACCAAGCATGACCCATCCTACTGCTACGCGCCAGTCTCGCTGCTTTCAACCAATCAGAGCATCATAAGCCTCGATAATTTCTTTCCTGCTCACGTATCTATCGGCTGCCACCAATATGGCACCACTTTCGCCTTTCAGAAAAGTTGAAAAAAAAATCACCACATCCAAACACCTCACCTCATTATTAGCATACAGATAAAGAATCTTGCTCCGATAACTTCGAATTTTCAGCAACTTAGCAGGCTCATCATCAGCAAAAATCAATAACTGTGCCATAAAATCTCCTTCTACACATAATTCCTTACAAGAGAAGATTGTTAGTCCCATGAACACTCAATCACATTGACGAATCTTTTGCCTGTGATTTACGTTACCTTTAATAGCCCAAAAGTCTTTTTTAACTCATACACCTGAATTCAATTCTGAAAGAAGTGAAAATGGCAGCAAACAAATCACCAGGAGTTTAACTTTATTTAATTAGTTATAGTGCAGAATGCTTAACCCTGTATATAGAGTTCGCTTCTTCGCACTTTTCTTTCAAGTATATGAACCGGGTGGATACTTCACTGTTTGAGCAGTTCGTCACAATGCAGTAACCCTCTACCCACGCCTTTTCATCCTTTTCGGCAAACAAACTTTCGAAAATGGCAACCCAAGTGCTGTTAGGCATGCGTTCCAGTTCAAAATACTTCATTGTCCCTCCCTCACGAAGGGTTCTGTACTCATCCAATCCTAAGATTTTCATACTGCATCTCACGGTCTTTTTAATGTTATGATTTCTAGCATCATATCCAGGCTTTTCCTACCCCCAAATCCATGGGACTCTGCATTTTATCATCATTAGCAACCAGCAGATGAGCTTTGTAATAGATGAAGAATGCGCATAAGAAAGCCATAGCTATTCATGTGACATGCCTGTCCTCAGTATTGGATTTAGGTTACCTCCTGGATAAAACTTACCCATCAACATTAAAAATACAACGATTCCAACAGGCACTCCAACAATAGGTGTAGCGAACGCGCTTACTCCCACGGCGGCAACCATACCTCCCAAAGTACTAAACATGATGGGTATGATTAACATAATGATAGCCTGGGGTATTCCTGCCTTCCAGAGGAGTAACACCATAATGACAACAAAGAACACCATGAGAAAAGGCATTGTTTGCCCCCTTAATTAAACACACTCTCTATATAACGACCATTTGGAAAATTTATTTAGTTATCTTTCAATTAAGGCCTACTTGCAGTTCGCCTGCCACGCTTTGTTATGCGCCAGGATGTCGCGCTTCGTCTGCCTGTCCAGTACATCCCAGTCGTGCGCTGTGCAGTAGATGGGTTTAACCCAGTCGCAAGACGTATCGGCTACCTCAACCCTTACGGGTCCAGTTGTCCCGCAGCTCGCGATCAACATCGTCGTCAGACATATGGTTAACAGTCTGCTGTACATTGCTGGCCTCTTTCGTTGCTTCTACCCGGCGTTCGGCTGCTGCGACCGTTGCCGCTGCGTTATCTTCGGTGCGCTGCTGGTCGGCTTTCACTTCAGCTTTGCTGGTGCCGCGAATATGGCCCAGGCCAAAAGCGCCGGCGATAGCGGAAATAACCAATGCGACCAGCCCAATTATCGTTTCGATCCCCACATTCACCTCATACCAGAACGGATTTCGCCAGGTTCAACAGCGCACGGCGTTTATCCAGCCCGTTGCGGCCGCCATTGATTAACAGTGTCACGCGCTCAACGTCGCCGGAATGAAGAAGGCAACCGCGGGAGGCATAGAACCATGCGGCAGAGCGCGCGGCGTATTCATCCTTTTCAAGCAGCTCCGGATGAGTAACAAGGTCCAGTTTCAACGCCTGGCCACAACTGCGATAGTTGCTCAGGCCGGTAATCTGTTTCAGCCCACGACCGCGATATTTCCAGCCATCACCAGCGACCTGATTGCCAAGGTGTTCTTTTCCCCACTCACCACCGTATACCAGATTGGCGATCGCTTTCTGGTTTGCCGGTTGCGTTGCCGTTCTGCCAAGTGCGGCGGATTGCTGTTGAGTGATGCGGTGGCTGCCGAACGTCGGTACCAGGTTTTCAACCGCGTAATTCAGGTTCTCCACCAGTCGGGTAAATCTGGTGCTTTCATGCCCCATCTGGGCAATAAACATGGCCTGATCAAGCGGTGCGGTGATGCCGTATTCCTTCATGGCGGCGTCGATATGCGGAAACCAGCGCGCAGCTAATCCGGCGCTGATACCAGCCGCCTTCTGAAATTGTGATTGGTTCATTAGTGCCTCAGATGATCAACCAGACGTGCAACGTTGCCTTTGACGGCCACCAGCACGGAAAGGAATATGATATTGGCCGCAATGATGGCCCATGATGAATGCGGGTAAATCCCACACAGGTACGCCAGCGGTACAGCGCTGTAAGTGACGGTAATCAGCCAGGCTAAACGCGAAATCCATGGCCGATGCCGCGAATCACCACGGCGGTAAAACATCAGAGTAATTACAACTCCGGCGCAGAGCAGCGCGTTGATAGTTGCTGTTGGGTCATTTAGTACCACCTGAACCTCCCCGGCGCGTTATCAGCGCCACCAGCGAGCCGATGTCCTGCTTGTTCAGGAACGTAAGGATTTGAACGGCTAACGCAGAAGCTATTACGGCACCAATAGCATCCAGAGGCTTCTCGGTGTACCCCGTCCAGGATGTGAGTTTTGACCCCAACAACCCCGAACAAAGAATGCCGACGATATACGACACGAAGAAGTAGGCCAGGCGACGTAACACACTCAGGTCAGCTGCTGTCGCTATGTAGAATACTGCGCCTGCAAATGCTCCAAAAACAACACCGTAATCAGTTCCGGTCAATAGACCGTAAACACTTGCTCCAGTCAAAGCTAAACCGGCCAGCCCTGTGCCGGAAAATGGATCGGACATAGGTCTCCCCTCATATAGCTGTGTATCCTCTCAGTAATGAGGGGAATAAAAAAAGCCCGCACGGGAGCGGGCAACGAATGCAGATATTTATTTTTTTCAATTTCAGAACGAAGATTATCGGCAGTCTTGGGAAATACTTTAGACAATAAAAACCCGGCGCGGTGGCCGCGTTGATGATCACTTGTTTACTTTTTCCAATGCAGATTCGTAAGCGTCTTTCTCATCAAATAGAGTCGTTACCGCTAAAACCTTACCAATCTGCTGCTTGAGCGCCTTGACGCCAACCTCAGATAGGAACTGGTGGATCTTGTCTCCGGGTTTTCCGAATTCATCTTTGCTACTTTTAGCAAGGTCAAGAATCTTACCTTCGCTTTTGGCCAAGGGCTTGTAAATTTGCTCAATAGTCAATTTTTTGAATAAGAATGGACGCCCTCGTCCTGGCTTGTTTAATTGATAAATTTTGTACCAAGCCTCATAAAGTTCGTTGGGAAACTCTTTCTCATACTGCCTAGCTTCTTCCCTAACAAATGCTTTGAAGAGATCAATTACTTGCTGTACTTCAGGTTTGAATCCAGCTACAGCGTAAGCAACGTTAGTAATACCAACCTTTGCCGCCGAGTTAACTAAGTCTTGAGCTTGCATAGCTGCATTTAGTCTAGATGCTGGAAGATCGCCACTATCTTTAGCTGCCGTAAGGGCTTTGCAAATATCAATTACTACTGAAATATCATATCCATGTCCGCCAGTAAAAGAACCGAGTACTGCGCCATCGTTCTCCCATTGAAAAATATAAGGATTTTCCATTTTCTCAAGCAAAACTGCGTCTACGTAATCTTGCATATATTGAGCGTTAAGAACTCGGTCGATATCTTTTACTCGCTCCCCAAGACCAATGAGTTTTGCCAGCCCGGTTTTAGTTACCACAGCCGTTTTAGATTCATTGTCTAAAACATAACACTCAGTATCAATGCCAAACTCTTCCATAAAGCTTCCCTTGTGGGTTGCTTTCAACGGCTTGTCTTTCCATCTTGCTGCCGCTGCTTTTTTGGCAATGTCAGAACGCTGCTCTTTAGTAAGAGACTTCGCCCTAGCAATCCCGCCCTTAGCTTTACCCTTTGGATCTTTCTTATCGTCTGACATATGCAAGCATTTTTCACTATTTTATGCTTGCATAGTCAAGAGTATATAAAAGGCCGCTGGATGGTAGCCTTCAGTAAACTAATGTTGTTGTGCTTAATTGTACGCCATCGAGGATTCGAACCCCGAACCACGGAGATAGAAGCTCCATGCTCTTTCCAGTTGAGCTAATGGCGGAAAAAAAAGACCAGCATTGGGTTGCTGGTCATGGGTCATGCAGTTGTCTCTGCGAAGCGGGTGTATCCCCCACCCAGTGTTATCAGTATCGAGAGCATTATCAAATGCCATAAAAACTATAGCACTGATGAAAAAATACACTCTGTCAAAGGCCATCAGAAATGACCTTTTGCTCATAACGGGAAGCCAGCTCTCCCGAATGCTTAGTGTCACGCCTAAGCAGGGCATGAAAGCAGGCTTTCCGTTGTGTTTAAAACGAAAAAACCCCGCGGTATTAACCGCAGGGCTTTAAGGATTTCTTGCTGGTCGGAACGAATGAACGGATTCCCAGCGTTAGAGTTGATGCTAGCCGAAAATTCCGCAGACCTCAACACCTTTTTTCTCTGACAATTGAGCTTTATAGAAAATCAGCCTACATCGTAACTGACTTTAAGGCGCTGTCTGCATAACCTTCTTGCCTGTGGCATTCTTCCACCAGCAATTCAAACAGCGGTTGCAGCTGACCGTAAGCGGTGGTTTTTTTTACATCCCATACGGTGCGGACGCCCTACAGCACATTGGAAAATTTTAGCCGGGCGTAACCTCTCCCCGTGCAACGGTCACACACCTTCATGACCGGCACGCCCTGTTCCTCTGTCTTTTTCTTATCCAGCACCCTCCCTTTCCCGTGGCAGCGACACGCATTGCTGATAACGCCTTTGCCGTTACACGCTTTGCACAGAACGCGCGCGCTCTCCCGAACTGATTTCCACTCCTCCCAGTATGAGGGGTAAACACCCTTTGTAACTTTTGCCCATTTTGGCGGCTTGCCGTCAGGGTATTGGATTTTGTTGGTGAATACCTCGACTTCGGTAAAACCGCTACCATCGCAGCAGTCACATCTGCGAACGCTTGCCGCACTACGGGCGTAATCCTGGTATGCAAAAGCACACATAATTTCGAGAACGCGCTGCCGGACTTTTTCATCGAGTTCTGTAACTGATTTAAAGCGTCGGCATAGGACCAACGATGCTCCATAAAGCGCCTCCATTGCCCGGTCAGGGCTGCTGATACCAATTTTTGCAAGGTATAAATCGAATCCAAACCCACACTTGGCGTTAACCAGTCCAAGCGCGGTCATAACATCAGTTCCGGTCAGATTGTCGGTGGCAGTCGCCCTCGAGGAGTCACTGAACATCGGTGATTTTGGCGCGAAATATTTAGCGATTGATTCGAGGTTCATTATGCGGCTCCTGCTGAATGATAGATTCGAACAAAATTACGAAGGATGCGGTAGTCCACCAGCACTGATCCCCGGTATCCCAGAAGGCGCATTCACCACCACGGCGACACTGCGCACCTTTATCGATGAGTACAACAACGGCCTGCCTGTACTGCTGAGCGCAGACGATATCAAAAGATTTCTTGAAGAGCATAACGCCACGCTGCCCGCTCAGGTGCCGCTGGGCGCTAGCCTGGAAGAAACAGCGCAGAACTATATGACGCTGCCAGCTAACTTCCAGCGTATCGATGCAGACCAGAAGCAGACGGCAACGGCAATGAAAGCCTGCATCAAAGAGTACAACGCCACCCTGCCGACGCCGGTTAAAACTAGCGGCAGCCGTGACGCGCTGCTCGAGCAGTTAGCGATCATCAACCCTGACATGGTGGCGCAGGAAGCGCAGAAGCCACAGCCGCTGAAAGTATCTGGCACTAAGGCCGATCTGATTCAGGCCGTGAAGACAGTCAAACCAGATGCCGTGTTTGCCGACGAGCTGCTGGATGCCTGGCGCGATAACCCGGAGGGGAAAGTGCTGGTTACCCGCCAGCAGCTGGGCACCGCACTGAATATTCAAAAAGCGCTTCTGGCTCACCCGACCGCCAGCATGCTGCTGACCCACCCGAGCCGTGCCGTCGAGGTGAGTTACTTCGGCTTTGACGAGGAGACGGGCCTGGAAGTTCGTGTGCGCCCGGACCTCGAGATCGACCTGGACGGTGTGCGTATCGGCGCAGACCTGAAAACTATCAGCATGTGGAACGTAAAGCAGGAAAGCCTGCGCGCCAGACTGCACCGGGAAATCATTGACCGCGACTATCACCTGAGCGCAGCCATGTACTGCGAAACCGCGGCGCTGGACCAGTTCTTCTGGATTTTCGTCAACAAAGACGAGAACTACCACTGGATCGCCATCATCGAGGCATCCGCTGAACTGCTGGAGCTGGGCATGCTCGAGTACCGCAAAGCGATGCGCGCTATCGCAACCGGATTCGACACAGGTGAATGGCCAGCACCAATCACTGCCGACTACACCGACGAACTGAACGACTTCGACCTGCGCCGCCTCGAAGCGCTGCGTACTCAGGCATAAGGGGGATATATGCAAAATACCAACGTTACCGTTGCTGATCAGAACACCGTTATTAATTCCAACGTGGCACTGTTCGATTCTCAATACCTTAACGCCATCAGCACTTTTGCGCAGATTATGGCTCAGGGCACCGCGACAGTTCCTAAGCATCTTCAGGGCAATCAGGCCGATTGCATGGCCGTAGCGATGCAGGCAGCACAATGGCAGATGAATCCCTTTGCTGTAGCACAGAAGACGCACCTGATTAATGGTGTGCTCGGGTACGAAGCGCAGTTGGTCAATGCCGTCATTTCGCGTAGCGGCGTGCTTGCCAGCCGCTTTGAATATGAGTGGTACGGGCCATGGGAAAAAGTTGTTGGAAAATTCCATATTCGTAAAGGCGAAAAAGGCGAGTACCGGGTCCCTGGCTGGACCCTGGCTGACGAAGCCGGGATCGGCATTATTATCCGCGCAACCCTGAAGGGTGAAGATCAGCCGAGAGAACTCGATTTACTGCTGGCTCAGGCTCGCACCCGTAACTCAACGCTCTGGGCTGACGACCCGCGCCAGCAGCTTGCATATCTCGCAGTGAAGCGCTGGGCCCGCCTGTTCTGCCCGGATGTGATTCTGGGCGTTTATACCCCGGACGAGCTGGGTGATCGGCGTGAAGAACGGGAGGTAAACCCTGCCCCTGTGCAGCACATAAGTTTGACTGAAATTACTGATGACAACTTATCTACCACACAGAACGCGCAGCAGTCCTCAGTAAATATCGACACTTTGGCTGATGAATACCGTAAACGGATTGATTCTGCTGAAACTCTGGACGATGCCACTACCGTCGGAAACGACATCAATGCTTCTAAATCCGTACTGGGTGCAGCATTGCACACCGAACTGAAAAACAAAGCTACGCGCCGGTACCACTTTGTGAATGCGAAAAACAAAGTTGATACAGCTATCAAAGCACTTCCAAAACCGGGAGTGGAAGGTGCGGGAGAACGCTTCGAGGAAGTTGAAAAGATGCTCTTGGCGGCTAAACGGCACTTGGGTGATGAATTGCACGATAAGTACCGCATCACCCTCGATGATATGAAACCGGAATATGTGGCCTAAGGGAGGCGGGAGGGTTCGCCCTCCCGGTAACGATATGACGAAAATTATCGAACGCGGAATGATTTTTAACGGTGAGATGGTGCGGGCGATCCTCGATGGACGGAAGACGCAGACGCGGCGGATCATCAAGCCGCAGCCAGAGGGAACATTAAGCGGAAGTTTATCCGGTATGTGGTTAAGCAGGCCTCTTAACGGACTGTTGTTGCCGAAAATTGAAGATATCGCAATCCATTGCCCGTTCGGTGTCGTCGGTGATCGCATCTGGGTGCGGGAGACGTGGGCAGAGGCTGGAGCAAGCGCGCCGGATCTGAAACTTTATCGCGCGAATTACCCTGCGCATGTTCCAACTCATTACGAGAACGTGCCGCCGGCAGAGGATGTCCGCTGGACACCCAGCATCCACATGCCGCGCTGGGCCAGCCGTATTCTGCTGGAGATCACCGATGTACGGGTCGAGCAGCTGAACGATATCAGTGAGGAAGACGCACGTTCGGAGGGAATTTCTGGCTCCTCGGCACGTGACGTTAAAGAGGCTTACGCAGCGTTATGGCGGTCTATCTACGGTTCTGACAGCTGGCGCGCTAACCCATGGGTCTATGTGATCAAGTTTAAGCGTATCGAAGGAGATGGCCATGCGACTGATTAACCGAGGTAACCAGCAATCCCCGTTAGCGCGTCAGGCATGCGACATCGCGCTGGCAGCCCACCAGCAAAGATACGGCGACTATGGGCGCAGCAAGATGAAAGAGACGTATACGGTGAAGGTTGAAGGCGTGAAGGTCTGGGTGGAGGTGGTGAACCGCAAGGCGAGCTATGTGGCCACGGCAATGACAGGCATGCGCCGCTTGCGTGCCCTTCCCGGCCAGGCGTCCTGATAAAGAATTATCAAACGGCCCCGGTTGGGGCCCTTGGAGAACGAAGATGAGCAAAGCAACGAATAAATTTGAGCTGATGAGCACTAAAGACATCTGCGGGCAGCTGTGTATTTCCTCACGTACGCTCGAACGCTACAGGAAAAGAGCCCCAAACGAGAACCCTTTCCCTGAGCCAGATTGCGCTTACATGGGTGGACCCAATAAATGGCTCAGAACCAAAGTCACCGCCTGGCAGATTAAAGAGATGTCACGATCAACCCGTAAGCCGATGTCTCACCTGAACCTAACCCGTGATGATAAAGGCCGTCTCACCCGACCTGACGCGGCGTGAACTCCAGAATGTCGGGCTCGACGATGCTCATAAGTCGGGCCCACCACTTACCATATGCCACTCTCATTTCCTCAACATAGGTGTGCTTGTCGTACACTGACCACACACCAGGCAGTTTGTGGCCAAGCATTATTTCGGCGATATGCGGCTCGGTTAGCTCTGAGAAATTCGTTCGCGCAGTCCTGCGCAGATCATGAATAGTAAAGTGTGGGACCTGCTCGTTATAGGCCTTGAGCATGAACTTAACCAGGTTACTGCTGATGCTCATATGGAAGCCTTCACTCATCGGCTTGTCTTCATATTTTGAAAAAACAAAGCGTCCTGGCGCCAGCTCAATGGCCCGTTTTATCAGCGGGAGCATTTCCGGGATGATAGGTCGAATTATCGGTTTCTTTGTCTTCCGCCCTGTCTTGTGGTTTTCCCATGGAACAGTCCAGATCCCTTCTTCAAAATCAAAGTGTGCGACTTCAGCCTGCCGGAGTTCGCCAACCCTGCACGCCCATATCAGAGACAATTTATAGAGGATCTTGTTTCGCTCAATGAGGCGGGAATCCTCAATGGCTCGCCAGACAATCGCCAGTTCTTTACGGTCCAGGGTTCGCTCACCCATTTGTTTCTGGATGCCGAAATCACGCCCAGACATTTCTGACAGCGGGTTAACTTCCAGCAGTTGCCGTTTCACTGCCCAGGAATAACACTGTCGGCCGTTGCTGATCACGCGCCGGGTGATCTCGCTGTAACCCTGGGCCAATCTGTCCAGGACAGTGAGCCAGTTGTGTAGCGTGAGCTGATGCGCAGGGTATTTCCCGAGCTTGGGGAAAACGTGCAGTTCAAACGAGCGGAGGACCTGCCCGGCTGATTCTTTCTGAATGCAGACCATTGAGTGCCATTCACGGAACAGCTCTTCGAAGGTGTACTGGCTGTTAATCTTGGCTTTATCGAGGCTTTGCCTGATCCGAGGGTTTTCGCCACGGGCAAGAATAGCTGCCCACTTTGCGACTTCATCGCGCGCGGCTTTTAATCCGAACTCCGGATAGCTGCCGATCGTCATCTTGTCCTGTTTGCCCAGGAAGCGGAATCGGTAGAAAAAAGTAACGGCCCCCTATTTGGAGATGCGTACCCACAGACCATCACGGTCTGCCTTTTCTTCAACTTTGTCTCGTTCGCGCCCAAGGCACGACTTTAGATAACTATCTGAAATAGCCATGATTTGTCCCTGCGTGTGTCCATCAGAACGGGAGGTTATGTGTCCATCATAGAATATGGACGCACTGGTGGACACAAAAACCATGACTTATGATGTCGTAGGTTGACTGTACATGCAAACAGTATAATTTTTGGAAAGGCTGATTTGATGGGGATCTTGAGGCGTTTTTGTCGGAGGTTTGCGGAGGCTGGCGGGGTATCAATTATCGATGTGAGCAATGATCGAAAAGTTACGTATGTTCTTCATATAGTTAAATAATTATGCCTTACGAATTCCTGGAGGCCGCTGTTCTTAGCCTGACGTTTTTCAGTGCGAAAACGCAGCATTCTACACTACATCCTCGCTACCTGGAAATGCACTTAGAGACAGGTATAGCGTGAAGAAAGGGCGTTTTCTGTATTAGGGCGTAAAAATTGATAAAGCCCGATGGATCATCAGGCCTCAGAAGAGAGCGTCTCGACACGAAGCTGGTCTGGTGCCAACCCAACGCTGAGAATGACAGGCTGCCACTCTTCGCGCGCGGCAAGCTTCGGTGAGAGACCCTTAGCAAGCCAGAATCCCCCGATGCCCCCCAACGCGGCACCGCACATGGCGGCCACATCGGAACCAAACAGGGTCTGGAAAAGGCCGCCCATGATAAATAACCCGACCAACGGAGAGAGATAGACCAGCATCGCGGAACCGAGCAGACTGCCTTCCGCAATCCCTAGTTCAACCTTCTGCCCCGTCACCAGCGGCTGTTCACTTGGCACAGAGATAGTATGCGACGTTTGCGGCCCGAGCTTATTCAGCACGCGGCTGCCGCACCCGGCACGGGATGCGCAGCTATTGCATGAGGCTTTGACATCGCAACTGACTCGCGCAACGCCATTTTGCCACGAGACGACGGTTGCCCACTCTTTAATCATTGCGCGGCCCTGAATTTAATGCTGTCTGAAATGCGCTTCGCCGTCTGCGGAGGTAATTCACCCACAATCGTGATCTCTGCGTTATCACGTACCGTGGTGCTGACCGTGCGACGTCCGGTACGAAGCATTTGCTCAGAGCTGTTTGCCGTTGCGCGGTTGATATTCACCGAGAAACTGAACAAACCGTCGGAATAGAGGCGCGACTCAACGGGCGTGTCAATAGTTGGCAACTGACGACGGCTGCTGGACACTTCGCTAAAGCCTTGCGGGATCCAGGAAGGAACCCAGTTGAAGTTAACGGAATCCCCTGCCGGAACAGAAAGCAGCGGCGGCAGGCTGGCTTTGGCCAGATTCTGCATGCTGTTGCCAACCTGATTGTTCACGCTGAAGGAGATCACGCGGAACTGTTCAAGCGTTTCACCGTCGCGGTCAAGCAGGTCCACACGCATCGGCAGCTTGGTTTCCGCATCAATCCAGACGATATAGCTGTAGCGCGTGCCATCGCGAGCAACCACGCGGATCACTTCACACAGTCTGTCTGCGATGCGCGTACGCCCTACCGAAATAAAATCGTAGTAAGGGGCCAGCCGCTTGAAGTCGGTATAGATGAGTGACGGCAGAGAATCAACGATATAGTCGCCATTGAGCGTGAAAGGCTCCAGGCCGGGCTCGAAATAGCTGATTTCGTTGCCTCGCTGGACAACTTCCCGACGCGGACCATCCATCTGTAAAAGCTGGGCGAGTGGCTGATTATCAAGACGGGCATGACGATAGCGTAACGACTCGACGCCCTGCTTATTAATGCTGATAAATGCCAACTCGTAATTGAGTGACTGGCTGGCCAGATTCATTTGCTGCAACAACGCCCCGGATGAAACATCAGCCGAGGCGTTGGCAGAGAAGAACAGGCTACCCGCCATCAGAGACATGGCGAACCAAAGTTGCTTCATTACTGCGATTGCGTTCCTAAAGTTTGGTTTCCGGGCACCTGCACAGCAGCTTGCTGGGTTTGGGCCTGCTCAAACTGAAGCTGTTCAGAGTGCAGACGACGCTGCAACTCGTAATCCTGCAACATCGCATTAATGCGACGGCGCTGCTCCTGCACCTGCTGTTGCTGACCGCCGCTGGCGGAAGCATCAGCCGGTACGCCCAGGCTAACCGGGCTCGCTTTGCCCATCATCGGCAGTGTGTTAAACACTGGCGCTTCTGGCTGCTGATTAGTTTCAGACTGAGTATTATAGTGCTGGACGCCAACGATAACTGCAAGCGATACGCATGCAGCAACCCCCATTTGGGTGAGCTGGCTGGCCCACGGACGCACCTTTTGCCAGAACGGCATTTTCTGCCACTGGTGAGGTGCAGGTTGAGCTTCAGGAATCAGCGGAGTGGTCTGATGAACAGGCTCATTCTCAATGGCCGCCATCACGCGGGCAGAGATATCGAAATGGAGAACCTCGCCGGTATCGCCGCGCAGCGTGTCACGGATGAGATGGTAACTCTCCCAGGTCTCTTGCATTTCGGGAGAATGAGACAGCTCGTTGAGCAGCTCACTATCCAGCGTCTCACCATCCATTAAAGCGGAAAGTTTTTCTTTCTGCATGCCTAATACCTTTTCCAGTATCCCGCTATCGTCAACGCCTGATAAGCGGTTGAACTTTATTATCAATAGCTTCTCGCGCACGGAAGATTCGTGAACGCACCGTACCGACCGGACAATCCATGATAGCGGCTATCTCTTCATAGCTCAGACCATCAAGCTCCCGTAACGTAATTGCCATGCGTAAATCTTCCGGGAGCGACTCGATCGTGCGAAAAACAATTTGTCTCAGTTCTTCTGACAACATTAAGTTCTCAGGGTTCGAAATTTCTTTCAGCGCACCGCCACTTTCGAAGTTTTCGGCGTCGATAGCGTCTACATCACTGGACGGCGGACGACGACCCTGAGCAACCAGATAATTCTTTGCCGTATTGACAGCAATACGGTACAGCCAGGTATAAAAAGCACTATCTCCCCGGAAAGAATCCAGCGCGCGATAGGCCTTAATAAAAGACTCTTGCACCACATCAGGCACATCACCTGACGGTACATAGCGGGAAACCAGACTCGCCACCTTATGCTGGTAGCGCACCACCAGTAAGTTAAAGGCTTTCTGATCTCCCTTCTGGACCCGTTCAACCAGGACCTGGTCCGTTAACTGCTCGCTCATCCGAGGTAATGTCTCCCCAAACCTAAATTCCACGCGTTATCGAAACGCCACTCTAAAAACACCGCACTTTGAGCAAGCACCGAGTTAGAGTGTCCGATCGTCAATAAGTTCCGTAACGCCTTTGTTTTTGTTCATCGCGCCGCAGACTGTTCATTTTCTCTCATTATAAGTCTGTTCACGATACGCACCACTTTCTGACAAGAAACATCTTTTTCCCGCGAGAAGAGTAACGCAACCCAGTCTTTATTTCATCACAAAATCTGACGCTAACGATCTGCTTCGCAAAATAATTTCATTCCTTTACCCGCTATTTACTCCGCCTTACGCGTTTAGCCATTGCAACAACCTCTAAAAAAAACGTGCGATAAATCGCGCTCAGGTGCTATTCTGACCCAACACTGTTTAGTAAATTAAACAACAATCATGAACACAACATCTGAACTCCATTGTGATGTCCTGATCATCGGTAGCGGCGCTGCCGGTCTCTCTCTGGCGCTGCGCCTTGCCGAACATCAAAACGTTATCGTTCTGAGTAAAGGACCGATAAGTGAAGGTTCCACATTTTATGCCCAGGGCGGTATTGCCGCCGTGTTTGACGAGACCGACAGCATAGCGTCGCACGTAGAAGATACGTTGATTGCCGGCGCCGGGATCGTGGATGCGCACGCCGCAGAGTTCGTTGCCAGCAATGCCCGCCATTGCGTTCAGTGGCTCATCGATCAGGGCGTATTATTTGATACCCAGATTCAGCCTAACGGTGAAGAGAGCTACCACCTGACGCGCGAAGGCGGCCATAGCCACCGCCGCATCCTGCACGCAGCGGATGCCACCGGTAAAGAGGTGGAGACCACGCTGGTGGGTAAAGCGCTTAACCATCCTAATATTCGGGTTCTTGAGCGCAGTAATGCCGTTGACCTGATTATTTCCGACAAGATTGGCCTGCCTGGTCCGCGTCGCGTGGTGGGTGCATGGGTCTGGAACCGTAATAAAGAGAAGGTTGAAACCTGTCAGGCGAAGGCCGTTGTACTGGCGACGGGCGGCGCCTCAAAGGTGTATCAGTACACCACTAACCCGGACATCGCTTCCGGAGACGGTATCGCCATGGCCTGGCGCGCAGGCTGCCGCGTGGCGAATCTCGAATTTAATCAGTTTCACCCAACAGCCCTGTTCCACCCTCAGGCGCGCAACTTCCTGCTGACGGAAGCTCTGCGCGGTGAAGGCGCTTATCTGAAACGCCCTGACGGTACCCGCTTTATGCCGGACTTTGACGCGCGTGGCGAGCTGGCCCCTCGCGATATCGTTGCCCGCGCCATCGACCATGAAATGAAACGTCTGGGCGTGGACTGCATGTATCTCGATATCAGCCATAAGCCAGCCGCATTCATTCGCCAGCATTTCCCGATGATTTACGAAAAGCTGCTGAACCTGGGGATTGATTTGACCCGCGATCCGGTGCCCATTGTGCCTGCGGCCCACTATACCTGCGGGGGCGTGATGGTTGACGATCACGGGCGCACCGACGTAGAAGGTCTGTATGCTATCGGCGAGGTGAGTTATACCGGCCTTCACGGCGCGAACCGTATGGCGTCGAACTCGCTGCTTGAGTGTCTGGTGTACGGCTGGTCAGCGGCGGAAGACATCACGAAACGCATGCCTTACGCCCGCGAGACTGAGCACTTACCTGCCTGGGATGAAAGCCGCGTGGATAACCCGGACGAGCTGGTCGTGATCCAGCACAACTGGCATGAACTACGGCTGTTTATGTGGGACTACGTAGGGATTGTGCGCACCACAAAACGTCTGGAACGTGCGTTGCGCCGCATTACTATGCTGCAGCAGGAAATTGATGAATATTATGCCAATTTCCGCGTATCCAATAATCTGCTGGAGCTGCGCAATCTGGTGCAGGTTGCCGAGCTGATTGTTCGCTGTGCCATGATGCGTAAAGAGAGCCGCGGCTTGCACTACACCCTGGACTACCCGGATCAGCTTGCTGAATCCGGCCCGTCGATACTGGCTCCGCAGGTTCACATAAACAGATAAAATGCCTGGGTCAGAGCAGTGTAATCTTCGGAATAATGCTGGTCTGGCCCTCGAATCACCATACGGTCATTAAAGCATTCACCTTCTTTTGGCGAGAGCGCCAGCAGCACGCGGTGCGGCAGTCGTCCTTCCGTATCAGAAATGTCAGTTCGCAAACGTAATGTCCAGCCAATCTCCTGCGCCAGACCAATAAATGTATTACCCGTGCTTTCTGGCAACACTACGCAAAAAAATCCCTCTTCAGAGATGAGTTCAGCCGCGCTGGTAAGCAGTGCTTTATGATCGAGTGAACCGGTATAACGCGCCTGTTCACGTTCAGGGGTACCACACTCGACACCGGGCGCGTAGTAAGGAGGGTTGCTGACGATAAGATCGTAACGCGCAGTTTGTTCAGGCGCCCAGACCAGCACATCCGCACATTGAACGCGAATCCGGTCTGCCCAGGGGGATTCGGCCGCATTTTCACTCGCCTGCCCTGCAGCCTGCGCATCGAGCTCAACGGCATCAATCGTGACATGCTCTTCCGTACGCTGGGCCAGCATCAACGCCACCAGCCCGCTGCCGGTACCGATATCAAGAATACGTTTAACACCTGCGACAGGGGCCCATGCTCCCAGTAAAATACCGTCGGTGCCGACTTTCATGGCACAGCGATCGTGGGCGACAAAAAATTGTTTAAACGTAAAACCATCGCGGCGCAACTGCGCTTTGAGTTGAGACATGTCAGGGCAACCTTCTAAGTGAAACTGGAGTAGCATAGGGGAAAGCGAAGGCACCGCAAAGCGATATCCATACAAACAGATGAAGATTACAGCCGTAACGTCTATAATCAGCGCCCCACACAGAGGTAGAACATGACTGTAACGACTTTTTCCGAACTTGAACTCGATGAAAGCCTGCTCAATGCACTTGAGAGCAAAGGCTTTACACGCCCGACCGCCATTCAGGCAGCGGCCATTCCGCCTGCGCTTGAGGGCCGCGATGTGCTCGGTTCTGCGCCAACCGGCACGGGGAAGACAGCAGCCTATTTGCTGCCTGTGTTGCAGCACCTGCTCGACTTTCCACGAAAAAAATCAGGCCCACCGCGTATTTTGATCCTGACGCCTACGCGCGAGCTGGCCATGCAGGTTGCCGATCACGCGCGTGAGCTGGCGGCTAACACCCATCTGGATATCGCCACTATTACCGGCGGCGTGGCGTATATGAACCACGCCGAAGTGTTCAGCGAAAACCAGGATATCGTTGTTGCGACGACGGGCCGTTTGCTGCAGTACATTAAAGAAGAGAACTTCGACTGCCGCGCGGTAGAAACGCTGATTCTGGATGAAGCCGACCGTATGCTGGACATGGGCTTCGCACAGGATATCGAACATATTGCGGGCGAGACGCGCTGGCGTAACCAGACGATGCTGTTCTCTGCCACCCTTGAAGGGGACGCGATTAAAGATTTCGCCGAGCGTCTGCTGGAAGATCCGGTTGAAGTCTCTGCGACGCCCTCTACGCGTGAGCGCAAGAAGATCCACCAGTGGTATTACCGTGCGGACAACCTTGAGCACAAGGTCGAATTACTGAAGCACCTGCTGAAGCAGGAAGATGCTCTGCGTACCATCGTCTTTGTGCGTAAACGCGAGCGCGTGCACGAGCTGGCAGAAATGCTGCGTAATGCGGGCATTAATAACTGCTACCTCGAAGGTGAGATGGCGCAGGTTAAGCGTACCGAAGGCATCAAACGCCTGACCGATGGCCGCGTGAACGTGCTGGTGGCGACAGACGTTGCCGCACGCGGGATCGACATTCCGGACGTGAGCCACGTGATCAACTTCGATATGCCGCGCAGTGGTGATACCTATCTGCACCGCATTGGCCGTACCGGTCGCGCCGGACGTAAAGGTACTGCGATTTCACTGGTTGAAGCGCACGATCACCTGCTGCTGCAAAAAATTGGTCGCTATGTTGATGAGCCGCTGAAATCTCGCGTCATTGACGGCCTGCGCCCAACTACCCGCGCGCCGAGTGAAAAAATGACGGGCAAACCGTCCAAGAAAGCACTCGCAAAACGCGCTGAGAGAAAAGAGAAAGAAAAAGAGAAGCCGCGCGTTAAGCAACGCCACCGCGATACCAAAAACATTGGTAAGCGTCGTAAGCCAAGCGCTGCCGCGCAGGATACGAAAACTGAAGAGTAAGAAAAAGCCGGGGATTTCCCCGGCTTTTTTATTCACCCCCGAAACTGGAACCTTACAGGCTTTCAGTAAAGGTACGCGCGATAACGTCGCGCTGCTGCTCTGGGGTCAGTGAGTTAAAACGAACCGCATAGCCAGACACGCGAATAGTCAGCTGTGGGTACTTTTCAGGGTGCTCAACGGCATCCATCAGCGTTTCACGACGCAGAACGTTAACGTTCAGGTGCTGACCGCCTTCCACGCGCACTTCCGGTTTCACTTCCATTGGGATTTCACGATATTCGATTTCGCCCAGTTTGCTCACTGGCACGATCTCATCTTCAGTAAAACCGGCTTTTGCAACCACGCAGCGTGCTTCGTTTTTCTCGCTGTCCAGCAGCCAGAAAGAATTGAGCAGATCGTCATTTGCAGCTTTAGTAATCTGGATACCTGTAATCATGTGTTGCCTCCCTTAGGCTACATTAACTGGTGTCGGCCTCACACGGCCAATTGGTAAAACCATTGTTTCTTGTGTGTATATATATCACTCGCACCCCGGCGATTTATTGATTTAAATCAACAAAAACACCAACCACATAAAGAGTGTGGTTTGAATTTATTGTTTTAGATCAATTTCAGCACCTTACCAATTCAACTGGTTGTGTATCTTTTAAAAATAAATTTAGTTACTTAGCGCACGTTTCAGCGCGTCATTTTGCTCACTGGCGTTTAACAGGTAAGCTAGACACAGAATGAGATTCGCAGGAGAGCGAGATGACCACACCGTTGACATGGCACGATGTGCTGGCAGAAGAAAAACAACAACCCTATTTTATCAATACACTCAGCACCGTTGCAGCTGAACGTCAGTCCGGGCAGACGATTTATCCGCCGCAGAAAGATGTGTTCAACGCCTTTCGTTACACTGAGCTGAGCGATGTGAAGGTGGTCATTCTTGGCCAGGATCCGTATCACGGCCCGGGTCAGGCACACGGGCTGGCGTTCTCCGTCCGTCCGGGCGTGGCTATCCCCCCTTCTCTGCTCAATATGTATAAAGAGCTTGAGGGAACCGTTCCTGGCTTCACCCGCCCCACCCACGGTTACCTGGAAAGCTGGGCGCATCAGGGTGTGCTGCTGTTAAATACGGTACTCACTGTAAGGGCGGGTCAGGCACATTCTCACGCCAGCCTGGGCTGGGAAACCTTTACCGATAAGGTTATTAGCCTGATCAACGAACATCGTGAAGGCGTGGTGTTTTTACTGTGGGGTTCTCACGCGCAGAAGAAAGGGGCGATTATCGACCGTCAGCGCCATCACGTTTTAAAAGCGCCGCACCCGTCTCCGCTGTCGGCACATCGCGGTTTCTTCGGCAGTAATCACTTTGTTCTGGCGAATGAATGGCTGGAAAAACGTGGCGAAACGCCAATTGACTGGATGCCAGTGTTACCGGCAGAGAGCGAGTAGGATTTGAATGTGCCGGGTCAGACCCGGCACATTGAGAGGCTTATGCCTTATTCTGACGCCACCATTCCGCCAGCAGTACGCCGGTCGCAACGGACACGTTCAAACTTTCTACATTACCTGTCCCGTCGATAGAGACGCTCAGATCAGCACTGGAAAGCGCCGCGTCAGACAGACCGTCACGTTCCTGACCTAATACCAGCACCATTTTACGCGGCAGCGTCGCTTTAAACAGCGGCGTACCAGCATGGCTCGACGTGGTCACGATGGAATAACCCGCTTTACGGAACTGCTCAAGGGCGTCCAGCACGCTGTCGCCGGTGATCGGCTGCACATGCTCCGCTCCGCCTTCTGCTGTGCGGATCGCGGCACCAGATTCCAGCAGTGCGGCATCCTGTAACAGCACACCCTTCACGCCAAAGTGTGCGCAGCTGCGCATCATCGCGCCCAGGTTGTGCGGGTTGCCTACATCTTCCAGGGCCAGCACGCAGTCATCGGCATCCGCCTGGCTGACCCACTGCTGCACGGTGGTGCCGTTACGTTTTTTGATCAGGAAGCAGACGCCGCCGTGGTGCTCGGTACCGGACGCTTTGGTCAGCTCGGCATCATCCACCACGTGGTAGGCTTTACGATTCGCGGCCATCCAGCGCAGTGCTTCTTTAAAGCGCGGGGTCACGCTCTGGATAAACCAGGCGCGGACGATACACTCAGGGCGGCTCTGGAACAGCGCCTGGCAGGCGTTCTCGCCATACACGCGGGTCTCTTCCGCACGCTGACGGCGCAGCACTTCCGGATCGATAAAGCTTTTGCCGCTGATACCGCCGTGATCGGCTTTCTCTGGCGTCTCATCGCCCGGGGCGCGAGAAACGGTGCGCCACGGGGAGGCGTTGTCACGCGAGAAGTCATCACGCGGACGATCGTCGCGTGGACGGTCACTGCGTGGGCGGTCGGAACGCGGACGGTCATCGCGTTTGCGATCGTCACGTTTGCGGTCATCACCGCGGGTGTTTCTGTCATCGCGGGCGGGGCGACGGCCACCGTCTGCACGAGAAGACGCCGGACGCCCGCCACCTTTTCCGGTACGCGGATTTTGGGTGCGTTTATCAGAGTCATCATCACTGCGGACATACATCACTTTGACCTTGCCGCTTTTATTTTTCATTTCGTCGTTCATGCTTTTCTCCACCAGCGCTGCGCGAAGCGCGCAGATTACCCGATGTGCCAGCGCATAGCCATAATTTCGTACAAAAGCCTGTGACTATTGTTCTCATTGAATAAAACGCATTGTTGTTTCAAACAGGCTCATTGATAATATGTAACATATTAGAAACATTATCGGCGTTCTGCCGCTGTCCCACGGCTCTATCAGAGGTTAGTTATGAATACCGTATGTGCCAACTGTCAGGCTCTTAATCGCATTCCGGACGATCGGATTGACGATGGTGCGAAATGCGGACGTTGTGGCCACGAACTGTTTGATGGCGATGTCATTAACGCGACGGGTGCTACGCTGGACAAACTCCTCAAGGACGATCTCCCGGTGGTGGTCGATTTCTGGGCACCGTGGTGCGGTCCATGCCGAAGCTTCGCGCCAATCTTTGAAGACGTGGCCGAAGAGCGCAGCGGTAAGATGCGTTTTGTTAAGGTGAATACCGAGGCGGAACGCGAGCTTAGCGCACGTTTCCGCATTCGCAGCATCCCGACCATCATGATCTTTAAAAACGGTGAAGTCGTCGACATGCTCAATGGCGCAGTACCGAAAGCGCCGTTTGACAGCTGGTTAAACGAATCACTGTAACTTTCACGGGGCACATCTTGTGCCCCGCTCCCGCCTCTGCGAAAATGGCGTTTTTCCTTCACTTCGCCCATGACCGATAACGCTGTCCTCCTGTTACGCGCCGAACGCCTTGCGCGCGCCACTCGTCCTTTTCTTGCCCGTGGCAATCGCATTCGTCGCTGCCAGCGCTGCCTGCTTCCGCTTAAAGTTTGCCTGTGCGAAACGCTGGCACCCAGTACGGCTAAAAGCCGTTTTTGTCTGGTCATGTTTGATACCGAGCCGATGAAACCCAGTAATACAGGGCGGCTGATTGCCGATATTCTGCCGGATACTGCCGCGTTTCAATGGTCCCGCACCGAGCCGCCACAGGCCCTGCTCGATCTGGTGACAAACCCGGACTATCAGCCGATGGTCGTTTTCCCGGCCTCTTACGCAGGCGACAATCGTCAGGTGCTTTCGGCGCCACCATCCGGTAAGCCACCGCTGTTTATTATGCTGGACGGCACATGGACCGAAGCGCGGAAAATGTTTCGCAAAAGCCCTTACCTTGACGCGCTGCCGGTCATTTCTGTCGATCTTTCCCGCGTCTCGGCTTATCGCCTGCGTGAAGCGCATGCTGACGGACAATATTGCACCGCCGAGGTGGCCATCGCGCTGCTGGATTTAGCCGGGGATACCGCAGCAGCAGGCGCCCTGGGCAACCATTTCTCTTGTTTCCGGGAACGCTATCTGGCGGGAAAAACCATTCATAAGGGCAGCATCACAGCAACAGAGTCAGAAAGCGTTTAAAATCATCAGGTCGCTTGCAATCACGGGAGACTTGCATGAGCCAGCGAGGGTTAGAAGCGCTATTACGTCCTAAATCCATTGCCGTTATCGGCGCATCCATGAAACCGGATCGGGCAGGCTATCTGATGATGCGCAACCTGCTCGCGGGAGGATTTAATGGCCCCGTCATGCCCGTCACGCCGGCTTATAAGGCCGTTCAGGGGGTGCTGGCATGGCCAGATGTGCAGAGCCTGCCTTTTGTGCCGGACCTCGCCGTGCTGTGTACGAATGCGAAACGCAATCTGGAACTGCTGGAAGCACTTGGCAAGAAAGGGTGTAAAACCTGCATTATTCTCTCGTCTCCACCTGAACAGCAACCCGAACTGCTCGCCTACGCCAGCCGCTACCAGATGCGTATCCTTGGCCCGAATAGCCTGGGCCTGCTCGCCCCCTGGCAGGGGTTGAATGCCAGTTTCTCCCCGGTACCGATCCGCAAAGGCAAACTGGCGTTTATCTCGCAGTCGGCTGCAGTATCGAACACTATCCTCGACTGGGCGCAACAGCGCGAAATGGGTTTCTCCTACTTCATTGCCCTGGGCGACAGCCTGGATATCGACGTTGATGAGCTTCTGGATTTCCTGGCTCGTGACAGCAAAACCAGCGCGATACTCCTTTATCTTGAGCATCTGAGCGACGCCCGTCGTTTTGTATCGGCTTCACGAAGTGCTTCGCGCAATAAGCCGATCCTGGTTATCAAAAGCGGTCGCAGTCCTGCTGCCCAGCGTCTCCTGCAGTCTCATTCCGGCATGGATCCCGCCTGGGATGCCGCCATCCAACGCGCGGGGTTACTGCGGGTGCAGGATACGCACGAGCTTTTTTCCGCCGTTGAGACACTCAGCCACATGCGCCCACTGCGTGGCGAGAAGTTAATGATTGTCAGCAATGGTGCGGCCCCTGCTGCGCTTGCGCTGGATGAACTGTGGCTGCGCAACGGAAAGCTGGCAACGCTGGGTGAAGAGACACTTCGACGCCTCAGAGAGGTGCTTCCGACAAGCGTGATGCCCGGCAATCCGCTTGATTTGCGCGATGACGCCAGCAGCGATCGCTATATTCGGGCTATCTCAATTTTGCTGGATAGTCAGGACTTCGATGCATTGATGATTATCCACTCCCCCAGCGCAGTCGCGCCGGGCAGTGAAAGTGCGCGCGCGTTAATTGAAGCTGTACGCAACCATCCGCGCGGCAAATATGTCACTCTGCTGACAAACTGGTGCGGTGAGTTTTCATCTCAGGAGGCACGACGTCTGTTCAGCGAAGCCGGTCTGCCAACCTACCGTACGCCGGAAGGGACTATCACCGCATTTATGCATATGGTGGAATATCGCCGCAATCAGAAGCAGCTACGCGAAACCCCGGCGCTACCTGGTAACCTGACGGCGAATACCGTCGACGTTCATCGACTCTTGCTGCAGGCTATTGAAGAGGGCGCGACATCGCTTGATACGCATGAAGTGCAGCCCATTCTGGGCAGCTACGGGATGCAAACCCTGCCAACCTGGATCGCCAGCGACAGCGCCGAGGCAGTACATATTGCGGAGCAGATTGGCTATCCGGTCGCTCTTAAGCTGCGCTCTCCCGATATACCGCATAAATCAGATGTTCAGGGTGTCATGCTGTATCTGCGTACGGCAACGGAGGTACAGCAGGCAGCTGATGCCATTTTTGATCGCGTTAAGATGGCCTGGCCGCAGGCCCGGATCCACGGACTGCTGGTACAAAGCATGGCTAACCGCGCAGGCGCTCAGGAACTACGAGTCGTGGTAGAGCACGATCCCGTCTTCGGCCCGCTTATTATGCTGGGAGAAGGTGGCGTAGAGTGGCACCCGGAGGAACAGGCTGTCGTTGCTTTACCGCCGCTGAACATGAACCTCGCGCGCTATCTGATCATTCAGGCGATTAAAAGCAAAAAGATCCGTGGCCGCAGTGCCTTGCGTCCGCTCGATATTGCCGGGTTAAGTCAATTCCTGGTGCAGGTTTCTAATCTGATCGTGGATTGTGCCGAGATCCAGCGGCTGGATATCCATCCGCTACTCGCTTCCGGCAATGAGTTTACGGCGCTGGACGTGACGCTGGATATCGCGCCCTTCGAAGGGGACAGAGAGAGCCGCCTGGCAATCCGTCCATATCCTCTGCATCTGGAGGAGTGGGTAGAGATGAAAAACGGGGAACGCGTCCTGTTCCGCCCAATTCTGCCGGAAGATGAACCCCAGCTGCGGGCCTTTATCTCTCAGGTTACAAAAGAAGATCTCTACTACCGCTATTTTAGCGAAATCAACGAATTTACCCACGATGATTTAGCCAATATGACCCAGATCGACTACGATCGAGAAATGGCGTTTGTTGCCGTGCGTCGTGCAGGTCATGATGATGAGATCCTCGGCGTCACGCGAGCCATTTCTGACCCGGATAATGTCGATGCGGAGTTTGCCGTGCTGGTGCGCTCCGATCTTAAAGGCCTGGGGCTGGGTAGACGACTGCTGGAAAAACTCATCAGTTATACGCGAGATCACGGATTGTTGCGCCTGAATGGCATTACTATGCCAAACAATCGCGGTATGGTGACCCTGGCGCGAAAACTCGGATTTGACGTTGATATTCAGCTGGAGGAAGGTATTGTTGCCTTGTCCCTCGTCCTGACATCAGCAGACAAACACGAGTAACCTACTGGAAATGTTACCCACTTTGGACGGGACTGGTGGTATCATTGTCCGCTTATGTTGTTTGCATGGTACAGACAACCCTTCAATGAACAGAGAAGAAACGCACTGTGATGTTGTCAAAATTTAAGCGTAATAAACATCAACAACACCTTGCTCAACTACCGAAGATTTCTCAGTCAGTTGATGATGTAGAGTTCTTTTATGCTCCCGCTCATTTTCGGGAAACGCTTCTGGAAAAGATTGCCAGCGCCACGCGACGCATTTGCATTGTGGCCCTGTATCTTGAACAAGATGAAGGCGGTCGTGCGATCCTCAACGCACTCTATGAAGCTAAACGTCAGCGTCCGGAACTGGATGTTCGCGTACTGGTTGACTGGCATCGCGCTCAGCGTGGCCGTATCGGCGCAGCCGCTTCCAATACTAATGCAGACTGGTATTGCCGCACGGCGCAGGAAAATCCTGGCGTCGATGTCCCTGTTTATGGCGTACCCGTTAATACCCGTGAAGCACTCGGTGTCCTTCATTTTAAAGGGTTCATCATTGATGACAGCGTCCTGTACAGCGGCGCAAGCCTGAATGATGTCTACCTTCATCAGCTCGATAAATATCGCTACGACCGCTACCACCTGATTCGTAATCCACAGATGGCCGATATCATGTTCAACTGGGTTGATAAAAACCTGGTACACGGTCGTGGGGTTAATCGCCTTGACGATCCTGAGCGTCCTAAAAGCCCGGAGATCAAAAATGATGTTCGCGCTTTCCGCCAGGAGTTGCGCGATGCGGTCTACCATTTTCAGGGCGATGCGAACAACGAAGAGTTATCTGTTACCCCGCTGGTAGGGCTCGGCAAATCAAGCCTGCTGAACAAAACGATCTTCCATTTGATGCCATGCGCAGAGCAGAAACTCACCATCTGTACGCCATACTTCAACCTTCCTGCCGTGCTGGTGCGAAATATCATTCAGCTACTGCGCGACGGTAAAAAAGTGGAAATTATCGTCGGCGATAAAACAGCAAACGACTTTTTCATCCCTGAAGACCAGCCGTTCAAAATCATCGGTGCGCTGCCTTATCTTTATGAGATTAACCTGCGTCGTTTCCTGAGCCGTTTACAGTACTACGTCAACACTGACCAGTTGGTTGTGCGTCTGTGGAAAGATGAAGACAACAGTTACCACCTGAAAGGAATGTGGGTCGACGATGAGTGGATGCTGCTGACCGGTAACAACCTTAACCCACGCGCCTGGAGACTGGATCTGGAAAACGCCATTCTCATCCATGACCCGCAGCATGAGTTAGCCGCCCAGCGTGAACGTGAGCTGGAGTTGATTCGCACGCATACTACGGTGGTTAACCATTACCGCGAACTACAGAGCATTGCCGATTATCCGGTGAAAGTCCGTAAGTTGATCCGCCGTTTACGTCGTATCCGTATCGACCGACTTATCAGCCGTATTCTGTAATGTCAGAGCCCTGTCACCCGCAGGGCTTTTTTATGGAGCCCGTTGATGCGTACTTCTCTGCTACTGAGCGTCCTCTTTCTGAGTGGCTGCAGCCATATGGCCAACGATAGCTGGTCCGGACAGGATAAGGCTCAGCACTTCCTCGCCTCCGCAATGCTGTCTGCAGCCGGTAACGAATATGCACAGCATCAGGGATACAGCCGGGACCGGAGCGCAGCGATAGGATTGATGTTCTCAGTAAGCCTTGGAGCATCAAAAGAACTGTGGGATAGCCGCCCCGCGGGGAGCGGCTGGAGCTGGAAAGATTTCGCCTGGGACGTCGCCGGTGCAACCACCGGCTATGCCGTCTGGCAGATGGCGCATTATTAAAGACGAATGCCCTTCCCTTTGCGATGCAGCATCAGGGAGACAATAAAGGCCAGCGCCCCCATTACCGTCACGTACCAGAAGAATGTCGTTTCACTTCCCCATGATTTAAGAGACAACGCTACATACTCCGCCGATCCGCCAAACAGCGCATTGGCTACCGCATAAGAGAGCCCTACCCCTAGCGCTCGTACCTGTGCCGGGAACATTTCGGCTTTCAGTATTCCGCTGATCGAGGTGTAGAAACTGACAATCACCATCGCCAGCATCACCAGTGCAAATGCGGCATATGGCGAGGAGACATGCTGAAGGGCTGTCAAAATAGGGACAGTAAACAGCGCTGACAGCCCACCAAAGATCAGCATTGACGTACGGCGACCAATCTTATCGGAAAGCGCACCGATAATCGGTTGTATGAGCATAAAGACAAAAAGTGCCACTGTCATAACAACGCTGGCGACGTTTGCGTGCATTCCGGTGGTGTTCACCAGATACTTTTGCATATAGGTGGTGAAAGTGTAAAAACTGAGAGAGCCGCCCGCAGTGAAGCCCAGCACCATCAGGAAAGCTTTGCGGTTTCGCCATAATCCTTTGAATGTTCCCGCCTCCTTTAGCGTCCTGACCTCTTTCTGCGAGGTTTCATCTAACTGACGGCGTAACCAAAGTGCGACAATCGCCAGTGCTGCGCCCAGTGCGAAAGGAATTCGCCATCCCCATGTGTGAAGTTGTTCGTCTGTCAGGATCTGCTGCAGGATCACCACCACAAGAATCGCCAGCAATTGACCACCAATGAGTGTGACGTACTGGAATGAGGCGTAAAAACCTTTGCGGCCTTCCAGGGCAACTTCACTCATGTAGGTCGCACTGGTACCGTATTCACCGCCCACCGATAGTCCCTGGAATAAGCGAGCCAGCAAAAGCAGCGCAGGCGCCCATGTCCCGATCGATTCATACCCTGGTAAGCAGGCGATCACCAGAGATCCAAAGCACATCATACAAACCGAGATCAGCATGGAGGCCTTGCGCCCGCGACGATCCGCAATACGCCCAAACAGCCAGCCCCCAATGGGTCGCATTAAGAATCCGGCGGCAAATACCCCTGCCGTTTGTAGTAGCTGTGTTGTGGTGTTGCCGGACGGGAAGAAGATATGTGCGAAGTAGAGTGAACAGAATGAGTAGACGTAGAAGTCAAACCATTCAACCAGATTCCCGGAAGAGGCGCTGACGATTGCCCATACCCTTCTTCGGGTATCACTGTTAGCCAGCGTCCCGTTTGATGTAATACTTTCTGTCATTGTGATTATGCTCCTGCCATAAACAGCGGTGTATTGAGCCAGGAGACTCAATTACCTCGTAAATGAAATGTTATAATTTTGTTATAAATAACATTGAGACAGGGATCACACATTCCATTAGCAGGGTAAGAGATTAAGAGAAAGGCCAGGGGAAAAAAACCCAAAGCAAAAAACCCCGCACCTTACGGTACGGGGTTCTTCTTGATTGATGCCTGGCAGTTCCCTACTCTCACATGGGGAGACCCCACACTACCATCGGCGCTACGGCGTTTCACTTCTGAGTTCGGCATGGGGTCAGGTGGGACCACCGCGCTAAAGCCGCCAGGCAAATTCTGTAATCTGTATCAGCTGAAAATCGTCTCTCACCGCCAAAACAGCTTCGGCGTTGTAAGGTTAAGCCTCACGGTTCATTAGTATCGGTTAGCTCAACGCATCGCTGCGCTTACACACCCGACCTATCAACGTCGTCGTCTTCAACGTTCCTTCAGGAGACTTAAAGTCTCAGGGAGAACTCATCTCGGGGCAAGTTTCGTGCTTAGATGCTTTCAGCACTTATCTCTTCCGCATTTAGCTACCGGGCAGTGCCATTGGCATGACAACCCGAACACCAGTGATGCGTCCACTCCGGTCCTCTCGTACTAGGAGCAGCCCCCCTCAATTCTCCAGCGCCCACGGCAGATAGGGACCGAACTGTCTCACGACGTTCTAAACCCAGCTCGCGTACCACTTTAAATGGCGAACAGCCATACCCTTGGGACCTACTTCAGCCCCAGGATGTGATGAGCCGACATCGAGGTGCCAAACACCGCCGTCGATATGAACTCTTGGGCGGTATCAGCCTGTTATCCCCGGAGTACCTTTTATCCGTTGAGCGATGGCCCTTCCATTCAGAACCACCGGATCACTATGACCTGCTTTCGCACCTGCTCGAGCCGTCACTCTCGCAGTCAAGCTAGCTTATGCCATTGCACTAACCTCCTGATGTCCGACCAGGATTAGCTAACCTTCGTGCTCCTCCGTTACTCTTTGGGAGGAGACCGCCCCAGTCAAACTACCCACCAGACACTGTCCGCAACCCGGATCACGGGTCTACGTTAGAACACCAGCCATTAAAGGGTGGTATTTCAAGGTTGGCTCCACGCAGACTGGCGTCCACGCTTCAAAGCCTCCCACCTATCCTACACATCAAGGACCAGTGTTCAGTGTCAAGCTATAGTAAAGGTTCACGGGGTCTTTCCGTCTTGCCGCGGGTACACTGCATCTTCACAGCGAGTTCAATTTCACTGAGTCTCGGGTGGAGACAGCCTGGCCATCATTACGCCATTCGTGCAGGTCGGAACTTACCCGACAAGGAATTTCGCTACCTTAGGACCGTTATAGTTACGGCCGCCGTTTACCGGGGCTTCGATCAAGAGCTTCGCGTTACCGCTAACCCCATCAATTAACCTTCCGGCACCGGGCAGGCGTCACACCGTATACGTCCACTTTCGTGTTTGCACAGTGCTGTGTTTTTAATAAACAGTTGCAGCCAGCTGGTATCTTCGACTGATTTCAGCTCCACCCGCAGGGGCTTCACCTACATATCAGCGTGCCTTCTCCCGAAGTTACGGCACCATTTTGCCTAGTTCCTTCACCCGAGTTCTCTCAAGCGCCTTGGTATTCTCTACCTGACCACCTGTGTCGGTTTGGGGTACGATTTCGTGTTACCTGATGCTTAGAGGCTTTTCCTGGAAGCAGGGCATTTGTTACTTCAGCACCGTAGTGCCTCGTCATCACACCTCAGCGTTAAAAAGGTACCGGATTTACCTGGAACCTCCGCCTACATGCTTAAACCGGGACAACCGTCGCCCGGCTAACATAGCCTTCTCCGTCCCCCCTTCGCAGTAACACCAAGTACAGGAATATTAACCTGTTTCCCATCGACTACGCCTTTCGGCCTCGCCTTAGGGGTCGACTCACCCTGCCCCGATTAACGTTGGACAGGAACCCTTGGTCTTCCGGCGAGCGGGCTTTTCACCCGCTTTATCGTTACTTATGTCAGCATTCGCACTTCTGATACCTCCAGCAACCCTCACAGGCCACCTTCAACGGCTTACAGAACGCTCCCCTACCCAACAACGCATAAGCGTCGCTGCCGCAGCTTCGGTGCATGGTTTAGCCCCGTTACATCTTCCGCGCAGGCCGACTCGACCAGTGAGCTATTACGCTTTCTTTAAATGATGGCTGCTTCTAAGCCAACATCCTGGCTGTCTGTGCCTTCCCACATCGTTTCCCACTTAACCATGACTTTGGGACCTTAGCTGGCGGTCTGGGTTGTTTCCCTCTTCACGACGGACGTTAGCACCCGCCGTGTGTCTCCCGTGATAACATTCTTCGGTATTCGTAGTTTGCATCGGGTTGGTAAGCCGGGATGGCCCCCTAGCCGAAACAGTGCTCTACCCCGAAGATGAGTTCACGAGGCGCTACCTAAATAGCTTTCGGGGAGAACCAGCTATCTCCCGGTTTGATTGGCCTTTCACCCCCAGCCACAGGTCATCCGCTAATTTTTCAACATTAGTCGGTTCGGTCCTCCAGTTAGTGTTACCCAACCTTCAACCTGCCCATGGCTAGATCACCGGGTTTCGGGTCTATACCCTGCAACTTAACGCCCAGTTAAGACTCGGTTTCCCTTCGGCTCCCCTATTCGGTTAACCTTGCTACAGAATATAAGTCGCTGACCCATTATACAAAAGGTACGCAGTCACCTAACAAGTAGGCTCCCACTGCTTGTACGTACACGGTTTCAGGTTCTTTTTCACTCCCCTCGCCGGGGTTCTTTTCGCCTTTCCCTCACGGTACTGGTTCACTATCGGTCAGTCAGGAGTATTTAGCCTTGGAGGATGGTCCCCCCATATTCAGACAGGATACCACGTGTCCCGCCCTACTCTTCGAGTTCACAACCTGTGCATTTTCGTGTACGGGACTATCACCCTGTACCGTCGGACTTTCCAGACCGTTCCACTAACACACAAGCTGATTCAGACTCCGGGCTGCTCCCCGTTCGCTCGCCGCTACTGGGGGAATCTCGGTTGATTTCTTTTCCTCGGGGTACTTAGATGTTTCAGTTCCCCCGGTTCGCCTCGTTAACCTATGTATTCAGTTAACGATAGTGTGACGAATCACACTGGGTTTCCCCATTCGGACATCGCCGGGTCAAAGGTTCATATCACCTCGCCGGCGCTTTTCGCAGATTAGCACGTCCTTCATCGCCTCTGACTGCCAGGGCATCCACCGTGTACGCTTAGTCGCTTAACCTCACAACCCGAAGATGTTTCTTTCGATTCATCATCGGTTTGCGAAAATTTGAGAGACTCGAACACACATAACATGTGTGTCGTTTCAATTTTCAGCTTGATCCAGATTTTTAAAGAGCAAATATCTCAAACATGACTCGCAAGTCAGTTTTGAGATACGGGGGTCGGCGACTTTCACTCACGAACCAGCAAGTGGCGTCCCCTAGGGGATTCGAACCCCTGTTACCGCCGTGAAAGGGCGGTGTCCTGGGCCTCTAGACGAAGGGGACACTGAAGTCTCAATCGCAAGACGCCTTGCTATTTACTTTTCATCAGACAATCTGTGTGAGCACTACAAAGGCAGGTTCTTTAAGGTAAGGAGGTGATCCAACCGCAGGTTCCCCTACGGTTACCTTGTTACGACTTCACCCCAGTCATGAATCACAAAGTGGTAAGCGCCCTCCCGAAGGTTAAGCTACCTACTTCTTTTGCAACCCACTCCCATGGTGTGACGGGCGGTGTGTACAAGGCCCGGGAACGTATTCACCGTAGCATTCTGATCTACGATTACTAGCGATTCCGACTTCATGGAGTCGAGTTGCAGACTCCAATCCGGACTACGACGCACTTTATGAGGTCCGCTTGCTCTCGCGAGGTCGCTTCTCTTTGTATGCGCCATTGTAGCACGTGTGTAGCCCTACTCGTAAGGGCCATGATGACTTGACGTCATCCCCACCTTCCTCCAGTTTATCACTGGCAGTCTCCTTTGAGTTCCCGGCCTAACCGCTGGCAACAAAGGATAAGGGTTGCGCTCGTTGCGGGACTTAACCCAACATTTCACAACACGAGCTGACGACAGCCATGCAGCACCTGTCTCAGAGTTCCCGAAGGCACCAATCCATCTCTGGAAAGTTCTCTGGATGTCAAGAGTAGGTAAGGTTCTTCGCGTTGCATCGAATTAAACCACATGCTCCACCGCTTGTGCGGGCCCCCGTCAATTCATTTGAGTTTTAACCTTGCGGCCGTACTCCCCAGGCGGTCGACTTAACGCGTTAGCTCCGGAAGCCACGCCTCAAGGGCACAACCTCCAAGTCGACATCGTTTACGGCGTGGACTACCAGGGTATCTAATCCTGTTTGCTCCCCACGCTTTCGCACCTGAGCGTCAGTCTTTGTCCAGGGGGCCGCCTTCGCCACCGGTATTCCTCCAGATCTCTACGCATTTCACCGCTACACCTGGAATTCTACCCCCCTCTACAAGACTCTAGCCTGCCAGTTTCGAATGCAGTTCCCAGGTTGAGCCCGGGGATTTCACATCCGACTTGACAGACCGCCTGCGTGCGCTTTACGCCCAGTAATTCCGATTAACGCTTGCACCCTCCGTATTACCGCGGCTGCTGGCACGGAGTTAGCCGGTGCTTCTTCTGCGGGTAACGTCAATTGCTGCGGTTATTAACCACAACACCTTCCTCCCCGCTGAAAGTACTTTACAACCCGAAGGCCTTCTTCATACACGCGGCATGGCTGCATCAGGCTTGCGCCCATTGTGCAATATTCCCCACTGCTGCCTCCCGTAGGAGTCTGGACCGTGTCTCAGTTCCAGTGTGGCTGGTCATCCTCTCAGACCAGCTAGGGATCGTCGCCTAGGTGAGCCGTTACCCCACCTACTAGCTAATCCCATCTGGGCACATCTGATGGCAAGAGGCCCGAAGGTCCCCCTCTTTGGTCTTGCGACGTTATGCGGTATTAGCTACCGTTTCCAGTAGTTATCCCCCTCCATCAGGCAGTTTCCCAGACATTACTCACCCGTCCGCCACTCGTCACCCGAGAGCAAGCTCTCTGTGCTACCGTTCGACTTGCATGTGTTAGGCCTGCCGCCAGCGTTCAATCTGAGCCATGATCAAACTCTTCAATTTAAGTTTGATGCTCATGAATTAAACTTCGTAATGAATTACGTATGTTCACTCAGAGACTTGGTATTCATTTATTGTCCGAAGACATTAAGAATCCATGTCACTTTGAGTGCCCACACAGATTGTCTGATAAATTGTTAAAGAGCAGTGCCGCTTCGTTTTCGCTGCGGCGCGGGGTGTGCATATTACGCTCTCCCGCTTCAGAGTCAAGCGTTTATTTTGCTTTTCTCTGCTGACCCGGCGGCTTGTGTGCCGTTGTTCCGTGTCAGTGGAGGCGCATTATAGGGAGTAATTCCGAACCTGCAAGGATAAAGTGAAAATTATTTACTGACTGCTCACTTTCCAGGCAAAACACTTCCCAGACCTCAATTCTCGCCTGGTTTTTAAACAAAAACGAGCCGCAAGCGGCTCGTTTTTGCGTTTTGTGACTTACTGCACTGCCACAATGCGATCGTCGTTGGCTTCCAGACGGATAACTTTGCCCGGAATCAGCTCGCCGGACAGGATCTGCTGCGCCAGCGGGTTTTCGATCTGCTGCTGGATAGCACGTTTCAACGGACGCGCACCATACACCGGATCATAACCGTTCTCGCTCAACAATTTCAGCGCATCGTCAGAGATGTGAATTTCATATCCACGCTCTTCCAGACGTTTGTACAGACGCTGCAGCTGGATCTGCGCAATCGACGCAATGTGTTTCTCACCCAGAGGATGGAACACCACCACTTCATCAATACGGTTGATGAACTCTGGACGGAAGCTATGGCTGACAACCCCCATCACCAGATCCTTCATATGGCCGTAGTCCAGCTCACCGAAACGTTCCTGAATCAAATCAGAACCCAGGTTCGATGTCATAATGACGACCGTATTACGGAAGTCGACCGTTCTCCCCTGCCCGTCAGTCAGACGGCCATCATCCAGCACCTGAAGCAGAATGTTGAACACATCCGGGTGCGCTTTTTCCACCTCATCCAGCAGAATGACGGAATAAGGACGGCGACGCACCGCTTCTGTCAGATAGCCACCTTCTTCATAACCGACATATCCTGGAGGTGCCCCGACCAGACGCGAGACGGAGTGTTTTTCCATAAACTCGGACATGTCGATGCGCACCATCGCATCGTCGCTATCGAACATAAAGTTAGCCAGTGCTTTGCACAGCTCGGTCTTACCGACACCGGTCGGCCCCAGGAACAGGAACGAACCAATCGGGCGATTAGGATCGGACAGCCCCGCACGGCTACGGCGGATGGCATTGGAGACGGCCTCAACCGCCTCGTCCTGACCGATCACGCGCTGATGCAGATCCTGCTCCATACGCAGCAGTTTATCGCGTTCGCTTTCCATCATGCGCGCCACCGGAATACCGGTCCAGCGAGCCAGCACTTCCGCAATTTCTGCATCCGTCACTTTATTACGTAACAGACGCATGGTTTTGCCTTCCGACTGCGTGGCGATCTCAAGCTGTTTTTCCAGCTCAGGGATTTTGCCGTACTGCAACTCGGACATTCGCGCCAGATCGCCCACACGGCGAGCCTGTTCGATGGCAATTTTCGCCTGCTCAAGTTCCGCTTTAATGGTCTGCGTGCCAGACAGTGAAGCTTTCTCGGCTTTCCACTCTTCTTCCAGCTCAGAATACTGACGCTCTTTGTCGTCCAGTTCTTCGTTGAGCATATCGAGGCGTTTCTTACTGGCTTCATCAGACTCTTTCTTCAGCGCCTGCTGTTCCAGCTTGAGCTGAATGATACGACGGTCGAGCCTGTCCAGCTCTTCCGGTTTCGAGTCAATCTGCATACGAATGCTCGACGCCGCTTCATCAATCAGGTCGATCGCTTTATCCGGCAACTGACGGTCAGCAATATAACGGTGCGAAAGCGTCGCCGCCGCCACAATCGCCGGGTCGGTGATTTGCACATGGTGATGCAGCTCATAACGTTCTTTCAGACCACGCAAAATCGCGATGGTATCTTCAACGCTTGGCTCGGCAACAAACACTTTCTGGAAACGACGTTCCAGAGCAGCATCTTTCTCAATGTACTGGCGGTACTCATCCAGCGTCGTGGCGCCAACGCAATGCAGTTCACCACGTGCCAGGGCTGGTTTCAGCATGTTCCCGGCATCCATCGCGCCGTCGGCCTTACCGGCCCCCACCATGGTGTGCAGTTCGTCAATAAACAGAATGACGTTGCCTTCCTGTTTAGCCAGGTCGTTAAGCACACCTTTCAGACGCTCTTCAAACTCACCGCGGTATTTCGCCCCGGCCACCAGCGCCCCCATATCCAGTGCCAGCACGCGGCGACCTTTCAGCCCTTCCGGCACTTCACCGTTTACGATACGCTGCGCCAGCCCTTCAACAATGGCGGTTTTACCCACACCGGGCTCACCAATCAGAACCGGGTTGTTCTTGGTACGACGCTGCAATACCTGAATCGTACGGCGGATCTCTTCGTCACGGCCGATGACCGGGTCAAGTTTGCCCTGCTCAGCACGTTCGGTCAGATCGACCGTAAATTTCTTCAAAGCCTGACGTTGGTCTTCGGCTCCCTGATCGTTCACGCTTTCACCTCCGCGCATTTTCTCAATCGCCTGAGTCACATTGGCGGTGGTTGCACCGGCAGATTTCAGCAGGTCGGTTAAGGTACCGCGTGATTCAAGCGCCGCCAGAACAAACAGCTCTGACGAAATAAAGTTGTCCCCACGTTTTTGCGCCAGCTTGTCGCAAAGGTTCAGCACGCGCACCAGATCCTGAGACGGCTGAACATCACCGCCGGTACCTTCTACCTGCGGTAAACGGCTCAGTGCCTGATCGATAGCGGTGCGTAACTGGCCAGCATTAATGCCAGCAGACGTTAATAAAGGACGTACCGATCCCCCTTCCTGATTCAGCAAGGCGCTCATTAAATGAAGAGGTTCGATGAATTGGTTGTCGTGCCCCAGCGCGAGCGACTGGGCATCGGCAAGAGCAAGCTGGAATTTATTAGTAAGACGATCCAGACGCATAACTCCTCCCATAAACAGGTCAAATTTGCTACTGGAGATTAAATGAGGTCATCCCTCAATTATTCAAGGTTAATGATCTGAATTATGTGAAAAGAAAACGGCACGTTCCGGATCGTCTTGATTCTTTAGGTTATATCAGCCAAATAAAACTTGCCATACGACCCGTAGTCTTGTCGCGGCGATAAGAGAAAAAATCACCCTTTTCAGTGAAAGTACAGCGATCTCCGCCGAAGATCTGCGTGACACCGACGCTATTCAGGCGCTGACGGGCAAGCTGGTAAATATCTGCCAGATATTTTTCACCGGAAGGCTGAAAAGCCTCAGCGGCTTGCGGATCTTTTTCCATGAATGCTTCGCGAACTTCCGGCCCCACTTCAAAAGCACGAGGGCCAATCGCCGGACCCAGCCAGGCCATGATATTGGCGGAATCATCGTTAAAGCAGGCGACGGTCTCTTCCAGCACGCCCTCACACAATCCACGCCAGCCTGCATGCGCGGCAGCCACTTCAGTACCTGCCCGGTTACAGAACAAAACCGGCAGACAATCCGCGGTCATAACGGCACAAACCGTGCCCGGAGTATTGCTGTAAGAGGCGTCTGCGCGTTTAGAAGCGTAAGGTTCTCCCGTCAGCTTCAGCACCGCTTTACCATGAACCTGTTCCAGCCAGACCGGTTTCGAAGGCAGATTCCCCGCAGCAAACAGACGCCTGCGGTTCTCTTCTACATGATCCAGGTTATCGCCACAGTGTGCGCCGAGATTCAACGACTCCCACGCGCCCTGGCTGACTCCGCCAGTACGGGTTGAGCTGCAGGCGGCCACGCCTTCAGGTAGTGGCCACTCCGGGACAATCAGTTTGGTCATAACCAGTCCACATGGTCCTTATGTTCTTCGAAATCAGCACGCATGGCGTCAATCAGTTCCACCATATCCTGTGGGAGAGGCGCATGCCACTCCATCTGAATACCAGTGATGGGGTGATAGAGACGCAGCATGGTCGCGTGCAGCGCCTGACGATCGAACTTGCGCAGTACACTGATGAACTCATCCGATGCGCCTTTTGGCGGACGCGGACGACCACCGTATACCTGATCCCCCACCAGCGGATGGGTAATGTGGGCCATATGAACACGGATCTGGTGCGTACGACCGGTTTCCAGGCGCAGGCGCAGGCGCGTATGAATACGGAAGTGCTCCATAATGCGATAGTGCGTCACCGCTGGTTTCCCCATCGGGTGCACCGACATATGAGTGCGTTTAGTCGGGTGACGGCTAATCGGTTCTTCTACCGTGCCGCCAGCGGTCATGTGGCCAATGGCTACCGCTTCGTATTCACGGGTAATTTCGCGCAGCTGCAGTGATTCCACCAGACGGGTCTGAGCAGGAACGGTCTTTGCCACGACCATCAGACCGGTGGTGTCTTTATCCAGACGGTGAACGATACCCGCGCGCGGGACATCAGCAATCGGCGGATAGTAATGGAGAAGTGCATTAAGTACCGTACCGTCAGGGTTCCCCGCCCCCGGATGAACAACCAGGTCGCGCGGCTTGTTGATTACCAGAATGTCATCATCTTCATAGACGATGTCCAATGGGATATCCTGCGGCTCGAAGCGGATTTCCTCTTCGATTTCAGCATTGATGGCAACAGCTTCCCCACCAAACACTTTCTCTTTTGGTTTGTCCCAGATCTTGCCGTTTACCAGCACGCGCTGGTCAAGGATCCATTCTTTTATGCGTGAACGCGAATAATCAGGGAACAATTCGGCCAAAGCCTGATCTAAGCGTTGACCGAGCTGATTTTCGGAGACTGTTGCGGTGAGTTCTACTCGTTGTGCCATAAACTGCTTCTTTGTTTAACGTTGGGTTTTACGGCTTTGCCGTTTAATATAGTGTGCTATTGTAGCTGGTCTTAATCGGGAGCAGGAACAGAGTTTCTCCCGGACAAACATTTGAGGAAAGTCAAAACGTCATGACGCGCATGAAATATCTGGTGGCAGCGGCCACGTTGAGCCTGGCTTTGGTGGGCTGCTCCGGTTCGAATGAACAGGTCCCTGACAATCCGCCGAATGAGATCTATGCGACTGCACAACAAAAGTTGCAGGACGGTAACTGGAAACAGGCGATAACGCAACTGGAAGCGTTGGATAATCGCTATCCATTTGGTCCGTATTCGCAGCAGGTACAGTTAGATCTTATCTACGCCTACTACAAAAATGCCGACCTCCCGCTGGCTCAGGCAACTATCGATCGTTTCATGCGTCTGAATCCGACTCATCCTAACATCGATTACGTCATGTATATGCGCGGTCTGACCAACATGGCGCTGGATGACAGTGCTCTGCAGGGCTTCTTCGGCGTGGATCGTTCCGATCGTGATCCCCAGCATGCGCGTGATGCCTTCAATGACTTCTCCAAACTGGTGCGCGGCTATCCAAACAGTCAGTACGTGACCGACGCGACCAAACGTCTGGTGTTCCTGAAAGATCGCCTGGCGAAGTATGAATACTCCGTTGCGGAATACTATACCCGCCGTGGCGCATGGGTTGCCGTGGTTAACCGCGTAGAAGGTATGCTGCGTGATTACCCGGATACTCAGGCAACGCGTGACGGCCTGAAGCTGATGGAAAATGCTTACCGTCAGATGCAGATGACCACTCAGGCTGAAAAAGTGGCGAAAATTATCGCCGCGAATAGCAGCAACACCTGATAGTGCTTCAATGCAAAACGGCAGCCCGAAGGCTGCCGTTTTTGTATCCATTTCTGATATTCGCTGAAGCGCTTTATCTCAACTCATCCCGTCAACTATGACCGCAATTTTTGCCTTCCACAAGGTAAATCTCACCTCTTCCTGCCCTGCCTCACAAAAAAGATTCCCTGACAAAAACCGACAAAATAACGTGATCTAAATCACACATTTTGACATTAGGTCGGGTATGCTGGAATCACCAAGACGGAAAGACAAGAGGTAAAATTTATGACAATGAACATTACCAGTAAACAAATGGAAATTACTCCGGCAATTCGCCAGCACGTCGCAGACCGTCTCGCCAAACTGGATAAATGGCAAACTCACCTGATTAACCCGCATATCATTCTGTCTAAGGAGCCACAGGGTTTCATCGCTGACGCAACTATCAATACTCCAAACGGCCATCTGGTCGCCAGCGCAAAACATGAAGATATGTACACGGCTATTAACGATTTGATCAACAAGCTGGAACGGCAGCTCAATAAAGTGCAACACAAAGGTGAAGCCCGTCGCGCCGCATCCTCGGTGAAAGACGCCAGCTTCGCGGAAGAAGTTGAAGAAGAGTAATCCTTTAAATTGAGTGTACCGCCAACGCGCCTTCGGGCGCGTTTTTTATTGACAGGGTGAAAACAGTACAGGTACTTTAACGGTATCAATCACAGGATGATGTTATGAAACTTACGCCGTTCTTCTTCGCATTCTTTTTTACCTTCCCCTGACCGGGAGGCGTTTCGTCGTGTGATAAAGAATGCGAAGACGAACAACAAGGCCTCCCACACCGGGGGGCCTTTTTTATTGATAACGATAAAATGAGACAGGCGACACTATGACACCGGAAAACCCGTTACTGGACCTGCGCGTAAAAATCAGCGCGCTGGATGAGAAATTACTGGCACTGCTGGCCGAACGTCGCATGCTCGCCGTTGAAGTAGGGAAAGCCAAACTGGACTCCCATCGTCCGGTACGTGATATTGACCGCGAACGCGATCTGCTGGAACGTCTGATCCAGCTCGGCAAAGCGCACCACCTCGATGCCCATTACATCACCCGGTTGTTCCAGCTCATCATTGAAGACTCCGTTCTCACTCAGCAAGCGCTGCTCCAGCAGCATCTGAACAAAACTAACCCGCATTCTGCGCGTATCGCCTTCCTCGGCCCGAAAGGCTCTTACTCTCACCTGGCCGCACGTCAGTATGCCGCTCGCCATTTCGAAGAATTTATTGAGAGCGGCTGCGCAAAATTTGCCGATATCTTTAACCAGGTCGAGACCGGCCAGGCGGATTACGCCGTCGTGCCCATTGAAAACACCAGCTCGGGTGCCATCAACGACGTTTACGATTTGCTGCAGCACACCAGCCTGTCGCTGGTTGGCGAGCTGACGATCCCTATCGATCACTGCGTGCTGGTCTCCGGCTCAACCGATCTGAGCAAGATAGAAACCGTCTACAGTCATCCCCAGCCGTTCCAGCAGTGCAGCCAGTTCCTGAACCGCTATCCGAACTGGAAAATCGAGTACACCGAAAGCACCTCCGCGGCAATGGAAAAAGTGGCGCAGGCTAACTCGCCAGCCGTCGCTGCACTCGGTAGCGAGGCGGGTGGCGCGTTGTATGGCTTACAGGTGCTGGAGCGCAACCTGGCAAACCAGACGCAAAATATTACCCGTTTCGTGGTGCTGGCGCGTAAGTCCATCAATGTGTCAGACCAGGTTCCAGCGAAAACCACGCTGCTGATGGCGACCGGACAACAGGCGGGTGCACTGGTTGAAGCCCTGCTGGTGCTGCGCAACCACAACCTGATCATGACCAAACTGGAATCGCGTCCGATTCACGGTAACCCGTGGGAAGAGATGTTTTATCTCGATATCCAGGCCAACCTGGAGTCTGCCTCCATGCAGAAGGCCCTGCGTGAACTGGGTGAGATAACCCGTTCCATGAAAGTGCTGGGCTGCTATCCGAGCGAAAACGTCGTGCCTGTCGATCCAAGCTAACGTTCGATAAAGCGACTTTTCTTCATCCCTGCCACATTTACGGGCAGGGTGAAGATGGCGCCGGAGAGCGGATACTCAGCCACCTCTTCTGCATCCATATTTTCCCGCGTGGTCGTAATGAACAGCGTTTTCATATCATCGCCGCCAAAGCAGACCATCGTCGGGCAACGTACAGGCAAGCGATACTCTTCCAGCTGCTCCCCTTGCGGTGAAAAACGCGCGATACGCCAGCCGTCAAACATTGCGCTCCAGTAGCAGCCTTCCACATCGACTGCCGCGCCGTCCGGTATCCCTTCGCCCTCTTTAAATTGACGAAAGATCTCACGTCTGCCGGGTTCACCCTGCTGATCAACCGGAGTGCGATAGATCACCCCATTCGGCGTATCGGAGGTATACATCCACCGCTTATCCGGACTAAACGCTAAGCCGTTATGCCCGTGAATATCACACTGGATTACTTTCGGTGTCAGATCGTTGTCGATACGCATCAGCAACGCGCCGTTGTAATCCCCCGGCCCCCAGAACGTCCCCGCATAGAAACGCCCCAGACTGTCGGTTCCCCCGTCATTAAAACGCGCCAGCTGTGGATTAGAGGGGTTATCGCACACCTTACGCTGCAGGAGGCCATGCTTATCGGCAAGCCAGATGCCATTGCGCATGGCCACGATAAACCCGCCGCGTCCACGCAACGCAAAACAGCCCACTTCCTCATGGAAAGAGAGCACGGTGTGTTCTGCCGTTGGCAGATGATATCGGTGGATTTCGCCTTCCAGGATATCGGCCCAGTAGAGCGCATGCTCTTCAGCGCTCCATGTCGGACACTCAGGCAGGTGCCCGGTGTAATTAAACAGCAGCTGCGGTTCAGCCATGACAGTTCCCCAAAATGAAAAAAGCCAGCAATGCTGGCTTTCAGTATATACATCATCGGATTACTGGCGACTGTCATTTGCCTGGCGCAACAGCGTGCGGCTTTCGCTCTGGAAACGCGTGGCGTAATCACCGAACCAATGCTCCACTTTACGGAAACTGTCGATAAACGCCTGCTTGTCGCCATGCTCCAGCAGCGTAATGGCTTCGCCAAAGCGCTGATAGTAACGTTTGATCAGTGCCAGATTATTTTCGGACGACATAATAATGTCGGCGTAAAGCTGGGGATCCTGCGCAAACAGACGTCCAACCATCGCCAGTTCCAGACGATAGATCGGTGATGAGAGCGCCAGCAGCTGTTCAAGCTGCACGTTCTCTTCCGCCAGATGCAGACCGTAGGCAAAGGTCGCAAAGTGGCGCAGTGCCTGAATAAACGCCATGTTCTGATCGTGCTCAACCGCGCTGATGCGGTGCAGTCGTGCGCCCCATACCTGAATCTGTTCGAGGAACCACTGATAGGCTTCCGGCTGACGCCCGTCGCAGTAAACCACCACTTGCTTCGCCAGGCTGCCGCTGTCCGGGCCAAACATCGGGTGCAAACCCAGTACCGGACCCGTATGCGCGGCCAGCATTGCCTGCAGCGGACCATTTTTGACAGAAGCGAGGTCCACCAGGATGCAATCCTGCGGTAAAGGCGGAAGTTTTCCGATGATCTGCTCCGTCACGTGGATCGGCACGCTGACGATAACCATTCCCGCGTCTTTCATCAGTTCTGGCGCCTGGGCCCAGTCCTCTTTCTCCAGAATGCGCACCTGGTAGCCAGAAAGCGTCAGCATTTTTTCAAACAGACGCCCCATCTGCCCGCCGCCGCCGACAATCACCACCGGACGCAGGGACGGACAGAGGGTTTTGAAGCCTTTGTCGTTTTCGCTGGAATAGGATTCGCGCATTACGCGACGCAGCACATCTTCAATCAAATCCGGCGAAACACCCAGCGACTGGGCCTCTTTACGACGGGAAGCCAGCATTGAGGCTTCCCGCTCCGGAACGTAAATCGGCAGGCCGTATTTACTTTTTACTTCACCGACTTCAGCAACCAGTGCCATACGGCGCGCCAGCAGATCCAGCAGCGCCTTGTCCACTTCATCAATTTGATCGCGTAATGCGGTCAATTCAGCAACCATAGCTAACCTCTTAAGCCAGACGCGTCGCCAACTGGCCATTTAAATCTTTATGGATCTCACGCAGCAGCGCATCGGTGGTTTCCCAGCTGATGCAGGCATCCGTCACGGAGACGCCGTGCTTCATCGCACTGCGCGGTTGTTCAGATGACTGATTACCTTCATGAATGTTGCTCTCAATCATCAGACCGATAATCGAACGGTTGCCGTCTTTGATCTGTGCGACCACGGATTCGGCAACCGCGGGCTGGCGACGATAATCTTTATTCGAATTACCATGACTGCAATCTACCATCAGTGCCGGGCGCAGTCCCGCCTGCTCCATCTCTTTTTCACACTGCGCCACATCTGCCGGGCTGTAGTTTGGCGCTTTACCGCCGCGCAGGATCACATGACCGTCCGGGTTACCCTGAGTTTGCAGGAGGCACACCTGGCCCGCCTGGTTGATACCCACAAAACGGTGCGGCATTGCGGCGGCGCGCATAGCGTTGATCGCCGTCGCCAGACTGCCATCGGTACCGTTTTTAAAACCAACCGGCATCGACAGACCAGACGCCATCTCGCGGTGGGTTTGCGATTCCGTCGTCCGCGCACCAATCGCAGACCAGCTGAACAGATCGCCCAGGTATTGCGGGCTGTTCGGATCAAGCGCTTCGGTTGCCAGCGGCAGCCCCATGCTAACCAGCTCCACCAGCAGGCGACGCGCAATCTTCAGCCCTGCTTCCACATCAAACGAGCCATCCATGTGCGGATCGTTAATCAACCCTTTCCAGCCAACGGTCGTGCGTGGCTTCTCAAAATAGACGCGCATCACCAGATAGAGGCTATCGCTGACCTCCTCCGCTAATGCTTTAAATCGATGAGCGTACTCAATGGCGGTTTCAGGATCGTGAATAGAGCAAGGACCACAGACCACCAGCAGGCGCGGATCGCGACCCGCGATAATGTCAGAAATGGTCTGGCGAGAGTGCTCAATTTGAGCCTCCTGCGCGGCACTCAGCGGGAATGCTGCTTTCAGTTGATCCGGGGTAATTAAAACCTGTTCGTCAGTGATATGTACGTTGTTCAGCGCGTCTTTTTGCATGATGGCGATCCTGTAATGCTCGTTTGCGATAGTTGTTATCCTCGATGAGGTGAAGCAACGATACCACAACAAGTAAAGATTTCAATCCAAAATCCGTAAATATTACTTTACAGAAGCTAATTATTAGCAAAAAACAGCCGTTAAATACGTAAACTTTAAATTACACTCCGATTTTCTTCCGCCAGGCTATGCTGAAGAAAAAAGGAGAATCGCTATGCGCTCAATTGCTCTGGTGTTGTTGTTGCTGTTTTTATCGGGCTGCCAGATTAATCCTTACACTTTTCAGCCCCACTGGACGACTCCGGACTGGTTCAGTGCCGGAAAAGAAGACGCCATGAATGGCTTGCCGGTTAAAGATAACCAGACCCTGGCCGATAGTTTTAATGACCCTCATGTTGATCGTAGCGAATATCTCCGCGGCTACGCTGATGGTCAGAAGAAAGTATGCGAAGAGGGTTTTATTCATGCCTGGGGATTAGCGGGCAAATCTTATCCTGCCAGTTGTGATAGTGTTGAAAATGCTGTGAAACTCCGTGCGTCATGGCAAAAAGGAATGGACGAAAGTATGCGTTCCAGCAGACTTAATTAAGTCTGTGTTTATCCCCTGGAAAATAAACCACTGTAGGATTTAGCTTAGGTCAGCCGAAGGCTATTTCTGACATAATGACGGCTCAGACAAACAATGGTATTCTGCCCGCATCTCTTAAGGACATCTATTTCCGGAGCGGTACGGCGGATTCTGGTGAGAAATTCATACTTGATCTCTTTGTTCCGACTCACTCTGGTGTTAATGCTGTTTCTTATGGTGGGCCCGGCGACGGCAGGCGCGCTCACGGAGACGGATAAATCGGTACGTTCGATTGTCTCGGGGATTGTGAGCTATACGCGATGGCCGTCACTTTCCGGACAGCCCAGGCTTTGCATTTATGCCACCTCTCACTACACGCACGCACTCAGCGGCAATGAAGGGCATACCGAGTTACCCTACACTCCCGTTATTGTCCGTAACGATCGGGAAGCCCTGGACGCGACGTGCGATGCTGTTTATTTCGGGTCTGAACCGCCGGCAAAACAACTTGAATTAATAAGTCAATATCAGGGCAGAGCATTGCTATTAATCTCAGAGCAAAATCCGGAATGTGTTATTGGCAGTGCTTTTTGCCTGATAATCGAACGTGGCCAGGTGCGGTTTTCCGTCAATCTGGATGCATTGACGCGCAGTGGTGTCAGGGTCAATCCCGATGTATTAATGCTTGCACGGAATAAGCAGCATGGATAAAGATTTCACCTCGACGCCACGTCCAACGTTTAAAAGAACGCTGAGGCGAAACAGCATGATAAGCGTCATCATCACGATGACGCTTATATGGCTGTTACTCTGTTTTGCTTCCGTCGTGACGTTAAAACAATACGCGCAAAAGAATCTCGAATTAACCGGCGCCACCATGAGCCACAGTCTTGAAGCCTCTCTGGTTTTCAACGATTCGTTGGCCGCCAACGAAACCCTCGCAGCCCTGGGTAAGCAGGGGCAGTTTGCCGTAGCAGAAGTCATTAACGTACACAAAAAGCGTTTTGCATACTGGTCCTGGAATCCGAAGGATAATAACGACACGCTGGGGGCGCTGGTCAGCCGCTGGCTTTTCCCTGTACCGATTGCACAGCCAATCATGCATAACGGCTCGATGATCGGCGAAATTCGCCTTACCGCGCGTGACAGCCTGATTAGCCACTTCATCTGGATGTCGTTTGCCGTTCTTACCGGCTGTATTCTTTTTGCCACCGTCGTCGCGATCGCCATTACCCACTCTCTGCATCACGGCATGGTCACTGCCCTGCAAAACATCACCGATGTGGTGCATGACGTCCGCACAAACCGTAATTTCTCCCGACGGGTGAAAGATGGGCGTATCGAAGAATTTCACCAGTTTGGTGAAGACTTCAACAGCCTCCTGGATGAGATGGAGGAGTGGCAGCTTAAGCTTCAGGCGAAAAATGCCCAACTATTGCGTACCGCCATGCACGATCCGCTCACCGGCCTTGCTAACCGCGCAGCGTTTCGTAACAGCATTGCGGCACTGATGAACGACCCTTCGGCGAGAATAAATTCGGCCCTGCTCTTCCTTGATGGTGATAATTTTAAGTTTATCAATGACACCTGGGGACACGCGGCAGGAGACTGCGTGCTGATTGAAGTCGCCAGCAGGATGGTGGAATTTGGCGATAAGCGCCATCAGTCCTATCGCCTTGGCGGTGACGAATTTGCCATGGTGCTGTACGGCGTTCATTCTGAGCTTGAAGTTCAACACATTTGTGCTGCGTTATCGCAGCAGTTTATCCGTCCGTTTGATCTGCATAACGGACAAAAAGCATCAATGTCACTCAGCATTGGCTTTGCTCTGGCGTGGGAAAATGCGTCCGTTGAAGCATTACTGGAAAAAGCCGACCGCAATATGTATCAGGTCAAAAACCAGCGTACAAAAACAATAAGTTAGAAAGGATATACTATGTTAAAACGATACTTCTCGCCGTTAGTCCTGGCCTCACTGGTTCTGGCAGGCTGTCAGTCGCCGCCTGAAGGTAAATTCACGCCAGAACAAATTGCAGCGATGAAGTCCTACGGTTTTAACGAACTGAACGGCGACTGGTTCCTGGGATTATCGGATACCATTCTGTTTGATAAAAATGACGCCAGACTCCGTTCCGAAAGTGAAACACAGATCCAATCCATGGCCTCTCGTCTGGCGAAAACCGGCCTGAATCACGCTCGAATGGATGGTCATACGGATAATTACGGCGAAGAAAGTTACAACGAAGCGCTGTCGTTAAAACGTGCCAATGCCGTTGCCGACGCATGGGCGAAGGGAGCGAATATTCCGCGCGAGAATCTCACCACCCGGGGATTAGGCAAAAAATACCCGATTGCGAGCAACAGTACCGCGCAAGGGCGCGCTGAAAACCGCCGGGTATCAGTGGTTATCAGCACGCCATAGGGTTATTTAGCGGATGATTCGGCGAGCGACACGCCTGTTGCCGCTCGCCAGCGTAGCCAGTCGATCAGAATAAACAGCGCCAGACTCACCCCCATCACAGGCAAAGCCAGCCCCAGTAGCACGCTGATGATGAGCGTAACACCTCTTCCCCATCCTGACAGCGCCAGCCAGCACTGACAAAGCGTTTGTACCGGATTGACTGCCGATTGTGCCGGGCGACGCATCCACCACATCCGGTACCCCCAGATGATAAGCACGCACAGGGCAAGCCCGAAGGCAACGAGCAGCAGCTGATTCACCAGCCCGAATAAAATCCCCATATGGAAATCTACGCCCCAGCGGGTCAGTTTTGCCATTAGCGGGAAATCCTCAAAACGGGTTCTGTCCAGAACCTGCATCGTACCGGGATCAACCGCAACCGCATCCACCTGAGTTGGCCAGCTGCGATCGATTTCCGTCACGGTCCAGGCACGGTCCGCCGTTTTCGCCGGGCGGATCTCAAGCTTGCTGGCATCAATCCCCGCTTTACGCGCCGCGCTTAATACGCCATCAAATTGCGTCAGATCCATCGCCATTTCAGGCATCATCATGCCAGCATGGTGACCGCGATGCTCCGCGTGTTCGTCCATCATGGCAGGCGCACCTGAAAGCGTGGTGTTCACCTGAGGCGTAAGCCAGTTCATTTGTGCCCGGAGTTTATCGACGTTTCCGCCCGCCCACTGCGACCACGTCAGGCCGGTTGCGGAGAACAACAGCATTCCGCCCAGCAGGATCCAGCCTAATACCACATGCACACGACGACGGTTCTGGAAGCGGTTGTTAATTCGCCGTTTCGGTCGGGTATAAAACCACAGGGCAATACCGCCCAATGCGGCAACCCACATCCACGACGCGGCCAGTTCGCTATAGAGACGCCCGATATCACCCAGCATCAAAGAGGTATGCAAATAATCAATGGTCTGGCGCAGCGGTAAAATCCCGCTGGTGCCGTACACCGTCATATCCCCCAGCACCGCCAGATTTACCGGATCGACAAAGATAGCCCGGTTTTCCGATGGCTCCAGCGTCGGGTCAGCAAACATCACGCGGGTGGTTTCGCCTTCAACCAGCCCCGGACGAACGGCGTGCAAACGCAAATCTGAACCCACGATTTTTTCCGCCACGGCAATTTGGTTCGCCAGCGGCTGCGGCTCGCCCGCGGAATCGGTGTGGAGCGCGTGCCGATAGAGGACATTTTCCAGCTGTGGCGTCGCCACATACAGCGTACCGGTTAACGCAGCGAAGAAGATAAACGGGCCAACAAACAGCCCGATGTAGAAATGGAGGCGACGCAGCAGGTTTCCCCATGCCGCGCGCGGTGTGCAGGTAGTCATACTTTTCCTTTTTAAGGCAAAAAGTTATCGATATTTTTTTAAAGGGAGAAAGCAGACTGCCGCGGCGGCGCGCGGGTATCGGGGTAAAGCCAGGGGAAAAAGTGCCAGTGGCTGACCGCCTGACGCGGCGGCTTAAGGCGAAGCCGTTGCAGCACCACGCAGAGCAGGACAATCAGCGCCAGCATCATGCCAGGTACATGCGCTAACAGCACGCAGTAACCGCACGCTTCCGCATGGTCGACAGGCATCGTATGCGGCGTATCGCCATGATGCGCGTCCATCGACATCATGCTCATGTCATGATGCATGCCCGGCATGGCACTCATGGGATCTTTCTGCAAGGAGACGGAGATAAGCGGCGCTACCACGATCAGCAGGATCGCAAACAGCGCGGTCAAGGCCGCTGCGCGTTTCCAGGTGTGCTGATGCAGTACGTTGCCCACTTTCCCTCCATTCAAGAGGCAAGCATTGTAAATGATTTATGACAAAAGGGTTAATGCGAGAGGTGCGATGCGATAAAAAAAGGGCCGGCCTTTCGGCCAGCCCTTTCTAACAGGATGTCGCTTAAGCGAATCTTAGTTCAGACGCTCTTTAATACGAGCAGACTTACCAGTACGCTCACGCAGGTAGTACAGTTTAGCTTTACGTACAGCACCACGACGTTTAACAGCAATGCTGTCAACTACCGGAGAGTGAGTCTGGAAGACACGCTCAACGCCTTCGCCGTTGGAAATTTTACGAACAGTGAATGCAGAGTGCAGACCGCGGTTACGAATAGCGATAACCACGCCCTCGAATGCCTGCAGACGTTTTTTGGAACCTTCAACAACCCATACTTTCACTTCCACGGTGTCACCTGGACGGAAGGAAGGTACGTCCTGCTTCATCTGCTCTTGTTCAAGTTGCTTAATAATGTTGCTCATAATTTAATCTCTTATCCTGGGTAAACTGATATTCGGGAGCGTATTACGCCTTCCCATCATGTTCATGCTGCTGGTTCGCGTGTTCAGTTTTGAACTCGGCCAGCAACTTTGCTTGCTCTTCAGTCAGAGCCAGGTTTTCCAGAAGTTCAGGTCTTCTAAGCCAGGTTCGGCCCAGCGACTGCTTCAAACGCCAGCGACGTATCTCGGCATGGTTTCCAGACAGTAACACCGCCGGGACTTCCATCCCTTCTAACACTTCAGGACGAGTATAGTGTGGGCAGTCCAGCAACCCATCGGCAAAGGAATCTTCCGTTGCCGAAGCTTCATGGCCCAGTACACCCGGAATGAACCGGGCAACGGAGTCAATCAGCGTCATCGCTGGTAACTCACCACCGCTGAGAACGTAATCGCCGATAGACCATTCTTCGTCAATCTCGGTTTGAATTACGCGCTCATCTATCCCTTCGTAGCGACCACAGACCAGAATCAGCTTTTGATTCGTCGCCAGTTCGCTCACGCCCGCTTGATCAAGCTTGCGTCCCTGAGGTGACAGATAAATCACCTTTGCGCCTTCACCTGCCGCGGCTTTTGCTGTGTGAATGGCATCCCGCAAGGGTTGCACCATCATCAACATCCCCGGTCCGCCGCCGTAAGGACGATCGTCCACGGTACGGTGCCGGTCATGCGTGAAGTCACGAGGACTCCAGCTCTGGATGCTCAGCAGGCCATTCTTTACTGCCCGGCCAGTTACCCCGTAATCGGTAATCGCGCGGAACATTTCAGGAAACAGGCTAATTATGCCAATCCACATAGCGCCGTCTTTTACCGTTTATCCGGAGAATTTAAAAACCAGGATCCCAATCTACTTCAATGGTTTGAGTAGCGAGATCGACTTTCTTGATAACCTGTCCATCGAGGAACGGGACCAACCGCTCCTTGATGCCAAATGCATCTTTCAGGTTTGCCTTAATGACGAGAACGTCATTTGACCCGGTTTCCATCATATCGATGACTTTTCCCAGGCTGTAGCCTTCGGTAGTGACTACCTGGCAACCCATAAGGTCTTTCCAGTAGTAGTCGCCCTCTTCCAGCTGCGGCAACTGCGACGAATCCACGACAATTTCACAATTAGTCAGCGCATTCGCGGCATCACGATCGTCAATGCCTTTCAGCTTGATGATGATGTCCTGATTGTGGTGACGCCAGCTTTCCAGCTCGACCTCTTCCCACTTACCGGCTTTCTGGATAAACCAGGGCTGGTAATCAAAAATGCTATCAGCGTCTTCAGTGGAGGAAAACACTCTGAGCCAACCACGGATACCGTAGCAAGAACCCATTTTTCCCAATACGATCGGTTCAACAGGTGCTTTATTGCTCATCATGACCACCGTGACAGATTAAGCTGCTTTGTTTGCTGCTTTGATCAGCGTAGCAACGCGATCGGAAACAGTAGCGCCCTGGCCAACCCAGTGAGCGATACGATCCAGATCCAGACGAGTTTCTTCTTCTGCGCCAGCGGCCAGTGGGTTGAAGAAACCAACGCGCTCGATGAAGCGACCGTTGCGTGCATTACGGCTGTCAGTGACAACAACCTGGTAGAACGGACGCTTTTTAGCGCCGTGACGAGCTAAACGAATAGTTACCATAACATCCTCTTGTGTGAATAAAACAACCGGGCCCCATCGAGGAACGGAGCCCGGGTGTCATATTAAAAGCCCGAAAATTTTACTCATTTTCGGGCAAAAAGCAATCTCAAAAGCGATTATCGCCCAGGAAAGCCGGGGGGCATCATGCCTTTCATCCCGCGCATCATCTTCGCCATGCCGCCTTTCTTCATTTTCTTCATCATGCGCTGCATGTCGTCGAACTGTTTCAGAAGGCGGTTAACGTCCTGCACCTGCATGCCGCAACCGGCTGCGATACGGCGTTTACGGGAACCTTTGATGATGTCCGGGTTAGCGCGTTCTTTCAACGTCATCGAGTTGATGATCGCCTCCATACGCACCAGCACTTTATCATCCATCTGCGCTTTCACGTTGTCTGGGATCTGCCCCATGCCCGGCAGTTTGCCCATCAGGCTGGCCATGCCGCCCATGTTTTTCATCTGGCGCAACTGCTCAAGGAAGTCGGTCAGATCGAAACCGTCGCCTTTTTTCAGCTTGCTGGCGAGTTTTTCCGCCTGCGCACGGTCAACCTTGCTCTCGATATCTTCAATCAGCGACAGCACGTCGCCCATGCCGAGGATACGGGAGGCAATACGATCCGGGTGGAACGGCTCCAGCGCTTCGGTTTTCTCGCCCACGCCAAGGAATTTAATCGGCTTACCGGTGATGTGGCGAATCGAGAGCGCCGCACCGCCGCGGGCGTCGCCGTCCACTTTGGTCAGCACCACGCCGGTTAACGGCAGCGCTTCGTTAAACGCTTTCGCGGTATTCGCCGCATCCTGACCGGTCATGGCGTCGACAACAAACAGGGTCTCTACCGGGTTGATAGAGGCATGCACCTGCTTGATCTCATCCATCATCGCTTCGTCAACGTGCAGACGACCGGCGGTATCCACCAGCAGCACGTCGTAGAATTTCAGCTTCGCCTCTTTCAGCGCGGCGTTAACGATGTCGACAGGCTTCTGGGCCACGTCTGACGGGAAAAAATCCACACCAACCTGCTCGGCCAGGGTTTCCAGCTGTTTGATCGCCGCCGGGCGATAGACGTCCGCAGAGACCACCAGCACTTTCTTCTTGTGCTTCTCACGCAGGAATTTACCCAGCTTACCGACGCTGGTCGTTTTACCCGCCCCCTGCAGGCCCGCCATCAGCACCACGGCCGGTGGCTGAGCCGCCAGGTTAAGCACCTGGTTCTCTTCGCCCATCGCCGAAACCAGTTCGTTACGAACGATTTTGACGAACTCCTGACCCGGGGTCAGGCTCTTGTTAACTTCATGACCAACCGCCTTCTCTTTAACGCGGTTGATAAAATCACGAACAACCGGCAACGCGACGTCTGCTTCCAGCAGCGCCATGCGCACTTCGCGCAGCGTTTCCTTGATGTTCTCTTCAGTAAGGCGTCCGCGGCCGCTGATGTTGCGCAGCGTGCGCGACAAACGATCGGTTAAATTATCAAACATTGTCTCTCGCCTGAGTAGAAACGTTGGGCCGCATTGAGCGACACATACACAGAATTTTGCCGGAGTATAACATGAAGGCGTCTTTGTTGTTATGCAACGGTTGGAGCAGGCGTCACGTAACGTTATACTGCTTCTCTTTCTTATTAAGACAACTGTCGATGCCTATATGCCTGTTTTCGCACTGATCGCCCTTGTTGCCTACTCTGTCAGCCTCGCGCTGATCGTTCCCGGACTGCTGCAAAAAAACAGCGGCTGGCGGCGCATGGCTATTCTTTCCGCGGTGATCGCACTGATAAGCCACGCGTTTGCGCTGGAATCACGTATCATCCCCGGCGACGGCAGCGTGCAAAACCTGAGCGTCCTCAACGTCGGCTCGCTGGTCAGTTTGATGATCTGTACGGTAATGACCATCGTGGCGTCTAAAAATCGCGGCTGGCTGCTGCTACCGATTGTCTATACCTTCGCGCTGATCAATCTGGCCTTAGCCACCTTTATGCCCAATGAATTCATTACGCATCTGGAAGCGACCCCGGGGATGCTGGTGCATATCGGCCTGTCGCTGTTTGCCTACGCGACGTTGATCATCGCGGCGCTTTACGCCATGCAGCTCGCCTGGATTGACTACCAGTTGAAAAACAAAAAGCTGGCGTTTAACCATGAAATGCCGCCGCTGATGGTCATTGAGCGTAAAATGTTCCACATCACCCAGGTCGGGGTGGTGCTGCTGACGCTCACGCTCTGCACAGGCCTGTTCTACATGAAGAACCTGTTCAGCGTGGAGAATATCGATAAAGCGGTGCTCTCCATCATCGCGTGGTTTGTCTATATTGTCCTGTTATGGGGCCATTATCATGAAGGCTGGCGCGGTCGCCGCGTGGTCTGGTTCAACGTCGCGGGGGCGGGCATTCTCACCCTTGCCTATTTTGGCAGCCGCTTCATACAGCAATTTGCTGGCTAAGAAACAAAGGAGTTCCCCCTGGAACACATCTCTACCACCACGCTGATCGTTATCCTGATCGTCATGGTGGTCATCTCCGCCTATTTCTCCGGCTCGGAAACCGGCATGATGACCTTAAACCGCTACCGGTTACGTCATCGTGCCAAACAGGGTAACCGTGCCGCACGTCGCGTTGAAAAACTGCTCCGCAAGCCGGATCAACTGATAAGCCTGGTGCTCATCGGTAACAACCTCGTCAATATTCTTGCCTCAGCTCTGGGCACCATCGTCGGTATGCGCCTGTACGGCAACGCCGGGGTCGCTATCGCCACCGGCGTGCTGACGTTTGTGGTACTGGTGTTTGCTGAAGTGCTGCCTAAGACCATCGCCGCGCTTTACCCGGAGAAAGTCGCCTACCCGAGCAGCTTCCTGCTGGCGCCGCTGCAAATCCTGATGATGCCGCTGGTCTGGTTGCTGAATATGGTGACGCGCGTACTGATGCGGCTGGTGGGCATCAAAGCCGATGTCACCATCAGCAGCGCGCTCAGCAAAGAGGAACTGCGCACCATCGTGCACGAATCCCGCACGCAGATTTCCCGGCGCAATCAGGACATGCTCCTGTCGGTGCTGGATCTGGAAAAAGTGAGCGTGAACGACATCATGGTGCCGCGGAACGAAATCGTCGGTATCGACATCAACGATGACTGGAAAGCCATCGTCCGCCAGCTGACGCACTCCCCGCACGGGCGCATCGTGCTCTATCGCGACTCGCTGGATGATGCCATCAGCATGCTGCGCGTGCGTGAAGCGTACCGCCTGATGACCGAGAAAAAAGAGTTCACCAAAGAGGTTATGCTGCGCGCCGCCGACGAAATTTACTATGTGCCGGAAGGAACGCCGCTCAGCACGCAGCTGGTTAAATTCCAGCGCAACAAGAAAAAAGTCGGCCTGGTCGTCAATGAATACGGCGACATTCAGGGACTGGTGACGGTCGAAGATATTCTGGAAGAGATAGTCGGCGACTTTACTACGTCAATGTCGCCTTCTCTCGCGGAAGAGGTCACCCCGCAAAACGACGGTTCAGTGCTGATTGACGGGAGCGCGAACATTCGCGAACTCAATAAAGCCTTTAACTGGCATTTGCCGGAAGATGAAGCGCGTACGATTAACGGGATGATTCTGGAAGCGCTGGAGGAGATCCCGGCGGCAGGCACGCGGGTGCGCATTGAGCAGTACGATATTGATATCCTGGACGTGCAGGACAATATGATTAAGCAGGTGAAGGTTCTGCCCGTCACGCCGCTTCGGGAAAGTATTGCCGAATAAAATGTAGGCCGGGTAAGGCGAACCCCGCCACCCGGCACTACAGGTAGCAAATTACGCTTTCGCTTTCGCCACGGTCACCATCGCAGCGCGAATGGTACGGCCGTTCAGGGTATACCCTTTCTGCATCACGCCCAGCACTTTACCGGCTTCAATCTCTTCAGATTCGACCATCGCAATCGCCTGGTGGACGTTTGGATCCAGCGGAACGTTGGTATCGGCAATCACTTCCACGCCAAACTTACGCACCACGTCGAGCATGGATTTCAGCGTCAGTTCGATACCTTCGATCATCGCCGCATTGTCCGGGTTCGCTTTATCAGCCACTTCCAGGGCGCGATCGAGGCTATCAATCACCGGCAGCAGTTCGTTGACGAATTTCTCCAGCGCGAATTTATGCGCCTTCTCAACGTCCTGCTCGGTACGACGACGCAGGTTTTCCATTTCCGCCTTGATACGCAGAACACTTTCGCGTTCGCGATTCTGTGCTTCTACCAGTTGGGCTTCCAGATTCGCAATTTTTTCATCGCGCGGGTCCACCTGCTCAGCAGATGCGTCTGGCTCTACTGCCTCAACTTCATCGTGCTGTTCCGTGATAATTTCTTCAGGGGCTTGCCCCTCAGGCGTTTTCTGTTCTTTACTACTCATGAATTTCTCCGCGTTTTTCTGCATTCATCTCGCTAACTTCGCTTATTATGGGGATCAGTTTCCTGGATTCAAGGGAACAAGAGAGATTGTCATCATTCATCAGGCACAAGGACCTCCAGAAAATGAATAATCATTTCAGGTGTATTGGGATCGTCGGGCATCCGCGTCACCCTACCGCATTGACGACACATGAAATGTTGTATCGCTGGTTGTGTAGCAAAGGCTATGAAGTGATGGTCGAGCAGCAGATTGCGCAGGAGCTGCAGCTCAAGAGCGTCAAAACCGGCACGCTGGCTGAGATTGGTCAACAGGCCGATCTCGCCGTGGTGGTGGGCGGTGACGGAAACATGCTCGGTGCCGCACGCACGCTGGCGCGCTATGATATCAAGGTTATCGGCATCAACCGAGGCAATCTCGGCTTTTTAACCGATCTCGATCCGGACAACGCGCAACAGCAACTGGCTGACGTGCTGGAAGGTCACTATATCAGCGAAAAGCGCTTCTTACTGGAAGCGCAGGTGTGCCAGCAGGACTGCCAGAAGCGCATCAGCACCGCGATTAACGAGGTCGTACTTCACCCCGGTAAAGTGGCGCATATGATTGAGTTCGAAGTCTATATCGACGAAATCTTTGCCTTCTCGCAGCGCTCTGACGGGCTGATTATCTCCACTCCAACCGGCTCAACCGCCTACTCACTTTCTGCGGGTGGCCCCATTCTGACGCCCTCGCTGGATGCCATTACCCTGGTGCCGATGTTCCCGCACACGCTCTCCGCCCGCCCGTTGGTCATCAACGGTGACAGCACGATACGTCTGCGCTTCTCGCACCGCCGTAACGACCTGGAGATCAGTTGCGACAGCCAGATTGCGCTGCCGATCCAGGAAGGTGAAGATGTCCTCATTCGCCGATGCGATTACCACCTGAACCTGATTCACCCGAAAGATTACAGCTATTTCAACACATTAAGCTCGAAGCTCGGCTGGTCAAAAAAATTGTTCTGATTTTACATCCAGGACTTTACTGTATAAAAAACCAGTTTATACTGTATGAAAACACAGTCATGGTTTTTCATACAGGAAAACAATTATGCTGGCACAACTGACCATCAGCAACTTTGCCATAGTTCGTGAGCTTGAGATCGATTTCCACAGCGGCATGACGGCGATCACCGGGGAAACCGGTGCGGGTAAATCCATTGCCATTGATGCCCTCGGCTTGTGCCTTGGCGGCCGCGCCGAGGGAGACATGGTGCGCAGGGGCGCAAATCGCGCCGACCTGTGCGCCCGTTTCTCCCTGAAAGACACGCCTGCCGCCCAGCGCTGGCTCGAACAGAACCAGCTTGAAGATGGGCGTGAGTGTTTACTTCGCCGCGTGATCAGCAGCGACGGCCGTTCCCGTGGTTTTATCAACGGCACGGCGGTCCCCCTCTCTCAGCTTCGCGAACTCGGCCAGCTGCTTATTCAGATCCACGGTCAGCACGCGCATCAGCAGTTAGTCAAACCAGAACAGCAGAAAGCATTGCTTGATGGCTATGCGGGTGAGTACGCGCTTACTCAGCTCATGGCAGAACACTACCGTCTGTGGCATCAGAGCTGCCGGGAGCTGGCTCAGCATCAGCAGCAAAGCCAGGAGCGCGCCGCGCGTGCGGAGCTGCTGGCGTACCAGCTTAAGGAGCTGAACGAATTCAATCCGCAGGCGGGTGAGTTTGAGCAAATCGACGAGGAGTACAAGCGCCTCGCCAACAGTGGCCACCTGCTCTCAACCAGCCAGAATGCGCTCAATATGCTCGCTGATGGCGAAGACGCGAACCTGCAGAGCCAGCTCTATAGCGTTCGTCAGCTGATCACCGAGCTGGCTGGCATGGACAGCAAACTCTCTGGCGTACTGGATATGCTGGAAGAGGCCGCGATTCAAATCTCAGAAGCCAGTGACGAACTGCGCCACTACTGTGAGCGTCTGGATCTCGACCCGAACCGTCTGTTTGAACTGGAACAGCGCATCTCCCGTCAGATCGCCCTGGCGCGTAAGCACCATGTTACGCCGGAAGAGCTGCCGGGCTACTATCAGGCTCTGCTGGAAGAGCAGCAGCAGCTTGACGATCAGGCTGACTCGCTGGAAACCCTTTCTCTGGCGGTGAACCTGCATCATGAACAGGCGCTGGCCACAGCGCAAAAGCTGCATGAAATCCGTCAGCATTACGCTCAGGAACTCAGCCAGCACATCACCGACAGCATGCATACGCTGGCAATGCCGCACGGTGTATTCACCATTGATGTTCGCTTTGAAGAGAATCACCTGACGGCGGAAGGTGCGGATCGCATTGAGTTCCGTGTCACCACCAACCCGGGCCAACCGCTTCAGGCTATCTCCAAAGTCGCCTCCGGCGGCGAGCTGTCGCGTATTGCGCTGGCGATTCAGGTTATTACCGCGCGTAAAATGGAAACCCCGGCGCTGATTTTCGATGAGGTGGATGTCGGGATCAGCGGTCCAACGGCGGCGGTTGTCGGCAAACTGCTGCGTCAGTTAGGCGAATCAACGCAGGTGATGTGCGTCACTCACCTGCCGCAGGTTGCGGGCTGTGGTCATCATCACTTTATTGTCAGCAAAGAAACCGATGGCGAAATGACGGAAACGCACATGATGCCGCTCGATAAACGTGCACGTCTGCAGGAGCTGGCACGCCTGCTCGGCGGTAGTGAAGTCACGCGTAATACGCTCGCGAACGCGAAAGAACTGCTGGCGGCATAAACTTTTTCGGGATCTCAGGGTCATAGAGAACAACAAAAACGCCGCCAGACCGGTTTCAAAGTGGGGCAAGGTCTATTATCATCGGCATATTACATATGAGCCGCGTTCTGCTCGGGCCCGAAAAGGAATCAAATCACTATGCGTTGTAAAATGCTGACCGCTGCCGCAGCGGTTCTTCTGATGTTGACCGCAGGCTGTTCCACTCTGGAGAAAGTGGTTTACCGTCCTGACATCAACCAGGGGAACTACCTTACCCCTAACGATGTGTCCAAAATCCGTGTGGGGATGACACAACAGCAGGTCGCTTATGCACTGGGAACCCCGATGATGTCCGATCCGTTCGGCACTAACACCTGGTTCTATGTATTCCGTCAGCAGCCAGGCCATGAAGATGTGACCCAGCAGACCCTGACGCTGACTTTCAGCAGCGCCGGTGTGTTGACCAACATCGACAACAAACCTGCCCTGACCAAATAATCAGGCGTCAGAAATGCAAAAAGGTGCTCAATGAGCACCTTTTTTGTATCTGAATTCTTACGCAGAGTCGTAGCCCCGGTAAGCGCAGCGCCACCGGGGGAGAAAGCGCTACTTACTCGCCTTCTCGGCACGCTGGCGACGCAGCTCTTTCGGGTCGGCAATCAGCGGACGATAAATCTCCACCCGATCGCCCTCTTTCAGCACGTCACCCAGCTTCACCGGACGGCTGTAAATACCGACCTTATTTTTCGCCAGGTCGATATCACTGCGAAGCTCGAGGATGCCGGACGCGCGGATAGCCGCTTCTACGGTCGCGCCCTCGTCCAGCATCACGCGCTGCAAATACTGTTTCTCTGGCAGCGCGTACACCACTTCCACAGCAATCTTATGCGACACTGTAAACCTCTTTGGCGCGGGTCGTGAACGCCTGAACCATATTCGAGGCCAGCTCTTTAAAGATGCGGCCAAACGCCAGCTCAATCAGCTTATTGGTAAACTCAAAGTCCAGATGGAACTCAATACGGCAGGCGTCCGCGCTCAGTGGGGTAAACTTCCAGCCCCCCATCAGCGTTTTAAACGGACCATCGACCAGATGCATCAAAATACTCTGATTGCTGGTCAGCGTATTGCGGGTGGTGAACGTCTTGCTGATCCCCGCTTTGGAGACATCCACCGCCGCGGTCATCTGCGTCGGGCCAGACTCCAGAACGCGGCTTCCGGTACACCCCGGAATAAATTCTGGATAAGACTGAACATCGTTCACTAACTGATACATCTGTTCCGCGCTGTAAGGCACAAGCGCAGTACGGCTAATCTGAGGCATAGCATTTTCCATGGTCACACAACGGACAAATAATAACATTTATCACCTGTTAAAAAAACGCTAAGCCTCATCTCGTGCTAAGATAGCGCGTTAGACCTCACAGGACGCAATGAGGTGACTTTTTGAAATCAGATTACCGACGGCTTTACGACACTTATGACGAAGAAAAAAGCACATAAACCAGGCTCGGCGACCATTGCGCTCAACAAGCGTGCGCGCCACGAGTATTTCATTGAAGAAGAATTCGAAGCTGGCCTTGCGTTGCAGGGCTGGGAAGTAAAATCGCTGCGCGCCGGGAAAGCTAATATCGGCGACAGCTACGTGATCCTGAAAGATGGCGAAGCTTTCCTGTTCGGTGCGAACTTTACGCCGCTGACCGTCGCCTCGTCACATTACGTGTGTGACCCAACGCGCACCCGTAAGCTGCTGCTAAACAAGCGTGAGCTGGAATCTCTCTACGGACGTATCAACCGCGAAGGTTTCACCGTGGTCGCCCTGTCACTGTACTGGAAAAACGCCTGGTGCAAGGTGAAGGTTGGCGTCGCGAAGGGTAAAAAGCAGCACGACAAACGTACTGACCTAAAAGAGCGCGAGTGGCAGCTTGATAAAGCGCGCATCATGAAAAACGCAGGACGTTGATTCTGCACACTTATTGTACTATTCAATAAGTTAGCGTTCCGGGCTGGTATCCAGGAAGTGAAATCTGGTATACTCAGTTCAACACTATTGGGGCTGATTCTGGATTCGACGGGATTTGCGAAACCCAAGGTGCATGCCGAGGGGCGGTTTGCCTCGTTAAAAGCCGCAAAAAAATAGTCGCAAACGACGAAAACTACGCTTTAGCAGCTTAATAACCTGCTCTGAGCCCTCTCTCCCTAGCTTCCGCTCTTAAGACGGGGATCAAAGAGAGGTCAAACCCAAAAGAGATCGCGTGGAAGCCCTGCCTGGGGTTGAAGCGTTAAAACTAATCAGGCTAGTTCGTTAGTGGCGTGTCTGTCCGCAGCTGGCGTGCGAATGTAAAGACAAACTAAGCATGTAGTACCGAGGATGTAGAAATTTCGGACGCGGGTTCAACTCCCGCCAGCTCCACCAAATAAAACAAGGGGTTACGTGAAAGCGTAGCCCCTTTTTCTATTCCAATGGCGGCAAAATGGCGACAGGCTTTTGGACTGGCGACAAAAAAACCCGCTTTGAAAGCGGGTTCTTTTTAAAAATTCATGTGCCCTTGCCCATCTTTTCCCGGATGTGGGGGCGCAGAAGAAATCACATTAGGCTTTATGATATGCCTAACAAATGTTTCGTGCGTGACAAAAGTACAACCGCAGTTGATATTTTGGCACTGGTTGTAACGTTCTTTGGTTGTTGCTGATACCTGAAAACTGCTTCTTGTATGGGCTGCCTGGCCGCACTCTGGACAATTCATCATTCCGGTTATCCCACCACTTTTGCCAAAATCACAATAATGATACATCATTATTCAATTTTGAGAACCCACTACTCCATTTCAAGATCATCAATCTTAACTTCAAGCTCCAGAGTCGTAGTGAAACCATTATCTGCACTGACACTATGCGTCAGGGTGGTAATGGTCCATTCGGCATCATCAATGGGCTGTTTAAAGCCGCTCACCTTCACCGGCATTTCGGTATACAGATCAGCCCTTCCCTCTGCGAGCTGCAGGGAGAATGTTGCTACCCCGCGCTGCAGGCGCTCCCACTGCATCTTTGCCGCTCGCTCTGCATTGCTGCGGTTTGCATAAGTTCTGTTGAGTACCAGCACGTTTTCATCCGTCCCAACCAGGTAATCTCCCTGTTTTGCTTCCGGCTCCTTTGCCGCGGTGGTTTTCTTTCGACGGCGCTTAACCTTTGCTGTCTCTTTTTTCTTTGGCTCACGGGTATGGAGCCAGCTGGCAATTACCCCCGTATAGGCATCGCGATCGGCCAGGGTAAAACGATGACCGTCACCAGCCTGGCGGGTGATGGTGATAACCGGCAGCGGCTTACCGCTTGCCGTTCTGCCCTGCCCCTGGCGGATAAACAACAAATTTCCGTCCTTAACTGAGGCTATCGCCCCATACTGCCGCGCCAGCTTCATCAGGAAACTCGCATCGCTCTCGTTGGTCTGGTCAAGATGTTCCACAGGCTTGTCCATCAGGTCCTTTCCCAGCGCCATCTTTAATTTATGCCTGCCCGCGATTTCCTTCACAACATCGCCCACCGTTGTCTGGTGCCAGGACTTTTCACGCCGCGTATTCAGGGTTTCACGGAAATCTGCACTACGCGCGCGGATTGTGAGACGGTCAGGCGCGCCGCTGTGCTCAATCTCATCGACAGTAAACCCCCCTTTCGGAAAAAGCGGCTGACCTTTCCATCCCAGCGCAAACTGAATAATGGCCCCCCGACGCGGCAGAACGATTTGCCCGTCCGAGTCGTCCAGTTCCAGATCAAGCTGGTCCGCTTCAAAGCCCCGGTTATCCGTCAGCATCAGACTCATCAGGCGCGCATCCAGCACGGTAGTCACATCTTTACCTTCAATGGTGATGCTGAAACCGGGGGTTTTGCTGTTCAGGTTCAGGAGATCAGAGCTGAAATTCACTGCAGTAACCCCCCAACCGTATTTTTCATATTGCCTATCGCAGAGGTGGCGGAGTCCTGCAAATTACTGAGCTGATCGCTGAGGCTGCCAAACATATCAGACAGCGATTCATCCACCCTTTTCAGGCTCAGCGAAAATTCGATGCGCCGGGGCATACCGCTCTCAAAAAATTCTGTTTTTGTCTGGCTCAGACTCTCGATCACAAACATGCCGTAAATCGTCCCGCTCCCCTCAATCAAGGGCCAGGCTTTCCCCAGCTCCGCCATCTGCTCCAGCGCCAGCAAAGACAACCTGCCGCCGGTAATCTCAGGCAGCAGGACGCCGGACAGCGTAAGCGAATCGTTATCCGGCCCAAGAAACTGTGTTGTCGGGCGCCGGTTTACCCGGCTGTTAGCTGCGTGCCGCCAGCTGCGCTGATACTGCAGCTCAGGGACTCAACAATCCCCTGATAGTTATTCCCGTCGTTAAACAGGTTCAGGTGTTTTAACTTGCGTGGTAAAGCCATATTGTCCCCTTACGCGCTGACCTGGCTGGAGAAATCCAGCAGATACTGATCGGTGATGCGCTGGCGCAGCATCAGGTTTTCCAGAGGCGGTATAGTTTTCAAAGGCAAACAGAGGATCGTCACTGAGGCAGCGGGAACCCCAGAAGCGGAAACCGTCTTTGCGGATCAGCGTGGTGACATCGTTCTGGTTCAGCAGCCCCGCATCGGTTGCCGGGTCCTGCAAATCCCAGAACACATCAGCAGAAATGCCGGTGACGCCGTTCACGCCTACGTTGGACAGGGATTTGTGCCAGCCGGTCTGTTCGTCAATTTTGGCACGCAAGCCAAGCGCACGGGCTGAGGCGTAAGCCGTTGCGTCAGCATTCAGCACGGTGTCAAAACTGATGAAATCAGGCCAGATCAGCATTCCCTCGCGCTGGCTAAAATTAGCGCGGTAGGCAATGGCCTCCTCTACCGTTTTGCAGCCGTAGGCTGACAGATAGGCGAACCCGCGCAAACTCTGCGCCACGCTCAGCAGCTCAGTGGCAACCGCCTGCGTGTCATGCCCCGGCACGCCCAGAATGCGCGGCTTAACGCCGAGCTGAGACTGCGCAGATAACAGCGCTTTCATACCCGTTTTTTTACCGTCAGCTGTCACGCCGCCGATAATGTTGGAGGTTGTCTCCGCTTCGGTTTCACCCTGTGCAACGCGCACAACGACGGTCACGGGTTTAGCTTGATCGGCAATTGCATCCAGCGAGCGGGCCAGCGTGCCAGACTCGCCTGCTTTACCGCTGGCGGTCAGCACGTCGGTGAGCAGGACCGGTTTATTGAGGGGGAACACGGACGCATCTGCATCATCGCCGGTACAGACCATACCGACAATTGCCGTGCTTACTGTTGAAATTGGGCGGGTGCCATCGTTGACCTCAACGACGCGCACACCGTGGTGATAATCCTTAGCCATAAGGCAGCCTCTCCGATTTACAGGGGGAGTGCCTATGTTCTGGTTGATATGCGCGCGGCGCACGCGCCTGGCTATGTGTGGGGAATGATACAATGAAAGGGGTCAAAAAATCCCCGCAGGTGCGGGGCATATTCATTTCTCAGGGCGGCTGGGCCAGTTCACATCAGATGCAGCAGATATATCTACCGCGTCCAGCGCATCAAGATAATCAAGCCATTCATTAAATGACTGCTTATCTGCATCCGACAGGCGTCCAAGTGCCAGTTTCGAAGGCCACTGGTTGCTATCAATATAATTATTGGCATCGCTGATTAATTCCTGCTTATGGATTTCAGCTTGCTGAACAAGCTCATCGTGAGTAGGTTCAGGTTCTGGTGGTGCGGTAAACTTTTCGCCGTCATAAGCCCAACCAATACCGGCTAAAAGACCCTCTAAATTGACCACGGTGTAATCGTCAAATATATCTCCATGCTCATCCCAGATAACGACGTTTTCAACGACACCATTTTTGATTAACGCATAATTTTGCATCAGGCATACTCCTCAATGATGACAATTCCGTTAACTGGACAGTCTGCGCAGTGGTTGACGCCGTAATGTCCGGCAGCTCCACCTGCAGCCCGTGCGGTAAAAAGGGGCCATATTCAGCCAGCCCCGGATTCGCCTGCAGCACCTGTTCAGTGACTCCCTGCGTGCGCCCGTAATGGCGCCAGCAGAGTGCGTCCACCGTGTCATACTGATGCGCACGCACTTTCATCAAATCAGCTCCACCGTCATATGCGGCATATCGCGCAGGCGGGACTCCGCCCAGCGCACATCGCGCCACAGCTCGCCTAAGGTTGTTTCGATATCTTCAGCTTTCTTGCTTCCGTCGCCGGTTGCGTCAAAATCGCGATAGCGCTCAACCAGGTTTGCTTTTGCCCAGCAAAACACCGCACGGCGATACAGCATGAGCCGCTGGCTTTCGCCGTCGATCACATCCGCAGGGACGTCGGCCAGGCTCGCATACCCCTGCGCCCGTTGTTTCTCGCGGAACTCATAAAGATCGGCGTTAACTTCAGCAATCGCTGTCAGCAACGCCAGACGCAGGCGCGGATCGGTGACACTCCCATCCATGCGCATATCACGGCGGAACTCTGAAACCCTGACATCAGGCCAGAAACTGGTGTTCTTAATAACGTCCTGGGTACTTTCCCCGGCCTGTTCCGGCGAAACGAATTGCATATTTCTGGCACTCCCAAATAGTTGGGCGGTGGACGGGGTTTTGACGCGGCATAAAGCCTGTCGCCACCCCGTGCCGCCCCGCGCGTTGGCACGATTCGTTAAGCCGACATTGCCTGTCGCAATCGGCTTTCAAGCTTGTTGATTTCGGTTTTGACGCCAGAACTGTTATCCAGCTGCAGGGCACGCTTCAGATGGTTAAGTGCCGCCACTGCCTGATCGTTATCCCGCAGCGCGTAGCCCATCGCCTTATGAAGTCGGGCGCGGGACTGATCCGGCATATCCTGACCTTCAACGATATCGAGCACCTGGGTAAGAATGGCGGCACTGAATGATTCACCGGCAGAAAAAGCGCGCATTGCCGCGTCGGCAAACTCTTCCGCAACAGCAGTCCCGCAGGTCCGGTTGAATCGCTGCGGCAGGACCCAGCCGTGTTTAATGGCATGGCGGGCAATGTCCAGCGCGCCGGTATAGTCTCCGGCATCAATGCGCCAGATCATGACGTACATCGCCACGTCGTCCTGGCCTGATGCGTCAGCATCCAGCAAACCGGCAATCCATGAGGCATAAGCGGGAAGAAACTCACGTTTGAGCTGAGCCTTGCGCTCATTTGACTGGACGGTTTTAAGGCGCCTGCGGTGTTCTGTCAGCTGTAACAGCATCTGGTTATAACCCGTCATACTGGCTTTACTGCCGCCCTGCCGGGCGGCATCCTGTGCCTGTACATACTGAGTGTGAGCACGGAACGGATTCATTTATCACGCTCCGGCGCCAGTGCCGCCCGTATTCTGAGCATCAAGCGCGCCCTGCACTGCTGCAGCAACGATGGTCTGAATATTTTCAGCCGTCAGCGCCGCGCGCGGATTGCCGTCTGCCTGCGCTGGTAACATCTCGATGTTCTCAACCAGGCAAACGCCATCGTAATCTTCGACAACATACGCCTCGTTAACGGATTCGTAGTTCTCCACGCGGTCACGCTTCGGATTGTCGATAACTGAACGACGACGGGTACCGGCTTGCCAGTAAATAGACAGGTTATCCAGACGGGTGATCAGCATGGCGTTAGCCGGGAAGAACGGCGCGCGAACGGCCGGGAGGTTGCCGATACGCTTCTGGCTGATGATGAGATCGGCCGCCATCGCTTCGCTGTTTGGCTGGTCGCGGTTGACGATCGGGAAATATTTATCCGCCAGCAACTGGCGCCCGACGATAACCACAAGCTCTGTATCTTCCTGATACCACGGCGCGATTTTCTCATTCACGGCGCCCATAACCAGCGCGTCCAGATTCAGGAAATCGCCGCCTTTACCGACACGAATAGTCTGAGAAACCACCTCGCCCTCGGACACAATTTTGTCCAGAACCTGAACGGGTTTCTCCTGGCGGATTTTCTCCAGCCAGCCGATATTCACATCCTGCAGCAGCGGATAGGTCTTGCGGTCTGACGTTTTTTCACGCTTCACGCCGTTGAAGCCGATCATGATGCGGTCAAGCGCCTGGCGAATAATGATGGCGTCACGGATGCGCGTCTGGAAGTCCTGGAATTTAGCCCACAAATCCAGTTTTGCATAAGGCAGCGCCGTATCAGAGTTAGTCTGGGTACACTTGTACCCTTCACCGTCGATGTAGGTCGGATCAACGGGTTCACGGTCTTTCTGGGTGGTATCAGTATTACCGGCGATACTGGCGCCAATCCCCAGCCCCAGACGTTCGCCGGACTGCTCATCAACCGGGATAATGTTGATTTTCTGCAGGAACGAGGAAGACTCCTGGATTTTCGTTTCCAGCGTCTGCGCAACGGACGGCTCTGCCGTATATTTTGAGGTGATACCGCTTACAGGCACGCCATTGAGTGTGGCGAGCTGCGTCAGATAGCCGTTGAATTTAAAACGTGTCTCTTTTTTCATTGTGCTTTTGCTCCGTCAGCAATCGGTGGTTTGTTCTGCGCCGTTATTGCCGGTCGCATTAGGGCGGCGTTCGCTGCGGCTGTCCTGAGTGGAAAGCTGCTCACGCAGGGTGGAGAGTGCGTTGGTTGTCTCATCAACAACCTTCTGCATATCGCTCAGCTTGTTGCTGAAATCGGTCTGATGGGTGCTGACCTGCTCCGCCAGCGTCTGATGCTCACGCGCGATGGTTTCAACAGCCTGATTCACATCAGCAAAGCGGGCGTTATCATCGGCGCCTTTGCGGGACAGCAGCTCTTTCACGCGGGTAAACAGGCTGGTTTTTTCCGGCACGTCCTCAAACTCGATGAGCGTTTCAACAGCAGCGGTAAACAGGTTGTCTTTGTCCAGCTTGCGGCGCGCCAGGGGGTTATGTTCTGCGCTGGCGCTGAACTGCAGCATTTCAGTGCCGAGGCTTGCGGGATCGTCAGTAATCGCCAGGCCAACCAGATAAGCGGAGCCGGTATCGGCAAAGCTGGTGTTAACTTCCATTGAGGTGAAAAGCTTCTGCCAGTTGCTGGTCATCGTGACCAGATCGTCAGTCGGGGCAATCCAGCCATACAGCGCCATTTTCCCGGACAATGCCCCTTCGGTAATTTCTTCCGCTTCCAGCTTTTCCACCATGCCAAAACGACGGAAGGGCCCATCAGGAGTAAAGCCCTTGATGTGCTCCATATTGATCAGCGCGGTGTATACCTGCGGGTTATAGCTCGCTGCCATCTGGGTGAGCCATTCACGCTCAATAACGCGCCCGTCAGTAGTGGCCCCTTCGACCCCAATACGAAAACGCTTAGATTTTTTTGCCATCGGTCCGGCTCCGGTTAGTTAGTTCGTAACACGTTCAGAGCCTTATGTTTGCGGTGATGGGCGCGTGTAAACAACGCGTTGAGCTTGTGCGAACTCCCACACAATGCGAAGCCGGGGAAAGTGCTGATTTGAGGCCGTATGTTTGTGCCATGACAACACTAACCCCCGCAGACCTCGATCCCCGTCGTCAGGCAATGCTGATGTACTTTCAGGGATACTGCGTAGCCCGCATTGCTGAAATGCTGGGCGAGAAAGTTGCAACCGTTCACAGCTGGAAAAAACGCGATAAGTGGGGCGAATATGGCCCACTGGATCAGATGCAGCTCACCACCGCCGCACGTTACTGCCAGCTCGTCATGAAGGAGCAGAAGGAAGGAAAGGACTTTAAAGAAATTGACCTGCTGGCGCGTCAGTCCGAACGACAGGCCAGGATCGGCAAATTTAACAATGGCGGGAATGAAGCAGACCTGAATCCGAACGTGGCGAACCGCAATAAAGGTCCGCGCAAGCCGCCGGAAAAAAACCTGTTTACCGACGAGCAGATCGAAAAGCTGGAAGAGATTTTCCGCGCCGGTATGTTCGAGTACCAGCGCCACTGGTGGGACGCTGGCATCAAACACCGTATCCGCAACCTCTTAAAGTCACGCCAGATCGGTGCAACCTACTATTTCGCCCGTGAAGCGTTGATAGACGCCCTGACCACGGGCCGAAATCAAATCTTTCTGTCAGCGAGTAAAGCTCAGGCGCACGTTTTTAAACAGTACATCATCGACTTTGCAAAAGAGGTGGACGTTGAACTGAAAGGCGATCCGATGGTGCTGCCTAACGGCGCGTGTCTTTACTTCCTCGGTACAAATGCCCGTACCGCGCAGAGCTATCACGGCAATCTGTATCTTGATGAGTATTTCTGGATACCGAAATTCCAGGAGCTGCGCAAGGTGGCCTCCGGTATGGCGCTGCACAAAAAATGGCGTCAGACCTATTTCTCTACCCCTTCCAGCCTGACGCACAGCGCCTACCCGTTCTGGTCTGGCGCCCTGTTCAATAAAGGGCGCCCGAAAGCCGACAGGGTAGAATTTGACATTTCTCACAGTAGCCTGGCGCACGGCGTTTTATGCCCTGACGGCCAGTACCGCCAGATAGTCACCATTGAAGATGCCGTAAACGGCGGGTGTAATCTTTTCGACCTGGACCAGCTGCGCCTGGAGTACAGCCCGGACGAATACAACAACTTGCTGATGTGTCAGTTCGTTGACGACCTGGCGTCCGTGTTCCCGCTGGCGTTGCTGCAGTCCTGCATGGTTGACAGCTGGGATGTGTGGGACGATTTCGAACCGCTTTTACTGCGTCCGTTTGCATACCACCCTGTCTGGATCGGCTATGACCCGGCAAAAGGAACGCAGAACGGTGACAGCGCCGGTTGCGTGGTCATTGCGCCTCCCGTCGTCCCCGGCGGTAAATTCCGCATCCTTGAGCGTCACCAGTGGCGTGGGATGGACTTTCGCGCCCAAGCCTCAGCGATTGAGGAAATCACCAGACGCTACAACGTGACCTACATCGGCATTGACTCGACCGGCGTTGGCGATGGCGTTTACAAAACGGTTAAGCAGTTCTTCCCTGCTGCGCGTGAGTTTGTCTACAACCCGACCGTTAAAAATGCCCTGGTGCTTAAAGCCTACGACATCATCAGCGGGCGCCGTCTGGAATTTGACGCGGGGATGCTGGATATCGCGCAGTCCTTTATGTCCATTCGCCGTTCAACCACCGCCAGCGGCAACCGGCCAACCTACGAAGCAGCTCGCACAGAGGAAGCCAGTCACGCGGATTTAGCCTGGGCAACCATGCACGCACTTTATAACGAACCACTGGCAGGAGCTTCCGCCAGTACCAGCAACATCGTGGAGATTTTTTAATGGCTAACCGCAAAAACCGCAGCAAGGCACCACGCGGCCAGACCGCCACCGATACGGCCAACATGGTCAGTAATGCACATGCGGAGGCGTTTACGTTTGGCGATCCGATCCCCGTGATGGACCGCAGGGAGTTATTTGATTACCTGGAGTGCGTGCAGGTGGACCGCTGGTACGAACCACCGATCAGCATGGATGGCCTGGCGCGAACTTACCGCGCCGCCGTGCATCACTCCAGCGCTATTCAGGTAAAACGCAATATTCTTACCAGTACCTTCATCCCTCACCGTTGGCTGTCTAAACAAGCCTTTTCCCGGTTCGCCCAGGACTTTCTGGTATTCGGTAATGCCTATCTGGAAAAACGCTTGAACCGTTTAGGCCAGATCATGGAGCTGCGCGCCTCGCTTGCCAAATACACCCGTCGTGGCATTGACCCGGACACCTACTGGTTTGCACAGTATGGCTACAACTCGCAGCCCTATCAGTTCGATGAGGGAAGAGTGTTTCACCTGATGGAACCCGACGTTAACCAGGAGCTATACGGGATGCCGGAATACCTCTCCGCCATTCCCTCCGCCCTGCTGAATGAATCGGCCACGCTGTTTCGCCGTAAATATTACCTTAACGGGAGCCATGCTGGTTTCATCATGTACATGAGCGACCCCGCCGCCGATCAGAAAGACGTGGACAACATACGCGAAGCGCTGAAAAAATCGAAAGGGCCAGGCAACTTCCGCAACCTGTTTATGTACAGTCCGAACGGCAAGAAAGACGGCATTCAGATCATCCCGCTGTCAGAAGTCGCAGCGAAAGATGAGTTTCTTAACATCAAGAATGTGAGCCGTGATGACATGCTGGCAGCGCACCGTGTGCCTCCGCAGCTGATGGGGATTATTCCGACAAATACCGGCGGGTTTGGTGATGTTGAAAAAGCGGCGCGCGTTTTCGTTCGCAACGAACTGACACCACTTCAGAAGCGTCTGCAGGAGCTTAATGATTGGCTTGATGATGAAATTATTACATTCGCTCCCTACATGCTGAATGATGTCGAATAAAAAAAGCCGCTTCAAGAGCGGCTCCTTTAAATTATTTGATTGAATCAAGACTTTCAATATTCATCATGGAGCAAAAATCATTTCCCATACGACCATAACTGAAGCTAGAGCCATTCATTCTTTCTGCTCCAGCCTTTACTTTCTCTTTAATTTCCTGTACCGATTGTATTCCAGCAATCATGGCTAGATGTAAGAAATATTCACGCTGGGTCGCTCTTATAAAGAGTTCTGGCTTGTATCCATAACTTGCATAATAAATAGTATTTGGATACCAATACACACCTGAATTGCAAAACGAATAAAACAACACCAACAGATCCGCCTGTATAAGATCGGCAAACAATACATCGCTCCGATCAGCGTTTCTTTTTATAAGTTCAGCCACAGGAGAGTAATATTTAGAATCTTCATCAAAACCGGCCTGCAAGGTTTCTGACGCTCCCAAAAAAGCATCAATAGAAACAAATCTAAATTCTGGCGGCAATTGTCTATCCCCCGAAAGATATCGAGCAGATAACACATTCCTAATTAAATGATACTTACCCAAATTGATTAGTATTGCAACAATGTACAAAAATATTTCCAATGCAAAAACTTTTTGTGCATCATACCAGTTTGATGACCATGAACTTATATTACTAGGAACTTCCTTAAGTAAAAGTATTTGTTCTAAAAACTTAATCAATTCATTTGAAAATTCTTTTGAATCAGTAAATTCGGCCTCCAGAGTTACCCATTCACATATATAGTCTCTTACTGGCTTCATTGCTGCAATATCACTGATTATTTTTTTACCCATCGAAACCACATCATCAGACTCAGGTCGCGTTCTAATTCTCATTCCATCAAGATAAATTACAACCGCACTTATAAAATCCCTACGAAAAAAATTTACACCAGTTCTGCCTTGTAGAATAGCTTGCTTTAAACTATTCAATTTTGCACGGGGTTCACTAACTGGTTCATAAGTACCGCTTTCTAAATAGCTAGGCTTTTTACCTAGTTTAGGCTTTATATCAGCCGGTTTACCATTGAGAAGACGAACAAGTCGTTCCCAATTATGATTTTCTTTTTCAGGGGTTGACAAATCAATCCAAATTAAAGACCTCATAAAGACTGGAAGGTATGGTTCTGAATTTTCATCAAACTCACAGACTATTGGAATGAATTTTGATTGTTCGACTTTAGTATAAACATGTTGTGAAATTATTTGTGATTCAGTACCTACCCCACTTTGTTTATTATCTGCTTTTTCAGCATACACTGAGTCGCACATTACAAGCACGTTGGTGATCGTTTTATCAACCACCATCTTTTCCATAAATGCATTTTTATCATGACCCTCTTTTAAATCGTATATATCTAAGATGACATCAACCCCATCGCCCAAGAGCCTATCAGCTATTGCTTTAACTCTTTCTTTATGAGCAGGACTACTCCAGCTATATGATATGAAAACCTTTGGTGACATATACAACCCTTCTTGAATTTGTTAGATGCTATCTCACAAGTTACTTCTCCTAAAATTTTTCTGCAAGTTAACATCGTCACAATAATACGTTGCAGCCTACCTACCCCAGCAACAGTTAGAAGCTTCGCTTCATGTCCTCAAATATATCTTTCTAAACTAACAACTCGAAGCCTTTGAAGATGCACCTCCCGCCCGAGTTTTCGGCCTTTAATGCGCGCTCGTAGCCCCGCCACGCCTGCCCACTTTATGTAGCGGTTTTCATGCGCCTGCATGACATAAGCAAAAGCCCGCCATTGCTGGCGGGCCTCATCTAGAACGATCCTCAAACGATCATGCGGATTCATGCACCATAGTCATGCATGACTACTCTTTATCTTTATTACTTTTAAATAATCCACTGACCACAAAACCAACCAAACCAACAATGCTAATCGTGCTTGTTCCAAGGAGAGCAATTATTACTTCACTGGGGGGATTACCGTCATTTTTTGCTACGTAAATGAAGACCACTAATGCAACAAAGCAACACCAGTATTGCATGAAACGGAACGTAGCAGCAGCCATCTGCAAACGTAACCGATTATCGATACGTCGCCCTCTAGCCATAGCATGGTTATTCTTTGTTTTTGCTCGCAACTCGTCATTTTCGCAACTAATCCGAACAATTTCTTCTTTAGACTTTTGTATAGTCAAGGAATCAACTTGTCTTTGATGCGACAAACTCCAATAGCCTAATGCTTGAAGTTCCTCATGCTCATCATCAGTAGGAGTATCAAAGGCTTGCGCCTCTTTTTGAGCTTTATCATCTCCCACATCATCATCTTCTTCTTGCGGGGAATCTTTAGAAGGCTGTTGAGGCTCAGTGGCAGTGATAGTTTTAACAAGATCGTCAATATTAGCGCTAATAGCGCCTCTAAGTATGCTTTCGAACAGATCGTTATCAATGGACATAAAAAACCCCGCTATTGAGCGGGGTCAATAATAACCTGTACTTACAATCCGTTGCAAACCGGGTCACGCTTTATCAGTTTTAGATAGTAATCTTTGATACTTGCGTCACTGATTATATTCTCTCTCTTGACCATGGCTTGATACCAAGGTGTACCCGGACGGTGTGTAAACTCAGAGAGAACAACTCCAGAAAGCTTGCCATAAGTTTCGTAAACCATATCAAGCAAAGAAGCTGTTTTGCTATCTAAGGTTTCTGTTTCAATTGCAGTTGTCGGTGCCTTATCTGCAATCGGTTCAGAACGATTGTGACGCAGAGCATAATACACGGACGGTATGACCGGACCATACCTCCACGCACACACGGGTTCTTCAAGCAAAGGCTCATTTAGAAACGCTAAGCTATAGCCATGAGCTATGTACAGCAGTTTCTGGGCCTGCATGTGAGTGAGGTCAGTCCCCTTTTTCTTTGCTCGCTCAATAAATTCATTAACGATACAAATCGGGTTATACATAAAACCTCCTTAGATGAGTTACGCCTCTTCGGCGTTACATCTTACGCAGACGATCATGTCGTCTACTTTGAGACTAACCGACCAGTTCAGTATCGTCAATGCTAATCAATAGCCATGAATAGCTATGAATTGTAATGAAGATACATGATTGGCGGCGCGCGAATTATAGGTGCGTGATTTCAGCGAATCAATATCAAAAATGTAAACATGCTCACCAAACATCCAAAAAAGAATCCAATCAGCAAAAAACACCATCAAATTATACACCAAATCACTTTAATGGATTTTAATTCCATTAAAATCAATAAATCAGCACAAAATTCCATCAAAATAAAAATCATAACGCATTACATTGGGTGTTGTTCACCATGCTGGCGCCATAATCAATCTTGACGCCAGCAATGTTTATTAGTGCAACCAGCTATCGTCCTCCCAGACCTGCTGTAAAATCTCCATTACCCGCTTTTTATCTTCGTCCAGTTTTAAGCCGCTCAGCTCCAGGCCGTTAGCGCTTCCCTTACGTATGCGGATTGCCGTTTTTGGATAGAGAGGGTGCAAATTTCGGTAAAGCTCGGATTCAAGGGCTTCCAGTGTTGCCTGGCTTATCTTCTGCTCTTTATCGATCATTATTTCAATGCGCATAAAGCCCCCTTTAGTTGATAACGTCCATTGCCTGACCGTAATCATGGTTACGAATTTTCGCCATCAGCTCGTCCGTCAGTTCCGACACCCACTGGATCGCAAGGCGTTTCTCTTCTTCGCTACACTCACTAGCCGCTACAAGCTTGATAAAGAAATCAATACGCTGGAGTTTCAACGACTCCAAAAGATAGTCCTGCATTTTCCCTCCTATCCTCACTACGGGATAAACCAACCAGCATCCCCAGGAAGAGATGCTGATGACTGTATGCATATCCACTGTTTATATATACAGTATAGGAGGATTTCGGGGTTGTAAAATATTTTTTATCAATCAATCAGATGAGTCTGTTTGCTGAGGTTAATCATTAACTTCACTCAGCGCCGTCATTATTGCCAGCCGCTCGGCATGGGGCAAAGCTGCGAACTTTTCGCGCCAGCGCTTCGCCTTGCGTTTGATGCGCTCCCTGTCGTTGTAATCCTTACCCGCAAAAGTGTGCGAGTAGGCTCGCCCCTCCGGGTAATTCATCCAGATTTTCTCTGTGCGCACACCGCCGCGAGTCATGGCCTGAAATTCTTTTTGGCGCCAGCCCGTTAACAGTTCGTCATAAAGCGCTGATGGGTAGCCGGACAAAATCACACTGACATTTTTTGGCAGGCTTTTAAGGCAGGCCAGCAGCCGCTCATGATCGGCAACGGTATATTCATTGCGATAACGCGCGGCACTGGTGCGCGTTTCATGCAGATAGGGAGGGTCTGAGTAAACCAGCACACGCCCGGCGGAGGAAAAATTGAAGCCCCTTAAAAACTGCACCGCATCGGCAACATCGATAAAAAGGCTATCGCCCACGGTATCAAGGAAATCAGCATTGCCCTGGCAGAACGCCTCAACCGTCAGGGGATCAATATCAATGCCCCAATTGCGGCGGGCCGGTGGTTTACGCAACATAACAGCGCCACCGCCCAGGTGCGTCTCAATGTAGGTATCATGCGGCGGCATTTCCGCAATAATCTTTTGAAAAACACCGCTTGCGGCCTTGCTTCCCAGATAGGTCATTACTGTTTTCCTCAACTCCTGATTTCGTTTTAATTCACCTGCAGCACAGTCGAAAATGACGTTACTCGATGAATGGCCAGCACTGTCATTTCTGACGGTGAATGACGGAACGCGGTACCACACCGTCAGACCTGACCATGTTGATCACGGGCTATTCACGCGCTGAAAATGCACGCTTCATTCGGTTCAAAAGGTCATCCGCCTGCTGTTTAATCTCCACAATCTGGGACGGCAGACGTTGAACACCTGCCGCAGTACGGTTTCGGACAGTAAGGCGGCCTTCTTCAACCGTTAACACCTGATCGCCAAAGGCAACCACCGCGCCAGAAATCAACGAACGGACCATTCCGGCACTGGCATCCACTCCACGCAGAGACAGCAGCTCACTAATTTGCTTTTCCTGCTCCGTCATAGGGCTGGCTTTTGGCCTCACTTTGACGCGCTTGTTAGTTACCCTTGCCGCGTCGCTCAGCCGCTGCGCTATCACTCGTTTTTCTTTCCGGGATAAAGAGCAAATATCCGCCCAGCTGGCACAGTCATTAATGACCGTGCCGCCAGGATCGGCGCGTTTTTCAACCTCCCGCGGCTCCCGCGTACAGTTATTGACAGAACTCCGAGGGGCGGCGGGGCCGCCTGAAAAATCAAGGTCAAAACCTGAAACGCCGTCGGTCTGACGTTTCGGCACAATTTTGTATTTGGTAGTGCGCGTATGAATTAGCGATTCCGGCCCACGGATCGGGGAGTAAACGCCGGAAATTTTGGAGACGTCATCCCCGTAAAGGTTGCCGTTTTCGGTGACTTCATAGCTGAGGCGCACGCGCAGGAGATCACGGGGAACCAGCGGGCCACCCTGAGCACTCACGTACAAACCCCACGAGCTGCTGTCGGCGGCCTGACGCACTGGCTCAATTTCGGGGTGCAGGACCAGCTCACGATCACCGAGGCGACGCAATTCACGCCACACAGTTACCGGCGCGCCGCCTATCTGCTGGAACTGACGGATCGCCCAGCGAGACGCCCAGGCACTTACACGGCGCGCCATCTCTTTCAGAGGCTTGCCGGTTTCATCATCCAGATCGTCATCAAGCTGATAGCCATCAATATTTTTTGAAATGTATTTGGCGATATAGCCCGTTGCGCTGCCCTTCTCTTTCTCGATGGGTTTCATTTCGAAGCGGTTTTCAGCGGCGCCAGGCTCATTTCCATCCTCACGCATGGCGTGCTTACGAAAGATCGCTGTTGCTGGTTCGATATGCTCCGGGCGCATGAAAAGCAAGAGGTGCCAGTGTGGGGTTTCATCGTGGTGAGGCTCGACAACACGGAAACCAAACACGCGAATACCATTGCGCAGCCAGGCCGCACGCGTGCGCGCCCATACTTTGCAAAGATATTTCTGCGTTTCACGCGGTGACGCGCCGCTGTATTTGTTGTTCCGGCGCCCGTCGTACTGCATTGAGTGATATCTGGATGGAGCGGTAAGCGTGAAGAATGCCCCGGCCAGCCCGGCCTCATTCGCTAAATCTTCGAACCCGCGCATACGCGCCATCAGTTCACGGCGTCGGTTGGCTGGGCTGGCAACGCTGCCGGCCACTTTATCAATCAGCGATACACGTTCTCCGGTGTCCTCATCTTCCAGCTCCATCGCTTTCAGAAATTCGCGGTTGGCTTTCTTTTGAGCCGTCCACTCCTGCAAACATGGATCACTGCAGTACGGTGCAGATTTTTTGTGAACATACCCGGCAGCAACCATCAAATGCTCACGCCAGCGAGCATGCATACGGCGCAGACGATTTAGCCACCACTGCGGAGACTGTAGGCGGGCCACTGCTTTCAGTGCGTCTTCCGCCTCCAGTTCTTCTTTGCAGTAGGCCGTCCAGCACGGAACCGGCGTTTTGAGGTGATTGGCAAGAAATCCCATGCGGCCGTAACCTGACAGGGTGGCGAAATGGGGATCGGACGTGCGGGCCACCTGGAAATCAAACTCGCGGTTAAACTCGCTACCCAACAGATCAGCAAGGTTATGCGCCAGTCGTTTCAGCTCTTTTTTTCCAGCCCAAAGCAGGCGCCAGAATTGTTCACGCAGAGGCAACAAAGCCGCAGGCATCACCCCCTGCGGCAGATACTGCTCATTGACCTGATCTATACGACTCAGAACGAATCGCTCAAAGGTATTGATAAGCCAGGCATCAGCCGCTTGCTTGCCTTTACGGTCTACCTGTTCAAGTTTTTGAGCATACATACGGCGGACAAAATGAGGCAGCGAAGCCAGGCGACGACGAACCGCCCGGCTCCGGTCTGGAGCTTCATCCGTTTCTGCCAGCTCGGCAATCGACAAACGCTTGCGGTTGCCGTCCGGCGTCAGATACATGATCCCCGGCGCCGCATCGGCTTGCTTAAAACCGCCAATTGCAGGACGCGGGGCATTCCAAGCGTAGGGGAAAACGGTGTCAGACATTCTGACACCCCATCATGTAAGCACGAACAAACGCCGTTGCAGCCTCAGCGTTTAAGGCATTTCCATATGATCGAATTCGTCCCACTCTTGAGGCAGCCCCATTAACCAGAGGCTTAAGGCCGGGTTTAACTGGCCGCCACTTACCATCTCTGCACAGGAGCCAGTCAGCAGTTCGCCAGAAGCCGTTAACCGGGCTGGTCCCGCTATCTGCGCCACCACGTCCAATCTGTCGATTGAAAGCTTCCCATTGCGCACTCTTCCTCCCTGATAACCACCCTTGCAATCTGATGCTGTTGGCGTCGGCCATCCCGCGAGGGTCGCAAAATCCTGGAGATTGGATTGCCTGCCAGCTGCTTTCCTCGCAATTACCTTGTCGGCATCCTGATAAGCATTTTTCACGTTGCTGGCTGTTGGTGTCGGCCATCCCGCTAAAAGCGCCGCTGCTTGCCCCAAACTCAGCCCAAAGCCGTTGTTCCCGTTCTTTGCCGCAAGGCGCGCCCTTCTCGACTCCAACATTTCTAAGTTCTTCGGCAAGAATTCGTTGGCTGCTGGAGTCGGCCACCCAGTAAGCTCTATCTCTGATATTCGGAGCACCGACGCTCGCAGCCGGAAACGCACACGCCCCGAAGGCATAGCCCATGGCTTCCACATCAGCTTGTACAAGGTCGATCCAGCTGTTCGCGTCAGAGCTTGCAGATTGTTCGCCAAAGACAATGACAGGGCGACACTGCCCGACCAGCCAATGCATGGCGGGCCATAGATGCCGCTCGTCAGCAAACCCTTTTCCCTGGCCTGCCGCGCTGAAAGGCTGGCATGGGCAGGAGCCTGTCCAGACAGGGCTTGCATCGGGCCATCCTGCGCGTCGCAGGGCATAGGACCAAACGCCAATCCCTGCAAAGAAGTGGACCTGCGTAAACTCTCTAAGGTCATCGGGTCGTACATCTTCAATACTCCTTTCATCAACAATGCCAGGCATAATGCGGCCAGCGGCCATATGCACACGCAGCCGCTCAGCGGCGAACGGATCGAATTCGTTGTAATAGGCCCACGCGCTCACGCCTGCACCTCATACTTCGCGGTGCGGTCATTACCGACTGCCGGATCAAATCCGAACCAGTTAGAAGATTTAGAAGTAGCGATGATTTCCACTGCGGACTTACCATCACCGGCCGCAATACCCATATTGCGATTTGCGGTGAGGCGGTGATGGATGAAGTTTCGGTATAGGGAGCGTGTAAGCGGGGTATCGCTGTTTGAAACAATGACCGAAAAGCCCTCTGATGAGCGGCGCTCAAGAATAGATGCCAGACGATATTGATCGTCCTCTGTAAATCCGGCAGTGTGGTAATTACTAAAAGTCCCGTCATAAGGAGGGTCGCAATAAATCACATCGCCCGTCTGCAACAAAGCCAACGTTTCTTCGTAGTTAGCGCAAACAAAGGTGGCACGCTTCGCTTTCTCAGCAAATGCGCGGATTTCACTCTCAGGGAAATACGGCTTTTTATAATTACCGAAAGGGACGTTGAATACACCGCTTAGGTTGTAGCGGCATAATCCACGATAACAATGGCGGTTTAGATAAAGAAAATAAACGGCACGGTGCAGTCTGTCTAATTGCGGATCGTGGTTAAAAGCTTCACGCACACGATAATAATTTTCAGCGACAATAAAACTTTCAAAAACCGCCTTAGCAAGATTAATAAAGTTTTCTGTATCTTCTGCAATAGAACGATACAGATTAATTAAATCTGGATTGATATCTGCGACAAGATAATGAGGATAGTCTGTTCCCATCATCACTGCTGTACACAGACATTAAAGTTGTCTCCTTTAACATGAAAAAGACTTTAAAGTTGTCTACTTCTTCAGATAGACCTACTTAACAGGATACTAAGTAGGTCATCTCCTTTCTCGCGTAGCATCTCTCGACGTTCACAGCAGAGGACACGTTTCAAAATGTCATCCAAAATTTTTTTCCATTATCTGACGTTGGGTGATTTTGATGGTCAGCGAGTAGAGGCTTTAACAATGTGGGTTGCCCTGAGCAAAGTAAGGGAAGTAGATGTACCAGAAATGTACGCGTTGCCTTGCATGAAGGGGGGCATCTTAAAGCTCATTGATTAAACAAACTCACTATGCCGCTACAAACAGCCCAAAACCGTCACTTGATAACGTGTTATTTAGATAAATTAATGCTCAGGGCTTTTAGCCAAACTGTCACTTGATGTAAGAATCCAGAACCTTCAGCACAACGTCCAGGTCTTCTTCTCGTTTCTGTTCTTCACTTTCATGAACAATATGTTCAGTCAAATGTCCTTTAATCACTTCACGCAATAAACCATTCACGGCACCACGTATGGCGGCTATTTGTTGCAGTACAGCGGCACATTCGTGAGGTTCATCAAGCATTTTTTTCAGCGCAGCAACCTGCCCCTGGATCTTGCTTGTACGTGCTTTCAGTTTTTGTTTATCGCGGATGGTATGTGACATGTGGGCTCTCACTCTCCTGGATATTTTATGTAACTATACCAGCGTTATTCTACTGGGGGGTAGTATATTTTACTGGGGGGAGTAGAATCCGGCCTACACTTAATAACCAAGAATGATTCTCATGAACGAATTTACGACACTTCTTCAGCAAGGCAACGCATGGTTTTTCATCCCCAGCGCCATTCTGCTTGGCGCGCTTCATGGACTGGAGCCCGGGCACTCCAAAACAATGATGGCAGCATTCATCATTGCTATAAAAGGCACCGTACGTCAGGCCGTGATGCTGGGTGTCGCGGCAACATTGTCGCACACTGCAGTCGTATGGCTGATTGCTTTTGGAGGGATGTATATCAGTAATAAATTTACCGCAGAATCAGCCGAACCCTGGCTACAGATGGTCTCTTCAGTGATCATCCTTGGTACGGCTTTTTGGATGTTCTGGCGAACCTGGAGCGGTGAGAAAAACTGGCTGGAGGGAATGCAGGAGAATGAACATCATCACCATGACGAAACAAGGTTGATCGATACTGGCCATGGAAAAGTTGAACTGTCCATTTTTGAAGAAGGACAACTTCCCCACTGGCGGCTACGCACTCTTAGTGGCCAAAGATGGGCTTCTGAAGATATCTCATTAACCACACTTCGGGAAAACAGTACGATCTCTCAGACTTTTGAATTTGTTGATCATGGTGATTATCTGGAGTCAACATCTCCCATCCCTGAGCCTCACAGTTTCAACGTACGTCTGTCTCTGGGACATCGTGGTCATGTCCATGACTATGATGTGGCGTTCGCTGAACACGACCATGACCATGACCACTCTGAGCTTGATGGGCTGGATGTGAATTCGAAAGAGTATCAGGACGCTCACGAACTGGCTCATGCCAATGACATAAAACGCCGCTTCGACGGGAAAGAAGTAACCAACGGGCAAATCCTGATATTTGGACTGACAGGAGGGCTTATCCCTTGCCCGGCAGCTATAACTGTATTGTTGATCTGCCTTCAGCTTAAAGCGCTTACGCTGGGTGCCACACTGGTTGTTTGTTTCAGTATCGGCCTGGCATTGACCCTCGTAACGGTTGGAGTGGGTGCGGCGATCAGCGTTCGTCAGGTCGCCAAACGCTGGAGTGGCTTCAATACCATCGCCAGAAGAGCCCCCTATATTTCAAGCGCCCTGATTGCTGCTGTTGGGATTTACATGGGTATACATGGCTGGAATGGGCTGGTGCATTAACACCGGTACTGATGACACACACTCTGGGTACTTACAAAGTACATCCTAAGCGCCACCGTTGAGGTTATGAGCAGAAAAACCCGGAATATAAAGCTGCTCTTTCCGGGACTTGTTGCTGAGGCAGGGATTAAGTAACTGATTAAATCCATTCCCATAAGACTCAATGATAAATGAAAGAATAAAAAAAACGCTCCCGGACGGGAGCGTAAGCCAGTGACTTCGGCGTTAAATGAGGGTCTAACAAGTGGAGCTGCGGGTTAATTCTGGGTGATCTGGCTGCGATGCTTTTCAGCCTGCTGCTGATGAATAACGGAAGACTGACCATTATTCGCCTTCTCGTGCACAACAGCGGCTTTTTCATGCTCGTTCATTTCTGAAAATGACGTTGCTGATTCGTTGGTGGCCCCTGGTTTGCCTTTCATCATTTTTTTATGCATCTCCGCCATGTCCTGGTGGGCAGAAGCGTTGCCGTTTTGCATCATTTCATGGGACATTGCAGCCTGATCGTGTCCGCTCATATCCATCATTGTCATACTGTCTCCCTGAACAGCGCTTTTTTCAGAGGTTGACTGCATCTGATGGGCGGGTGCCTGGGCATTATTTACCTGGTCATGCATGTTCATTGTCTCTGCAGCCATGGCGGATGAAGCGACAGCCATAATGGCAACAAATGATACAAGGATCTTTTTCATGGTTGGGTCTCCGGTGTTTTCATACCCAAACAATCAACGGCTTATAACAGAGAAAGCATTTGATCTCAGGGCGGGTTATTCATCACTCCAGGAACCAGGCGATTGCGTTATCACTCTGCTCCTGATTTATGTATGATTATAAAAAACCGCCTCTGTTTATCGCGTGACTGAATGATGACAATTTTGTCACCTTCCAGGTTTCTCCTGAAGAACGGGATTAATCCATTAACAGGCGCACACTGAACACAATTTCCCGCCCCTGCTGTTCTGCTGACAGCTCGCCGCCATGAGCATGAATGATCGACCTTGTAATTGATAATCCCAGCCCCGCGCCTTCCGTGTTGTGGACCCTTGATGAATCAGCTCGATAGAACCGATCAAACAAACGTTCCAGATTAGCGGGAACCTGGCCGGACATCGTATTCGTAATCATCACGTTCACACAGTCACTGTCACGCTCAAGGTGTATCGCTGTACAGGTGTTATCGGGAGAATACTTGATTGCATTGGAAAGCAGGTTACTGAAAGCACGTCGCAGCATATCGCTGTCTCCGGCAACAACGCCCTCTCCTTCAACGGTGATTGTCTTTCCTGTTTCGTCTGCCAGAGGCTCGAACAGCTCACGTAATTCATTCAGTTCGGCGGCCAGATCCACATCATGTTTATCCAGCTGCAGCAGACCATGCTCTGAACGTGCCAGAAAAAGCATATCACTGGTCATTCGTGACAACCTTTTCAGTTCTTCCAGGTAAGCGAATAAGATTTCGCGGTAATGCGAAACATCCCTTTCCTTAGCCAGTGCAAACTGCGTCTGCATCATCAGATTACTGACCGGTGTGCGCAGCTCATGCGCGATGTCAGACGAGAAATCTGACAGTTTCCGGAATGACCCCTCCAGGCGATCGAACATGTTATTGAACTCCTGCATGGTCTCAGAAATTTCCGGCGGAGCCAAATCGGGATTAAGACGCTGATCCAGGCTGTGTACGGTCATGGAGGAAGCCAGACTGGTCATTTCCCGTAGCGGTTTCAGACCAATACGTGTGGTCAGCCAGCCCAGAAAAACAGAAATAAAGACCAGACCGATATTGAACCAGAACAGCCAGGTACTGAGCTTATCCATAAACAGGGTGTGATACCCAGTATCCGTGGCAACCGTAATGATGACATGTTTGCTTTTACCCTGTTCCGGCGTCACGGCAACCCGCCGCGAGATACTGCGGTACACGGTGTTATTTTCTTCCGTCTGGATCATATAGTCGAGAATATCACCCGACTTATTAAGCAGGACCGCTGGAACAACAGAATTTTTGGCATAGAGTTCAACAATTTTTTCATTTTCCATGTTTTTTATAGAAATGAATAAACCATTGTGCCCTACCATCGCATCGTTTATTTTTTCTGATAATGACTTAATATCCGTTTTGTTCCGGAACGTCTCTGTTTTAAGAAACTCTTCGGTGAGCTGAAGTTTACCTGTCAGAAAATCGCGGTCCTGATTATCGAAATAGCCATTAAGGGTGCTAATCAGGATAAAACTTGATAACCACCATACCGTAAGCATCACCGCGGCTTTGTTGAATAAATCGAACTTTTGCTGAGTTGAAGGATCAGATCACGCATCTTCCCGACAACGCAGACCGTTCCGTGGCAAAGCAAAAGTTCAAAATCACCAACTGGCCCACCTACAATAAAGCCCTCATCAACCGTGGCTCCATAACTTTCTGGCTGGATGATGAAGCTATTCAGGCCTGGTATGAGTCGGCAGCGCCTTCTTCACGAGGCAGACCTCAGCGCTATTCTGACCTTGCCATCACGACTGTGCTGGTCATTAAACGCGTATTCAGGCTGACCCTGCGCGCTGCGCAGGGCTTTATTGATTCCATTTTTTCTCTGATGAACGTTCCGCTACGCTGCCCGGATTACAGCTGTGTCAGCAGGCGGGCAAAGTCGGTTAATGTCAGTTTCAAAACGCCCACCCGGGGTGAAATCGCACACCTGGTAATTGATTCCACCGGGCTGAAGGTCTTCGGTGAAGGCGAGTGGAAAGTCAAAAAGCATGGCCAGGAACGCCGCCGTATCTGGCGTAAGCTGCATCTCGCCGTTGACAGTAAAACACATGAAATCATCTGCGCTGACCTGTCGCTGAACAACGTTACGGACTCAGAGGCCTTCCCCGGGTTAATCCGGCAAACCCACCGGAAAATCAGGTCAGCCGCCGCCGATGGCGCTTACGATACCCGGCTATGTCACGATGAACTGCGGCATAAGAAAATCAGCGCGCTTATCCCTCCCCGAAAAGGTGCGGGTTACTGGCCCGGTGAATATGCAGACCGTAACCGTGCAGTGGCTAATCAGCGAATGACCGGGAGTAATGCGCGGTGGAAATGGACAACAGATTACAACCGTCGCTCGATAGCGGAAACGGCGATGTACCGGGTAAAACAGCTGTTCGGGGGTTCACTGACGCTGCGTGACTACGATGGTCAGGTTGCGGAGGCTATGGCCCTGGTACGAGCGCTGAACAAAATGACGAAAGCAGGTATGCCTGAAAGCGTGCGTATTGCCTGAAAACACAACCCGCTACGGGGGAGACTTACCCGAAATCTGATTTATTCAACAAAGCCTCGTTAAGGTTAACCTAAGATTTCAGAATGATAATCTCTGCTTTGCAGCGAATAAGGCAATCATAATATTAGATTGAATTGTTGTAATTATCATCAATGTTTTTACTGGTTTACTATTTTCCGGAGGTGTTAATGCCTGTACTTTTCAGGGTGAAAGTTATTCCGCTGGTTTTACTTCTGGCAATGATCTTTGCGTTTTTACTTAACTGGCCAATATTGCTGCATTTTTACGAGATTTTGTCGCATTTAGAGCATGTCAAAATTGGTTTTGTCATTTCTATTCCCTTTGTTCTGGTTGCGGCGCTTAACGTTGTTTTTATGCCTTTCTCAGTTCGTTTTCTGCTGAAACCTTTCTTTGCTTTACTGTTTATCACTGGCTCACTGGTCAGTTATTCGACACTAAAATATAAAGTAATGTTTGATCAAACGATGATTCAAAACATTATTGAAACTAACCCCCAGGAAGCGCATTCCTATCTTAATGGCTCAATTATTATATGGTTCGTCTTTACCGGTATCCTTCCTGCCATCCTCCTTTTTTCAATAAAAATTCAATATCCTGAAAAATGGTATAAAGGCATTGCTTACCGTTTGCTCTCCGTGCTGGCATCGTTGAGTTTGATTGCAGGTGTTGCCGCACTTTATTATCAGGATTATGCCTCTGTCGGCCGCAATAACTCGACATTGAATAAAGAGATCATCCCGGCGAACTACGCTTACAGCACTTTCCAGTATGTTAAGGATACGTACTTTACGACTAAAGTGCCTTTCCAGACGCTGGGGAATGATGCTAAACGCGTCGTCGCTCACGAAAAACCCACGCTGATGTTCCTGGTGATTGGCGAAACGGCACGCAGCCAGAATTTCTCGATGAACGGTTATTCGCGTGATACCAATGCCTTTACCAGCAAATCCGGCGGCGTTATTTCGTTTAAAAATATGCATTCCTGCGGTACCGCTACCGCAATATCCGTTCCGTGCATGTTCTCGAATATGAATCGCACCGAGTACGACAGTAAAAAAGCATCTAACAGTGAAAATTTCCTCGACATCGTGCAGAAAACCGGTGTCTCGCTGTTATGGAAAGAGAACGATGGCGGTTGTAAAGGCGTATGTAGCCGCATCCCGACTGTCGAAATTAAGCCTAGTGATAACCCGAAACTGTGCGATGGCAAAACGTGCCATGACGAGGTGATGCTGGAAAACCTTGATGATGAAATCGCCAAAATGCCAGGTGATAAGCTTGTCGCCTTCCATATCATTGGCAGCCATGGACCGACTTATTACCTGCGTTATCCGGCTGAGCATCGCCACTTCATGCCCGAATGTGCACGTAGCGATATCGAAAACTGTACTCAGGAACAATTGGTCAACACCTACGACAACACCCTTCGTTATACAGACTATGTATTAGCTGAGATGATTGAAAAGCTAAAAAATTACAGCGATCAGTACAACACCGTGCTGCTTTATGTGTCCGATCATGGTGAATCATTGGGCGAAAGCGGGCTATATCTGCACGGCACGCCGTACAAACTGGCACCGGATCAGCAGACGCATATTCCGATGCAGGTCTGGATGTCACCGGGCTTTATCGCCGGGAAACACATCAACATGTCTTGCCTTGAAAATAATGCGGCGAAAAAATCATATTCCCACGACAACCTGTTCTCATCGATTTTGGGGCTGTGGGACGTAAGCACCAGCGTCTATAATCCTGACCGCGATTTGTTCCGCGAATGCCGTGGCTAATCGATTGTTAGTATAACAAAAAGCCTTACGGCAACCTGGTTGCCGTAAGCTGCAAGAATGCAATAAGGCTTATAATATGAAACAACTTACTTTCAACGACCTACGCAAGCAAAGCGCACAAGCCGCAAATTCCCCCCGCTTACGTGCCCATCATAATTTCCACCCTGAATTGAGCGACCCGGTGCAGCGTCTGGCTATTGCTATGGAACCGGGAACTTATGTTCGCCCTCATCGCCACCCGCATACTTTTGAACTGCTGACATCCCTTACCGGTCGCTTTTTGGTATTGAACTTTGATGACCTGGGTAACCTGACCCAGCGCGTCGTGTTAGGTGAGGACTGTAAAGTGCTGGAGATGGATGCAGGCACCTGGCATACCGTATTGTCACTGGATGAAGGCGGCGTTATTTTTGAGGTAAAACACGGTAGGTACCAGCCTGTTGCTGATCAAGATGCCGCCCCATGGGCCCCCGCCGAAAACGAGCCGGGAACTGCAGAGCTGATGAAATGGTACACACAGGCGCAAGTAGGTGATGGCGGATATCCGCGGTAATTAATGCGTTGCACGGAGTGCCATTCTCTCCTTCGCGCCAACTTCAAAGGCTAAGACGCTTCCTCCCAAATCACCTACTCGTAAACCTGTGGCAAGAGTAGAAAATCATCTTATGCAAATAACAGGCAATATCCTTACCGAGGTCGGGATGCAGGCAAAACACCAGCAGAACGCAAAGTATCTCCAGTAAGAGTACAATTTTCATCTACATTTTATCGCGCAGATTGCAGTGGCAGGACAATGCTGACCAGTACGCCTGAGGTAAACTGGCTGGCAGGGGCTAAAGTAACTTTCCCACCCAGCCGCGTGACGCATGCTTTGACTATCGCTAAGCCCAACCCAGAGCCGGGTTGGGTCACGCCTTCAGGGCGATAAAATGCATCGAACACGCGCATCCTTTCTTCTGCGGCAATACCGGGACCGTTATCTTCAACTTTAATGATCGCTTCGTGCTGCGATACCATCACGCTGAGATCAATTTGTCCGTGTTCCGGTATATAGCGGATTGCGTTTTCTACCAGATTTTTCACGATAATAGTGAGTGTGTATTTATCGGTGTAAACCAGCTGACTCGCACTGGCAGTTTCCAGTACGCCAATATCAATACTTTTTTCCAGAGCAAGTGGATGCAGGGATTCAATCACCTCCCTGAATAACTGTGTAATGAGCAGAGGCTGATTATTTCCTTGCCGCGTATTTTGCTGTTCGCGGGCAAGCAGAAGCAGCTGTTCTAACAAGTTTTTGGTTCGGCTTAACCCTTGTTGCAGGCTGTTCAGCCGGAATTGCGCTTCGGGCGACATTTCGCTCGCCGACAGCCGCTCCGCCTGTAGCGACAATGCCGTTAGCGGGGTACGTAACTCATGGGCCGCATCGGCGATAAAACGTGACTGTGTCTGCATGGCATCGTTAACTTTGTGCAACAATTTATTGATACCACCCACAAATGGACGAATTTCATCAGGAATGGCATCTTCAGGGAACGGCGTCAAATTGCGTTCATCTCGCTGATGCACCTCATCGGCAAGGAGTGAAACGGGGCGAAAGGCTTTCCGGATCAGATCAGTCGCAACCAGCAACAGTATCGGCAACAGCAGACTGAGCGGGATCAACGTGCGCAGTGCGCTTTCAAATGAGATTTCGTCGCGTACGTCAAGCTGCTGACCAATGGCGACCAATTGGGTGGGTGAAAGTCGATGCACCAATACACGATACGATTCTCCGCCGGAAATTACGTTCTGAAAACCTTCATGCATGGGCGTTTCCAGCTGAAAAGTGGGGTCGCGGGCCTGCAGGGAATTACCGTTTTCCGATATGAATTCCACCACCACTCGGGAATCATTATCACCATCCAGTTGCTTAACAAGAGTCTGCGAGTCAGGGTTGTCATATATCACACTGGCGATTTGGGTCAGGGTGCCATCCTGTAGTTCATGGGCTTCGTCGAGTGCAAAATAGAAGGTAAGACCACAGGAAATAACTGCGGTAAATAAAATGGCGACGCTCAGGGCTACCGAGAGCTGTAGCTTCAGAGAGTTTTTCACTCGCTTTTGGAAACCAGCCATCCGACCCCCCTGACATTTTTGATGGCATTCCGGCCGAGCTTTTTACGTAGAGCGTGGATGAAATACTCAACAGCGTTACTTTCAATCTCATCCCCCCAGCCATAAATACGGTCTTCAAGATCGCTGCGAGAGAGAATACCGCCGGGGCGCTGCATGAGTGCTTCCAGAAGAGCATACTCGCGCTTCGAAAGTAAAAAGTTCTCTCCGCTGGCCAACAAACACACTTCGTGACTGACCGGGTTCAGGCTGAGCACACCGTTACTCAGCAATCGATCACTGTTGCCGTTATGTCGTCGCAAAACAGCGCGTATCCGCGCGAGCAGTTCGCTGAACTCGAACGGTTTAATTAGGTAATCGTCTGCTCCACTGTCGAGGCCGTGAAGTCTGTCCGTAAGGGCATCCCGCGCGGTGACAATCACCACCGGTACGGATGATCCCTGACGGCGAAGTGCGTTCATGACGCTAAAGCCGTCCTGTCCCGGCAGCCCAAGATCCAGGAGCACAATGTCATAATGCTGCGCGAAGCAACTGGCCAGCGCATCATTGCCATTTTTCATCCAGTCCACCGCATACGACGCATCGCGTAACGAATTCGCCACCACGTCGCCGATCATCAGATCATCTTCAACCAGTAAAATTCTCATCGCGTTGATAATCCCTATGTGTAGTGGCTCGCAATCGAAATCCCTCCGACTCGCAATCAGCGCATATTTCGGCTCACATTAACTGCAAATGAAAAACGCCCCCGACTCACATTAAGTGACAATGGGCTCGCAATCAGCCAGACGGACTCGCAATCCAGTCCGCCGGGCTCACAATAACTGCAAATAGACATCGTCATATCGGTAGGCCGACCGCCAACATTCTGTCGCGTAGCTCGGCTGTGCGGGCAGGGTCTAACTGATTGTTAAATAATGCCCTGATTTCAGCAGGTTTTGCATCAAACTGCTCCACCATATCTTTCAGCCGGTAACCATGCCGCGTGAGTGTCGGTTCCAGGTCATCCAGTTGACGTGACAGTACGGATTCAACCAGCGTGGCGGTAATCGGCTTTTCACCTGTCTGGTATCCTGCTTCCATCGCCAGCGTCAGGTGCAACTGGACCTGCAGCGGTGTACGAAGTTTCATCGCCAACAGGTCAACTGCTTCGGTCGTCAGAATATCTAATGAGATGGTCACTCCCTCCTTCCCAGTACTATGCTGAGGACAGGCTTTCATTCGGAGAACCATCATGGAAAACATTGCGCTTATTGGTATCGATCTGGGTAAGAACTCTTTCCATATTCATTGTCAGGATCATCGTGGGAAGGCCGTTTACCGTAAAAAATTCACCCGACCAAAGCTAATCGAATTTCTGGCGACATGCCCGGCAACAACCATCGCGATGGAAGCCTGTGGCGGTTCTCACTTTATGGCACGCAAGCTGGCAGAGTTAGGGCATTTTCCAAAGCTGATATCACCGCAATTTGTCCGCCCATTCGTTAAAAGCAACAAAAATGACTTCGTTGATGCTGAAGCTATCTGTGAAGCAGCATCACGTCCATCTATGCGTTTCGTGCAGCCCAGAACCGAATCTCAGCAGGCAATGCGAGCTCTGCATCGTGTCCGTGAATCCCTGGTTCAGGATAAGGTGAAAACAACTAATCAGATGCATGCTTTTCTGCTGGAATTTGGTATCAGCGTTCCGCGAGGTGCTGCCGTTATTAGTCGACTGAGTACCCTTCTTGAGGACAGTAGTTTGCCTCTTTATCTCAGCCAGTTACTGCTGAAATTACAACAGCATTATCACTATCTTGTTGAGCAGATTAAAGATCTGGAATCTCAGTTGAAACGAAAGTTGGACGAAGATGAGGTTGGACAGCGCTTGCTGAGTATTCCCTGCGTTGGAACGCTGACTGCCAGTACTATTTCAACTGAGATTGGCGACGGGAAGCAGTACGCCAGCAGCCGTGACTTTGCGGCGGCAACAGGGCTGGTACCCCGACAGTACAGCACGGGAGGTCGGACGACATTGTTAGGGATTAGCAAGCGGGGCAACAAAAAGATCCGAACTTTGTTGGTTCAGTGTGCCAGGGTATTCATACAAAAACTGGAACACCAGTCTGGCAAGTTGGCCGACTGGGTCAGGGAGTTGTTGTGTCGGAAAAGCAACTTTGTCGTCACCTGTGCTCTGGCAAACAAGCTGGCCAGAATAGCCTGGGCACTGACGGCGCGACAGCAAACTTACGAAGCATAAAGGCAGAAATACACCAGTTTAAACAATCATTCATCTGGTTTTGCGAATACTGATATTGATGATACTAACGGCCCACCGGCCTGTTGAGGAACCTGTAAAACGGAAAGGCTCATTGAAGCCGTATATTTTCTGGAGGTTCATCAGGCGCGGAACTCATCGAGGCGCGGGAATAAAATCCCATTCAGACGCCGGATAGATTCAAGCAAGCCAACTTGTCGTCAAAATCGGTGTTGCAAAAACGGGAGTGACCATAGATTCCGGCTTACCCTTGCCGGTGCTGGTTTTCAGCAACCACTGGATATATTCGCGCTGGCTGCCGGTGATCCCGTCCAGCGTAAAAATATCGGTACGATAACCGATTTCCTCCATCGTCGGACGACGCAGGTCATTACGCAGTTTAGGGTGACCTGCCAGAACGACAGATAGCCGTCCTCCGCCGTCTTCAACCACTTCCATCAACCGTTTGAGCCCCGTCAGTGTATTACCGTTCAGGTCATGCGCCTCATCAACAAACAGCGCCACCGGGCGTTTACCTTTTTTGACCAGCTCCTGCAGTTCCCGCTCGCGACGTTCACCCTGCTTGGGGATCTGCACCTGCTTATCCTGCGCCAGGTCGTAAAACAGGGCGTTAATCAGCGTGGCGAGCCGGACACTCTGTTTGTCGACCGACAGGGAACGGGCGACAATGATTTTGTTTTCATCCATCAGTTGCTGCTGCAGGCGTCGCAGAGTGACTGTTTTGCCACTTCCGACCACACCACAGACGGCTATCAGACGCCCTTCGCGTATCGCCCCTTTAATGTCTTTCATCAACTGCTTATGGTGAGCAGTTTCATAATACCTGGCCTGTTCAATAGACTGCGTCAGCCCATAATGCTCCATCACTTCAACCCGCATGGTCTTCTCCTGGTTGTCTGTTACGAAAATAGTCTCTGATGCGGGCGAGTACTTCATTACGGTTTAGCGTCTCAGCCAGAATACTGTCGATAAACGCCCGGTCTTCATCCGGCATTCTGGCCAGCGGAATGGCCAGATCGTCGGCAATAGCCAGTTTTGCCGCAATAACGGTGGGAAAGTGGTATTCAAATTTTCGGGCATCAAAGGGCTGATGTGGCAATTCATCAATGCGCTGCTGGGTGTCATCACTGACCACGCGGAGATCGCTTCCGGACAACGCGCTGATGGGGATGTTCAGCTGTCTGGCCAGAGCATGAATACGATCGGCCCGTTCAGCCGCTTTGCCACGCCTGAACGTCCGATAACGGTGTAGTGGCACAGGCCCCGATACCGGATAATAAGGCCCCCATGTTTCACCGGTAAACTCCACATACATCTCTTCGTCAAACAACCCCCACAGCAGAATGACGATTTCCCCCGCCATATCCGGTTCAACTTCCCATGCGGTGCCGTCTATCGTTACCCGCGCATCAACACCCACCTTGCGGGATTCCGGCTCCCGGGCGAACCGACCGTATTGTTCCCAGCTGCACATATCTCTCACGCCGTCCCGGGGGATATTTGCCAGCCAGTCCTCCAGGCGCGAGTGTTTCTCGCTGCGGTGTTGCTGCGCATTGTAACGACTCAGATAGTTCCAGAGCCATTCGTTGGCCTGCAGCTCCGTCTCCGGTTTATGGAAATGGTACAGGGTTTCATGTGCCTCTTTAACGGTCCTGAAAGGACGCTCTACTTTACCTTTGGACCGTGCCGTTGTCCGGGTGCCATCCTTACCTGCCGGTGTATGCGTCAGCCAGTCAACTTTCAGGGACTGCATCACATTCTGGAATACATGGCTTTGGCACTGTTGCAAAGTTAGCGATGAGGCAGCCTTTTGTCTTATTCAAAGGCCTTACATTTCAAAAACTCTGCTTACCAGGCGCATTTCGCCCAGGGGATCACCATAATAAAATGCTGAGGCCTGGCCTTTGCGTAGTGCACGCATCACCTCAATACCTTTGATGGTGGCGTAAGCCGTCTTCATGGATTTAAATCCCAGCGTGGCGCCGATTATCCGTTTCAGTTTGCCATGATCGCATTCAATCACGTTGTTCCGGTACTTAATCTGTCGGTGTTCAACGTCAGACGGGCACCGGCCTTCGCGTTTGAGCAGAGCAAGCGCGCGACCATAGGCGGGCGCTTTATCCGTGTTGATGAATCGCGGGATCTGCCACTTCTTCACGTTGTTGAGGGTTTTACCCAGAAACCGGTATGCAGCTTTGCTGTTACGACGGGAGGAGAGATAAAAATCGACAGTGCGGCCCCGGCTGTCGACGGCCCGGTACAGATACGCCCAGCGGCCATTGACCTTCACGTAGGTTTCATCCATGTGCCACGGGCAAAGATCGGAAGGGTTACGCCAGTACCAGCGCAGCCGTTTTTCCATTTCAGGCGCATAACGCTGAACCCAGCGGTAAATCGTGGAGTGATCGACATTCACTCCGCGTTCAGCCAGCATCTCCTGCAGCTCACGGTAACTGATGCCGTATTTGCAGTACCAGCGTACGGCCCACAGAATGATGTCACGCTGAAAATGCCGGCCTTTGAATGGGTTCATGTGCAGCTCCATCAGCAAAAGGGGATGATAAGTTTATCACCACCGACTATTTGCAACAGTGCCCCTTAACGAATGGAAGGGACTTCCCCTGGATATGCGCCTGATTAACTCTTGTGCAATCATGGGGTAAACATAGCCCCGGAGGGATTCGTTATGACCATCACGACTGTCGGTATCGATCTTGCTAAAAATGTGTTCGCTGTTCACTGCGTTGACCAACACGGTAAAACTGTTCTGGTTAAACCCAAAGTATCGCGTGCTGCCCTTCCTGAGCTGATTGCCAGTTTACCTCCCTGTGTTATCGGGATGGAGGCATGCTCCGGGGCTCACTACTGGGCAAGGTTGTTTCGGCAATATGGTCATGAACCACGGCTGATGGCTGCTAAATTTGTATCTCCTTACCGCATGGCCGGTAAATCAGGCAAAAATGATGCAGCTGATGCTCAGGCTATCTGTGAAGCAGTTCGTCGCCCGCATATGCGGTTTGTACCAGTGAAGGATGAGAGCCAGCAGGCGATGCAATGCCTACACCGTATCAGACAGGGTTTTATCGAAGAGAAAACAGCAACATATAACCGATTGAGAGGTTTGATATCGGAATTCGGTGTCATCGCCCCACAAAGTACAGATGCCCTGCGTCACATGGTTTCTGAGCAGAAGAGTTCTTTGCCACTTCAGGTTCAACAATGTGTTAATGACCTGCTGGAACACATTGATCGTATTGAAGATAATATTACTGAATATGACCGGATTTTGTCCCGCATGGCAAAAACAGATCACCGCAGCCAGCGATTGATGGAACTGAAAGGGATTGGTCCCACAACGGCCTGTGCGCTGGTCGCCAGTATCGGTAATGCACACGATTTTAAAAATGGGCGACAACTGGCAGCCTGGCTGGGACTAACGCCATCGCAGTACAGCAGTGGTGGGAAATCAAAGCTTGGCAGGATAACTAAAGCTGGCGATTCGTATCTGCGAACGCTACTGGTTCAGGGGGCTCGTTCGGTTCTGATTGGTGCCGAGAAAAGGACTGATTTATTCAGTCGTTGGGTCTGTTCACTGGTCGATCGCAGAGGATACTGGCGTGCCGTTGTAGCCATCGCCGCCAAAAACGCAAGGCTGTGCTGGGCATCATTGCATTACGGTGATGATTTCAGGCTGTACTCAGCCAGCTAAAGCACGAAACAAAATAACCATCTGACCTGCAATTCGTTGATGATAAAGGGTTATACCCCGTGAGGCCTATCTGGCTATTGTACAGGATATACGTATCCGCTTAACGAACAAGAACCTCACGCGCGTCTTTCATCAGGGTCCGAATCGATGACGATTCATCATGGCCGTTTATAGTGCCGCAGTCTCTCCCCTTTATTTTTACTGAAGAGCAGACAGAAACCATAAACACCGGCGTTGACACGCCGGGGAAGCCCTTATAGTACAATAATTTTCGAAATCCAACCCATCCCGCCTACAGGAATGACGGATTTTTCGGCGGTTCCGGCGTAGACCCACCACAACTGCTGTATAGCTTGTGGGTAAGTGATAATGAAGTGCAAACGAGATGGCGCAAATACTCTTTTGGTTTATCTTTTAATTACTTACGTATTAAAAGATAAACCAAAAAATAAAAGACATTACTGTTATCCCCTTTAAAAAGTGGATAACCGAACAGCATCGGCGCGAGCGCCTCAAAAGTAGCTCCCCACGCTAAAGCGCGGGGCATTCAGAACGGAATCCCTCGATGGCTAACAGCTCGCCTGTTAGCCATCGAGGGATTGGACAAATCCGGCCACGCCGGATACGTCAGCAAATATCGCTGAAGAATTAGCTTACACGCTCGTAAGCGGCTCTTACGACCCGCTAACGCGGAGATACGCCCCAACTGCGGCTTCGCCTTGTTGTGACCACTCCGACCGCGCACAAAAGCCTCTGAGCCGCTTTTAGCGGAATATGGCTTTGCAGGGTGAAGGGATGGATAGGCGATCCCTTTCGATCCCTCACTGGTATCGGCGGCTAACCCTCGGTGCTACCTGTCATTTCATCCTGCCGCCTTACATGCGCTAACGCGCATAAGTCCCCGTTCCTCAGTGGAACGAAAACTCACGCTAACAGGGTAGTGACCGGGTAGCCACGATAACTGCCAACAAAATTAGCTTATAGGTTAATTCTACCTTGTCTGAAATTAGCCTATAGGTTAATATTAATAGAAATGGGAGGTCACATGTTTAGCATTGTTTATCACCCGGAAGCCAGGGAAGAAGCCACAGCATTACCCGTAAAAATCAGGGTGAAGTTTGACCGTCTCATCGGCAAACTGGAGTATGACGCCCGATTACTGCGGGAGCCGGACACGAAGCCCCTGGGCGATGGACTTTTTGAGATCCGCACGATGGGGACGGACATAGCCAGGGGAATCTGGGTATACCACAAAGGCAATACCATCATCATGCTCCGTGTTTTCATCAAGAAGTCACAGAAAACGCCAGCGAAAGAAATCGATCTCGCCAAAAAGCGGTTAGCGGAGGTACTTAATGAAACTGGTAAGCCATAAAGAACTGCATAACGAGTGGATGCAGGACGATGAATATCGCGCTGCATGGCAGGAAGAAGAACGTAAGGAAAAGCTCAGGGAGCTGCTTGCTGAATGGCGCAAGCATGACAACCTGACAAAAGCGCAGGTTGCTGAACGCATGGGGGTTACACCTCCGGTTATTTCTCGCCTGGAAAACAACATCACCAAAGCCAGCATCGACACACTGACCCGCTACGCTCACGCCTGCGGCATCAAGAAACCTGTCATTGCCCTGTACTGAATAGCCAGCCCTCCGGGGCTGGCCTTTTTGTTTCGGTCAGTCCCAAAATTTTGTTAAAGCAAGTTTAAAATGTCACCTGTTTCTCCAAAGTTGAAATGTCACTTCTAAGCCAATCTATTTATACATAATCTTTACATCTTTCCCCGGTGACAAAGTGCTAATTGGTCTGTAATGTTCAATGTGTGGCAGGCAAGCCGCCGGTGACTTAGGGAAGGTGCGAACAAGTTCCTGATATGAGATCATCATATTCATCCGGAGCGCATCCCAGAGGGACATCATGAGCCATCAACTCACCTTCGCCGATAGTGAATTCAGCACTAAGCGCCGTCAGACCCGAAAAGAGATTTTCTTGTCCCGCATGGAGCAGATTCTGCCATGGCAAAACATGGTGGAAGTCATCGAGCCGTTTTACCCCAAGGCTGGTAATGGCCGGCGACCTTATCCGCTGGAAACCATGCTACGCATTCACTGCATGCAGCATTGGTACAACCTGAGCGATGGCGCGATGGAAGATGCTCTGTACGAAATCGCCTCCATGCGCCTGTTTGCCCGATTATCCCTGGATAGCGCCCTGCCGGATCGCACCACCATCATGAATTTCCGCCACCTGCTCGAGCAGCATCAACTGGCCCGTCAATTGTTCAAGACCATCAATCGCTGGCTGGCCGAAGCAGGCGTCATGATGACCCAAGGCACTTTGGTGGATGCCACCATCATTGAGGCACCCAGCTCTACCAAGAACAAAGAGCAGCAACGCGATCCGGAGATGCATCAGACCAAGAAAGGCAATCAGTGGCACTTTGGCATGAAGGCCCACATTGGTGTCGATGCCAAGAGTGGCACTGTTGCAAATAGTCGGTGGTGATAAACTTATCATCCCCTTTTGCTGATGGAGCTGCACATGAACCCATTCAAAGGCCGGCATTTTCAGCGTGACATCATTCTGTGGGCCGTACGCTGGTACTGCAAATACGGCATCAGTTACCGTGAGCTGCAGGAGATGCTGGCTGAACGCGGAGTGAATGTCGATCACTCCACGATTTACCGCTGGGTTCAGCGTTATGCGCCTGAAATGGAAAAACGGCTGCGCTGGTACTGGCGTAACCCTTCCGATCTTTGCCCGTGGCACATGGATGAAACCTACGTGAAGGTCAATGGCCGCTGGGCGTATCTGTACCGGGCCGTCGACAGCCGGGGCCGCACTGTCGATTTTTATCTCTCCTCCCGTCGTAACAGCAAAGCTGCATACCGGTTTCTGGGTAAAATCCTCAACAACGTGAAGAAGTGGCAGATCCCGCGATTCATCAACACGGATAAAGCGCCCGCCTATGGTCGCGCGCTTGCTCTGCTCAAACGCGAAGGCCGGTGCCCGTCTGACGTTGAACACCGACAGATTAAGTACCGGAACAACGTGATTGAATGCGATCATGGCAAACTGAAACGGATAATCGGCGCCACGCTGGGATTTAAATCCATGAAGACGGTTTACGCCACCATCAAAGGTATTGAGGTGATGCGTGCACTACGCAAAGGCCAGGCCTCAGCATTTTATTATGGTGATCCCCTGGGCGAAATGCGCCTGGTAAGCAGAGTTTTTGAAATGTAAGGCCTTTGAATAAGACAAAAGGCTGCCTCATCGCTAACTTTGCAACAGTGCCATAGAAAGGTTACATTTCTAAAAATTATAACGCTGACCTGGGGACCGGGAATATGTATTCATTTATCGCACGCCAGCCTATTTTTGACACAAAAATGCAGACCGTCGCTTATGAGCTGCTTTTCAGGGACGGAATGAACAATGCCTTTCCCGATGTTTCACCAGAATACGCCACGTCCAGAATGATTTCTGACCAGTTTTTATGCATCCCTGTTCCCCGTATAGCCAACAATCACAGTTCTTTTATTAATGTGCCGCACCAGATGATCATTAACGGACTGGGCGATACGCTGCCGAATGAAAAAGTGGTCATCGAAATTCTGGAAAATGCAGTCCCGGATGATGCGCTTTTCTGTGCCGTAAAGGATATGCACGACAGGGGTTACCAGCTTGCGCTCGATGATTTCACGATGGATGATGAATGGGACCGCTTTATGCAGTATATTTCTGTCATCAAATTTGATGTCAGAGACAATGACTATGAAGATATCCGGCAATATATCCACAGAAAAAGTCAGCTTCTGCAGGGCATAAAATTCCTTGCTGAAAAAGTGGAAACAAGGGACGAGTTTGAGCTTTACAGCCGGGCGGGTTTCGCGCTTTTCCAGGGATTTTTCTTCAGTCGCCCGGAAATCCTCAGAAATAAATGCCTTTCCCAGAACCCCCTGCCACTCTCCAGGCTGATGATGGAGGTGAACAGGGAAAACCCGGACTTTGCCGCGGTCGAACGTCTGCTTAAAACCGATCTGACGCTGTCATATAAAATCATGCGCTACGTCAGAAACATGCTGTTTAACTCACATGGCATAATTCAGGCGGACAATCTTACCCTGAAAGAAATGCTGATGTATCTGGGGGGCAATGAACTCCGGCGGTTTGTTGCGGTGGCCGCCCTTTCAAATATGGGGCGTTCCGGCATCAGTGAACTTTATCATCTGAGCATGGTTCGCGGAAAATTCTGCGAATTAATTGCCGGAAAAATAAATAATGTTTCATTATCCTATAACGCATTTATATGCGGTCTGTTTTCATTGCTGGATGTCATTCTTGAACTCCCCATGGACGATTTAATTAAACAGATTTCAATCCCGCAAAACGTAACTGCCGCGCTTTGTGAACATAAAGGTGAACTTTTTGACATACTGACCCTGTCGTTATGTTATGAGAAACTTAACTGGGAGGAAACCGCGAAAATATGTAATACCCTCAATATCAGCGAGTTCACTGTTATAGAAACCATGCAGGCCGCAACAAAATGGGCGGACGAGCTCGCCGTCTGTTAAGGATATTTATCACAAGACAAATCAGTCATACACATCATTTTTTTAATTAAAGAAATACCGGTGAACGCCGTTATATCCGCTTATCCAGACACAACGAGACACTATTATCGGTAATGACTCCAACTTATTGATAGTGTTTTATGTTCAGATAATGCCCGATGACTTTGTCATGCAGCTCCACCGATTTTGAGAACGACAGCGACTTCCGTCCCAGCCGTGCCAGGTGCTGCCTCAGATTCAGGTTATGCCGCTCAATTCGCTGCGTATATCGCTTGCTGATTACGTGCAGCTTTCCCTTCAGGCGGGATTCATACAGCGGCCAGCCATCCGTCATCCATATCACCACGTCAAAGGGTGACAGCAGGCTCATAAGACGCCCCAGCGTCGCCATAGTGCGTTCACCGAATACGTGCGCAACAACCGTCTTCCGGAGCCTGTCATACGCGTAAAACAGCCAGCGCTGGCGCGATTTAGCCCCGACGTATCCCCACTGTTCGTCCATTTCCGCGCAGACGATGACGTCACTGCCCGGCTGTATGCGCGAGGTTACCGACTGCGGCCTGAGTTTTTTAAATGGCGGAAAATCGTGTTGAGGCCAACGCCCATAATGCGGGCGGTTGCCCGGCATCCAACGCCATTCATGGCCATATCAATGATTTTCTGGTGCGTACCGGGTTGAGAAGCGGTGTAAGTGAACTGCAGTTGCCATGTTTTACGGCAGTGAGAGCAGAGATAGCGCTGATGTCCGGCAGTGCTTTTGCCGTTACGCACCACCCCGTCAGTAGCTGAACAGGAGGGACAGCTGATAGAAACAGAAGCCACTGGAGCACCTCAAAAACACCATCATACACTAGCATCACCGACAAAAGGCTGCCTCATCGCTAACTTTGCAACAGTGCCCTTATTCGCACCTTCCCTAGCTAAAGCAAAAAAAAGTGCTCAAAAAATTCTGGAGAAAAAATCCGTTTCTGCCGATACTGCCTCTGCGGGCTGTGCCTATTTCAGGACAATGGACTCTCACCCGTTAAGAGATGGGGAAAATGAACTGGCAGCGCTTCAACAAAGTAGGGGTCGTCTCAGAAAACGGAATCTATGGTCACTCCCGTTTTTGCAACACCGATTTTGACGACAAGTTGGCTTGCTTGAATCTATCCGGCGTCTGAATGGGATTTTATTCCCGCGCCTCGATGAGTTCCGCGCCTGATGAACCTCCAGAAAATATACGGCTTCAATGAGCCTTTCCGTTTTACAGGTTCCTCAACAGGCCGGTGGGCCGTTAGTATCATCAATATCAGTATTCGCAAAACCAGATGAATGATTGTTTAAACTGGTGTATTTCTGCCTTTATGCTTCGTAAGTTTGCTGTCGCGCCGTCAGTGCCCAGGCTATTCTGGCCAGCTTGTTTGCCAGAGCACAGGTGACGACAAAGTTGCTTTTCCGACACAACAACTCCCTGACCCAGTCGGCCAACTTGCCAGACTGGTGTTCCAGTTTTTGTATGAATACCCTGGCACACTGAACCAACAAAGTTCGGATCTTTTTGTTGCCCCGCTTGCTAATCCCTAACAATGTCGTCCGACCTCCCGTGCTGTACTGTCGGGGTACCAGCCCTGTTGCCGCCGCAAAGTCACGGCTGCTGGCGTACTGCTTCCCGTCGCCAATCTCAGTTGAAATAGTACTGGCAGTCAGCGTTCCAACGCAGGGAATACTCAGCAAGCGCTGTCCAACCTCATCTTCGTCCAACTTTCGTTTCAACTGAGATTCCAGATCTTTAATCTGCTCAACAAGATAGTGATAATGCTGTTGTAATTTCAGCAGTAACTGGCTGAGATAAAGAGGCAAACTACTGTCCTCAAGAAGGGTACTCAGTCGACTAATAACGGCAGCACCTCGCGGAACGCTGATACCAAATTCCAGCAGAAAAGCATGCATCTGATTAGTTGTTTTCACCTTATCCTGAACCAGGGATTCACGGACACGATGCAGAGCTCGCATTGCCTGCTGAGATTCGGTTCTGGGCTGCACGAAACGCATAGATGGACGTGATGCTGCTTCACAGATAGCTTCAGCATCAACGAAGTCATTTTTGTTGCTTTTAACGAATGGGCGGACAAATTGCGGTGATATCAGCTTTGGAAAATGCCCTAACTCTGCCAGCTTGCGTGCCATAAAGTGAGAACCGCCACAGGCTTCCATCGCGATGGTTGTTGCCGGGCATGTCGCCAGAAATTCGATTAGCTTTGGTCGGGTGAATTTTTTACGGTAAACGGCCTTCCCACGATGATCCTGACAATGAATATGGAAAGAGTTCTTACCCAGATCGATACCAATAAGCGCAATGTTTTCCATGATGGTTCTCCGAATGAAAGCCTGTCCTCAGCATAGTACTGGGAAGGAGGGAGTGACCATCTCATTAATTATCCCACGCTAAGACTATATTTTGTACAGCAGTGGAGAAGGATGAGAGACCAGCAGTTCATTAACAGGGACTCCTTTTTGCTTAAGCGGCTCAATGGTTCTTTCTATATAAACCGTATTCCAGAGTGTTATCGCCGCCGTATGTAGTGTCAGCGCCGGTGGCGTGGTAACGCTGATCCTCCCACCCCCAGATCCCTGATTTCATTCAGCCGGTGCATGAAGGATGCTCGCCCAAGGGCCTCACCCTTATTCAGCCCCGCCTGTATGCATCGGCCTAAGCCTTTATCGCAAAATCAGTCCAGCATAAACAGCGTCCGATCTCTGCAGAAAATCGCCCTCTGCGCTACGAGTTTGAACGCATTTACTCTGTTTATAGGTAACATTCGCTCCACGATATAATGATATCGGCAACGTATTCAGCATCCTGAGCATGAGTCAGAAGGTGATCCGCCTTACCCAACGAAATGAAACTCTTGGGATGCTTTGCTGCTTTGAATATTTTTTCGGCCTGCTCAATTAACACAGTATCATCTTCAGTCGCATGAAAAATAAGCAGAGGCTTGTTCATGGCGAACACCTTATGAGCGATTTTGTGTTCCTGAATATTGTCCAGCATCTGTTTCTTTAAGGTAAATACCCGCCCGGCCAGCTCAACGGGATAGGCTCCATGCTGGTTAATGTTTTCAACATCATCCTTAAAAAGACGTTTTACGTGTGTCAGTTCTCCGGGTGATCCTATGGTGACAACGGCCTTTGCCTCAGGAACTTCGCCGGCAATAGACAGAATGGCCGATCCCCCCAGGCTATGGCCGATGAGCAAAGAAGGCGCTTCGTACTGTCGGCGGAGATAATCTACCGCGCAAAGCAGGTCCGAAATATTGGATGAGAAGTTGGTGTTGGAAAAATCCCCTTCGCTGTTTCCCAGACCAGTAAAATCAAACCGGAGAACGGCGATAGCATTCTCTGTCAGTTTCCGCGCAATACGCGCCGCGCCTTTGAGGTCTTTGCCACACGTAAAACAATGAGCTAACAGCGCAAACGCTTTAGGATTTTCAGGAAGTTCAAGCAATCCGGCCAGTTCTTCACCAGCCGCATTTTTGAACGTAAATTTTAGTTTTTTCATAGGATATTCCAGGTCTTAAACTGATTTCATATGTTTGATCGCAGGGAAAAATAATCTTCTGCTCTGCATCTGGCATTACGCGTTTTCCTTCCTCTACTGGGGATGTGAAACAGAATTCATTCCGAATGCCTGTCCTCACCTTCCAGTTTGAAAGCTGATTATTGCTTCCTGTTCGGTGATCACTTACGCTATGCTACCAACTAGATGGTAGTTTACAAGAATTTTATGAGGTCTCACTGAATGGCCAATTGCGCGCTCATTCTTAAAATATCCCTGGCAATGCTGGCGTTTGCTGCAAACTCTATTCTGTGCCGTCTGGCCCTGCAGGGAGGCCACATTGATCCCCTTTCATTCAGCAGCCTCAGGCTGGCCAGTGGTGCACTCGTCCTGTCACCTTTCTTGTTTTATCACGCAAAAACTACATTATCGCTGTGGCGTCCGCTGAGCGGATTTTACCTCATGGTGTACGCAGTGCTCTTCTCTGTCGCCTATATCCATCTCGATACCGGGGCAGGTGCGCTGTTACTTTTTGGTGCCGTACAGTTTGCGATGGTGATCCACGGATTATTTAAAGGGGAATCACTCTCCGTTATGCGGGCTTGCGGTTTAGTTATTGCTCTGGCAGGAATTGCTGCCCTGCTGTTACCCGGGGCGAAGGCACCGCCGCTTTACAGTGCACTTATGATGATCGTTGCCGGATTAGCCTGGGCCGCCTATTCCGTCAGGGGGAGGGCGGGCCAGGCGGCCGGGGCTTCAACGGCGGCAAATTTTGTACTCGCCACGCCGATGGCTCTCGCTCTTTCGTTGCTGTTTATGAAGCAGGGTCACTATGATGCTGCGGGCATTGCTTTGTCATTGCTGTCCGGTGCCGCCGCCTCAGCCGGTGCATATGTATTGTGGTATACCCTTTTACCCTCTCTCGGCTCTATCACCGCCAGTACCCTTCAGCTCAGCGTTCCCTGTCTGGCAATGCTAGGGGGTGTGGTATTCCTGGATGAATCACTGACGGTCAGAACGATATTTTCTGCCCTGGCGGTGCTGACTGGCATTGTGATGGTGACACGCGAGAAATCCCCCCGTCAGTCGATGACAAAGGCGAGAGAACCTTAATAACGCAATTAATTCATGCAGTTGTGATGATTCTCTTATGTTAATCACACGAGCCAGTTTTCCCGCTCCGGCATCAGACTGACAGTAATACTGAGGTCGACGTTTCTGACTACACCTAAGGCAGGTTTATGAAATGAAATATGATTTTGATGAGTACGTAAGCAGAGAGAAAACAGACAGTCTCACCGTGGACGGCTGGCGGGAATACCTGTTTTCGGGACAGTCCGAATTTGCAATGCGGTATCCGGCAGAAGGGCTAATCAACCTCTGGGTTGCTGACATGGCTTTTGCCACACCAGAGCCGATTCTTCAGGCCATCAGAGACCGTCTGGATAGAAAAATACTCGGCTACACTAAAATCTACGACGAAGAATACTATGAGATCTTTGGCAGCTGGTGTGAGCGACAATATGGTCACCGTTTCAAAACGGAAGACATTGTGCTGTCTCCGGGCATTATTCCCGCGCTGAACCGTCTCGTCCCGCTTCTGACCGACATGGATGACAGTATTCTTATTATGACGCCTTCATATGGCCCGTTTAAAAAGGCGGGTGAATACAGTCAGCGTCGCGTGGTGTACTCGGCGTTAAAAAAATCAGCAGGCGGCTGGGAACCTGACTGGGAAGACTTTGCACGCAAAGCCAGTCAGGCCGATTTACGTGTGAAAATTCTTTTCCTGTGTAATCCGCATAACCCGACCGGACGAGTCTGGCGGCCTGATGAACTTAAGCGGATTATTGAAATTTGCCTGGCCAATGACATCTGGGTGATATCTGACGAAATTCACTGCGACCTGTCCCGAAGCGGTATCGGTCATACACCGGCCGCCTCTCTTTTCCCTGATTCTACACGCATTATTACCTGCATGTCCTCGAGTAAAACATTCAATCTGGCCGGGAATTTGTTGGCAAATATCATTATTCCGGATCCCGGTGTCAGAAGCGAGTGGCGTCTCAGACACGACGAGTTCATCTCTCCACTGAGCCTGGCAGCAAACAAAGCGGCGTGGAGTGAATGTGATGACTGGCTTGTCCATCTGAGGGAATATATTGACGGCAATTTCCAGTACCTGCACGACTATCTCAAAAGCTATTTACCCGAAACCAGGTTCTCGATCCCCGAAGGGACATATCTGGCCTGGATAGATATTAGCCGCTACCTGCCCGACACCGCAGGTGAGGATTTATCGCTGTATTTTGCCCGGGAGTCAGGGGTCCTTCTTGAAGGGGGCTTGCTGTTTGTCGACAATGGGGACGGATATATCCGGTTAAATCTGGCCTGCCCACGGAGTATGCTGACAGCAGGGATGAAAAGAATTTCACAGGTACTGCGGATACCGGCTCCTCATCGTGTATAACCCCTTTCTCTCTGGCCGTTTTGTCCTGTCAGGATGTCGTCAGAACCCGGCATAACACCCTGTGCCGGGAACACAAAAGGCACGGATGAACAGGTCGTGAATATTCTTAGTGAAGCCTGCTGATGACATGTCTGGCGACAAAAAAATGCCGCCCTTAAGGGGCGGCTTATGCCAGCGTCACGGGGTTATCGTCTGACCGCCATGATGCCCGCATCGACATCCCAGATAGCGCCCGTCACCCATGAGGTTTTGTCAGACAACAGGAAGAGAATAGTGTTTGCCACATCTTCGGCAGTTCCGACGCGTCCCAGCGGGTGGAAATCGTTCAGCGACTTCATAGCATCTGCGATATCCGCTTTGTCCATGAAGCCTTCGTATATCGGCGTATGAACAATCCCGGGAGACACCGCGTTGACACGAATACCCGCGCTGGCCAGCTCAATCGCCAGATTACGCGTCAGGGCATGCAGACCCGCTTTTGCCATTGAATAGGCCGAGGCCGGCGAGTCACCCAGTGCAGCCTGAGCACCAATCGAACCGACGTTGACGATAGACCCTTCGAGCTTCGCGGCGAGCATGTTCTTCACGACATCCTGTGTAATAAAGAACGTGGCTCGGTTCAGCGAAAGATACATGTCATAATCGGCAAAGCTGTGCTCGGTAAATCCTTTGGGCATGAAGATACCGGCGGCATTCACCATCAGGCTGATATCGCGATGGTGAGCATTAATTTCCTGACGGATAGTTTCCATACCTTCTTCGGTCATCAGGTTCGCCGCGATGACCGCAACCGGTCCCAGAGGGCTCAGTTCTTTTTGCACCGCTTCGGCTTTGTCTTTTTTATTCCCGGTCAGCACGACACTGCCGCCCGCTTCCAGTACCATGCGTGCCACGGCCAGGCCCATGCCGCTGGTACCGCCGACGACGAGCAGTTTTTTACCTTTGAAAAAAGTGTTCATTTTCTGACTCCATTACTGGTGGGTAAGACGTTGCCGGCAGCGTGAAACTGCCGGCGGTTGACGGATTAAATACTGCAGCCATCCGTTCCGCAGGTCTGACCCGCAGTGGCTGAAAATTCGGTTTGCTGTTCATCCCAGACCTGACGCAGGGCATTCAAAAAGTTATCTGCTGCCTGAGCCCCGCTGATGGCATATTTTTCGTTCATCACAAAAACCGGAACGCCGCTGAGGCCAATAGACTGTGCGTGGGCTTCATCGTCGGAAACGGTGGCGCGAAAATCGTCATTTTCCAGGGCGGCTTCAGCGTCAGCTTTCGGCATACCGGCTTCTACGGCCATGGCAACGAGCTGCTGACGGTCAAAGAGAGAGCGACCTTCGGTGATACTGCCATGATAAAAACGTTCTTCCACCGTGTCCGCAATTCCGGCCTTACGCGCGGCAACCAGCAGGGTGTGTGCATCTTCTGTATCACCAAACATCATGCCGTCGAAGTTGTAGATCAGACCTTCAGATTTACCGGCGGTGCCCACCTGATTCATCATCAGCTCCGCTGAATGCTGACTGCCCAGCTTTTTAACGATGGCATCCTTAAAAGGCATCGCGGGAGTACCACCGGCCAGACGGTAGCTGTGATGGCGGATCACCACCTGGTCGCGAAATTCAAAGCGATTCAGACCCTGTTCAAATCTTTTTTTAGCAATCCAGCACCACGGGCAGACCAAATCTGACCAGATATCGATGGTAAGGGTGGGTTTCAGCGTTTGCATAATGATTCCTCAAAGACGTTGGGCGGTCGGTTCTCACTTATCAGAGAACCGCGACCGTATGGGATTTATTGCGCCTGCCAGACCGGGTAATCGGTATAGCCTTTTTCCGGGGAACCACTGACGCCGTAGTAGGTGGCGCGGTCACTTTCTGCCAGTGGCCAGCCGTTTTGCATTCTTTCAACCAGATCCGGGTTAGCGATGTAGGGCACACCAAATGCCACCAGATCCAGCTCATCATCTTCCAGAGCCTGCTCTGCGATATCACGGGTAAAACCGCCGGCAGCGATGATGGTGCCTTTAAACGTGTTGCGAAAACGGCGGCGGAAGCCTTCCGGAAGTGGCGCTTTGGTGTACACCGGCTGATAGTAAAGGTGTACGTAGGCCAGTTCCCGCTGACCGAGCGCGTCGGTGATGGCTGACCAGGTTTGCTCTTCACCTTCATACGGCGCGAGGTCATAAATGCGGCCGAACGGTGACAGGCGCACGGCAACGTGGCTGTTACCCACGGCTTCCGCCACGGCGTCAATGGTCTCCAGCAGGAAACGCTGACGATTTTCCACCGAGCCGCCGTATTCGTCGGTGCGGGTGTTCAGTTCGCTACTGAGGAACTGGTCAAAGATGAATCCGTTTGCCGCCATGATTTCCACGCCGTCAAAGCCGGCTTCCATCGCCAGGCGTGCGGAGTGCACGAAGTCTGCAGTGATGCGTTTAACTTCATGCGTTTCCAGCGCGCGTGGCTGGCTTGGTACAACCGGGCCCGGTTCTCCGGATTCGGTCAGCGCAAAAACGGTGGTATTGACCGCCTGAACGGTGCCCGCTGAAACCGGCGCTATGTGGCCTGGCTGAAGAGAGACGTGAGACATACGGCCGACGTGCCAGAGCTGCGCGAAAATACGGCCACCTTTGGCGTGAACCGCTTGTGTCACTTTACGCCAGCCCTGGACGTGTTCGTCGTTGTAGATACCAGGGGTATAAAGGTAACCCCGGCCTTCTTCTGAAACCGGCATCCCTTCGGTGATGAGCAGGCCAGCAGAAGCACGCTGTGCATAGTACAAAGCCACGACCTCATCCGGCACGTCATTCATGGTGCGGGTGCGGGTCATCGGTGCCATGACTACACGGTTTTTTAACGCCAGGCCAGACAGATTGTAGGGGGTGAAAAGCTTACTCATCGTATACCTCACAAAAAACAAAAAGGAGTATCCCGGCAGGGATTTGCACAGCCCGGCAGTATCATCGACTGGACGTCGCGCACTGGAGTTGCATAAACATCTGATGGGTGGCAATATACCAACCATCTAGTAGGTAGGTCAATGGGTGTGTCGTATTTTTTTGTCATAACGCAGCCATTCCTGAATTGTCACTCATTTTGCGAGGTCATCACCATGCGTACATTAACAGCTTATAACGAAGATAATTTCCGCCAGATAGAGCAGTACAAAGGAATATCGGTGGTACGTTTCTCTGCACCCTGGTGTCCGCCCTGTCAGGCCAGCGAAGAAATGTTCAGTCAGTTTGCAGACCGGCTCGATAGAGATATTCAGGTGGGGAAAGTCAATGTAGATCAGGCGCCGGTGCTGACAACCAAATACGAGATCTGGGGGCTGCCGTCTGTGCTGATATTTCATGAAGGGCAATTAGTTAAACGCATACCGGGTGTGAAACCTGCATCGGTATATGCTCAGGCTATTGCGGACATAAAAAAAGGGCAGTAATGCCCTTTTAACGTGGAATTTATTAATGCTTAACCGCGTGCCTGACCGACGGCATCCAGAGTGCGGGCTGAATAAATGACCGCCGCGCCAGCGTTGAGGTTAATCGCCACGCCCAGCGCTTCAGCAATTTCAGCGTCGGTTGCACCGGCTTTCACAGCGGCGTCGGCGTGAAAAGCAATACAGCCGTCGCAGCGGGTTGTGACTGCGCACGCCAGGGCAATGAGTTCACGCACTTTTGCGCCCAAAAGGTCAGTTTTGTTACCTGCGTTGCCCAGGGCAACCACGCCTTTCATGGTCTCGGGGGTCAGTTTGCCCAACTCGCCTAAACGTTGCATTAACTCTGAGCGATAGTTGTTCCAGTCCAGCATAGTGTCATTCTCCTGAATGAGGGGTATTAAGAAGCAGTTTTATATACTTAAGGCTGTTGGCGAAGACTTCGGGTCTGGCCGTTGCATGCGCCACTACGCTTGAGCCTTCACAGACATTAATGATCATCAAAGCAATATCTGATGGTTCGGCATGGGATGAAAACTCACCTGACTCCATGCCCGCCCTGACGACTTTTGTGAGCCACTCGATTTGCATATCGAAATAAAGTGATGTCTGTACAGTAATTGCCTGAGGCAGATTGGCGGTCTCTGCTGACAACGCACAACACAGTGGCAGTAGCGAAGCTTTATGGCTTTGCGCGAAGATATCGATGTAAGCCGCAATTCTTCTCTCCGCGCTTTTCTCAGTCGCCTCTATCTGCTCAAATACGCGTTGTGTATCAGAGAACGCCTGTATTACCACCTGCTCACCCAGAATATCTTTGGTCGGGAAATGGTGATGAATACTGGCCTTGGTGATACCCACTATTTTTGATAAATCAGCATAGCTGAATACTGAATACCCTTTTTCGCGCATCAGGTGTTCTGCTTCGCTGAGCAGCCGTTCCCGTGTCATGGTTGTCATAATTACTCCATATAATCTACTAGTTGATAGATTATATTGTTGCTATTTTTCCGTAGCAAGTTGTATCACTGACTCAGTATCGTGCAGAGCTGAACGTCACTGCCATCCTGCATTCTGAATGGCAGCATTACATCTCTGACATCACGCCAGGCGTGTAATCATTTCAACCGGATTAGCCAGAGTATCGTGGATTGGCGAATTCTTTTGCATTTCGCTGACCAGCGCTTCTAACTCCTCGCGACTGGCGGTCTTGCTCGTAAGGTGAACATCGACGCGAATAGATTTCGCACCTTTACGCACGTTGCTGTCCAGCCCAAGGAAGCCGTTGAGGTTGATATCGAAATTAAGATCCAGCTCGATACCGTCCAGGTCGATCCCTTTTTCAGCAGCCATCATGGTAAGGGTGGCGGTATAACAGCCAGCCAGCGCCTGCATGATGTATTCAGTCGGGCTCATGCCGGTATCGGTGCCGAGTAAACCTGCGGGTTCATCACCGATATTAGAAAATTTCCCCACACGGCTGGTATCGATAACGCCGTTTTGGATTGTGGCGCCGGTCTCTGTGCGAACGGTTAATCCGCCGCTGGAACGGGCTTTCATCTGGAAAGTCAGGTTACCCAGGCCAGGCTGGCTGCGAACTGCTTCACGGGTATTGTGGATCGCAGCTGCGTCTGCAGAAGGTTTAACGGTAGTAGACATAATGGCTCCTGTAATTTCTTGATAAAAGGTATAGCTGGTGTAACCAGCACCAATCATCTAGTTGGTAGATTAGTGTCGCGAACCTCTTTTGTCTACTCTTTTATAAAAAATAGGGGGAAAAGAACCCAGCAGGCTGTTTTATTTCATAATAACCATTTGATTTTTTTATAATCTTCCCAGCCGCTCACTCTTGCAGCAATCCAGCCTTTACCCGAAGGATAGTCTGGCGGGTGGTATTAAATTCCCGGGCAATAGCACTGATACTGATGCCAGCATTTAGGCGCTCTGTCACTGTTTGCTTTTGTTCCTCGCTCAGGATGGGGGGGCGACCGAAGCGTTTTCCAGCCGCTTTTGCCCTCGCAATACCTGAATACGTTCGCTCAAGCAGCAAATCCCGCTCAAACTCCGCTACAGCAGAAATTACCTGCATAGTCATTTTTCCGGCCGGACTGGTCAAGTCAACGCCTCCGAGTGCGAGACAATGAACGCGAATATCTAAAGCCGCCAGTTGCTCTACTGTTTTTCGGATATCCATCGCATTACGACCCAGACGGTCAAGTTTGGTGACAATCAGTACATCCCCATTTTCCATGCGATCTAGCAACCGGATAAATCCGGGGCGTTCGCTGGCAGCAACCGAGCCACTGATATGCTCCTCAATAAGTCGTTGGGATCTGATGGCAAAACCCGCCGCTTCAATTTCACGACGCTGGTTTTCTGTGGTCTGTTCCAGAGTTGAGACCCTGCAGTAGGCAAAAACACGTGACATGGGAAACTTTCCGTACGAAATGGATGTCCGAATTATAACGTGTGTCCGAAATTAATTTCACTAAGTTTCGGACATGTGCTGTAAGTGGTGTACGAAACCGACCGGTTTCGGTCACAGCGAACAAATAACAGATGAAAACTATACGCGAGGGAGGCATTTATGCCACGGCGACAGATACTGAGCAGCGAAGAGCAGGAACGCTTACTGGTTATACCAGATGATGAAATTATTCTGACCCGAATGTGTTTTCTGAACGAACCGGATATTGCGCTCATTAATAAGCACCGAAGGCCAGCGAATCGCCTGGGCTTTGCTGTATTACTCTGTTATCTGCGTGGACCTGGATTTATTCCGGACAAAAGCAGTGCTCCTCACAATGGCGTTGTATCCAGGGTTGCTTCCCGACTGAAACTTCAGCCTGATTTATGGCCGGAATATGCATCCAGAGAGCAAACCCGCTGGGAACATCTGACCGAACTTTATCGCTACCTGGAACTATCCCCGTTCAGCCGGTCAATGCAAAAAGACTGTATCCGTCATCTGCACCCCTATGCCATGCGAACTGACAAAGGATTTATGCTGGCGGAAGAAATGCTCAGCTGGCTACATAACAATAATGTTATTTTCCCTTCTGTTGAAGTGATCGAACGGACGCTTGCCGAAGTCGTCACGCTCGCTAACAGATCGGTATTTTCGACACTTACCGCGCAACTGGAAAAGCAGCATAAATCAGCACTCGACAGCCTGCTCATATCAGGGGTCGTCTCAGAAAACGGAATCTATGGTCACTCCCGTTTTTGCAACACCGATTTTGACGACAAGTTGGCTTGCTTGAATCTATCCGGCGTCTGAATGGGATTTTATTCCCGCGCCTCGATGAGTTCCGCGCCTGATGAACCTCCAGAAAATATACGGCTTCAATGAGCCTTTCCGTTTTACAGGTTCCTCAACAGGCCGGTGGGCCGTTAGTATCATCAATATCAGTATTCGCAAAACCAGATGAATGATTGTTTAAACTGGTGTATTTCTGCCTTTATGCTTCGTAAGTTTGCTGTCGCGCCGTCAGTGCCCAGGCTATTCTGGCCAGCTTGTTTGCCAGAGCACAGGTGACGACAAAGTTGCTTTTCCGACACAACAACTCCCTGACCCAGTCGGCCAACTTGCCAGACTGGTGTTCCAGTTTTTGTATGAATACCCTGGCACACTGAACCAACAAAGTTCGGATCTTTTTGTTGCCCCGCTTGCTAATCCCTAACAATGTCGTCCGACCTCCCGTGCTGTACTGTCGGGGTACCAGCCCTGTTGCCGCCGCAAAGTCACGGCTGCTGGCGTACTGCTTCCCGTCGCCAATCTCAGTTGAAATAGTACTGGCAGTCAGCGTTCCAACGCAGGGAATACTCAGCAAGCGCTGTCCAACCTCATCTTCGTCCAACTTTCGTTTCAACTGAGATTCCAGATCTTTAATCTGCTCAACAAGATAGTGATAATGCTGTTGTAATTTCAGCAGTAACTGGCTGAGATAAAGAGGCAAACTACTGTCCTCAAGAAGGGTACTCAGTCGACTAATAACGGCAGCACCTCGCGGAACGCTGATACCAAATTCCAGCAGAAAAGCATGCATCTGATTAGTTGTTTTCACCTTATCCTGAACCAGGGATTCACGGACACGATGCAGAGCTCGCATTGCCTGCTGAGATTCGGTTCTGGGCTGCACGAAACGCATAGATGGACGTGATGCTGCTTCACAGATAGCTTCAGCATCAACGAAGTCATTTTTGTTGCTTTTAACGAATGGGCGGACAAATTGCGGTGATATCAGCTTTGGAAAATGCCCTAACTCTGCCAGCTTGCGTGCCATAAAGTGAGAACCGCCACAGGCTTCCATCGCGATGGTTGTTGCCGGGCATGTCGCCAGAAATTCGATTAGCTTTGGTCGGGTGAATTTTTTACGGTAAACGGCCTTCCCACGATGATCCTGACAATGAATATGGAAAGAGTTCTTACCCAGATCGATACCAATAAGCGCAATGTTTTCCATGATGGTTCTCCGAATGAAAGCCTGTCCTCAGCATAGTACTGGGAAGGAGGGAGTGACCATCTCATTAAATAAAGCACGCTAAGGCATAGCCGACCCTGCCAGGCTTGTTCCGCCCTGTAGCGACGCGATCAGCGGGCAGGAAACATTCCCCTTCCGCGCATGGCAGGCGCACACCAGTTCAGACAGCACGGTTTCCATGCGCGCCAGGTCGGCCATCTTTTCGCGCACGTCCTGAAGCTTGTGCTCGGCCAGGCTGCTGGCTTCCTCGCAGTGGGTGCCATCATCGAGCCGCAACAGCTCGGCGATTTCATCCAGGCTGAAGCCCAGCCGCTGGGCCGATTTCACGAATCGCACCCGCGTCACATCCGCCGCGCCATAGCGGCGAATGCTGCCGTAAGGCTTGTCCGGTTCCGGCAGCAGGCCCTTGCGCTGATAGAACCGGATCGTCTCCACGTTGACCCCGGCCGCCTTGGCAAAAGCGCCAATGGTCAGGCTCTCCAAATTGTTTTCCATATCACTTGACTCCGTACATGAGTACGGAAGTAAGGTTACGCTATCCAATTCAAATTCGAAAGGACAAGCGCATGTCTGAACCACAAAACGGGCGCGGCGCGCTCTTCGCTGGCGGACTGGCCGCCATCCTCGCCTCGACCTGCTGCCTCGGGCCGCTGGTCTTGGTCGCCTTGGGATTCAGCGGGGCATGGATCGGCAACCTGACCGTGCTGGAGCCCTATCGCCCGATTTTCATCGGCGCAGCGTTGGTAGCCTTGTTCTTCGCCTGGCGGCGCATCTACCGCCCTGCGCAAGCCTGTAGACCGGGTGAGGTCTGCGCGATTCCCCAAGTGCGAGCGACTTACAAGCTCATTTTCTGGGTCGTGGCCGTGCTGGTTCTGGTCGCGCTCGGATTTCCCTATGTCATGCCATTTTTCTACTGATCGGAGTTCACCATGAAGAAACTGTTTGCCTCCCTCGCCCTCGCCGCCGTTGTTGCCCCCGTGTGGGCCGCTACCCAGACCGTCACACTGTCCGTACCGGGCATGACCTGCTCTGCCTGTCCGATTACCGTCAAGAAGGCGATTTCCAAGGTCGAAGGCGTCAGCAAAGTTGACGTGACCTTCGAGACACGCGAAGCGGTGGTCACCTTCGATGATGCCAAGACCAGCGTGCAGAAGCTGACCAAGGCAACCGGAGACGCGGGCTATCCCTCCAGCGTCAAGCAGTGAGCCACTGAACCAGAGCCTAGGGCGATCATGGGGATGATCACACGCATTGCCGACAAGGCTGGCGCGCTCGGCAGCGTTGTTTCAGCGATGGGCTGCGCCGCCTGCTTCCCGGCCCTCGCCAGCTTGGGCGCGGCCATCGGGCTGAGCTTTCTACAGGAATACGAAGGGTTGTTTATCTCCACGCTGTTACCGCTGTTCGCCGTCGTGGCTTTGCTGGCGAATGCACTGGGCTGGCTGAGTCATCGGCAATGGCACCGCAGCCTGCTCGGCATGATCGGGCCAGCCATCGTGTTCGCCGGAACCGTCTGGCTGCTTGGCAACTGGTGGACAGCACGCCTCGTATACACCGGCCTAGCCCTGATGATCGGCGTGTCGATCTGGGACTTGGTTTCGCCGGTAAATCGCCGCTGCGGCCCGGATGGCTGCGAACTCCCCGCGAAACACGACTGACTGCGTGAGCCAGCGGCCAACACAGAAAAGGAACGATGAATGACCACCCTCAAAATCACCGGCATGACCTGTGACTCGTGTGCGACGCACGTCAAGGAAGCCCTGGAGAAAGTTCCCGGCGTGCAGTCGGCGGATGTCTCCTATACGAAGGGCAGCGCCAAACTCGCCGTCGAGGCCGGCATATCGCCGGACGCGTTGACTGCCGCCGTGGCCGGACTCGGTTATCGGGCCACGCTCGCCGACGCGCCCGTGCCTCCGGTGGGCGGTGGCTTGCTCGGAAAGATGCGCGAATGGCTAGGTAGCGGCGACAAGGCTGGTGGTGACGGTGGCGGATTGCATATTGCCGTTATCGGCAGCGGTGGCGCGGCGATGGCGGCGGCGCTGAAAGCCGTCGAGCAAGGCGCGCACGTCACCTTGATCGAGCGCGGCACCATCGGCGGCACCTGCGTCAATGTCGGCTGCGTGCCGTCCAAGATCATGATCCGCGCCGCGCACATCGCCCACTTGCGCCGAGAAAGCCCGTTCGATGGCGGCATGCCGCCCACACCGCCGACGATCTTGCGCGAGCGGTTGCTGGCCCAGCAGCAGGCGCGCGTCGACGAACTGCGCCACGCCAAATACGAAGGCATCCTGGATGACAATCCCGCCATCTCCGTGCTGCACGGCGAAGCCCGTTTCAAGGACGCGCACAGCCTGACCGTGCAACTCAACGGTGGTGGCGAACGTGTGCTGGCGTTCGACCGTTGCCTGATTGCCACCGGCGCGAGTCCGGCCGTGCCGCCGATTCCCGGCCTGAAGGACACGCCGTACTGGACTTCCACCGAAGCACTGGTCAGCGACACCATTCCTGAGCGGCTGGCCGTGATTGGTTCGTCGGTGGTAGCGCTGGAACTGGCGCAGGCGTTCGCCCGACTGGGCAGCAAAGTAACGATTCTTGCACGCAGCACCCTGTTCTTCCGCGAAGACCCGGCCATCGGTGAGGCAATCACGGTGGCGTTCCGCGCCGAAGGGATCGAGGTGCTGGAGCACACCCAGGCCAGCCAGGTCGCGCACGAGGGCGGCGAATTCGTGCTCACCACGGCGCACGGCGAGCTGCGCGCCGACAAACTGCTGGTCGCCACCGGTCGCTCGCCCAACACGCGCAGCCTGGCGCTGGACGCGGCAGGTGTCGCGCTCAACCTGCAAGGCGCTATCGTCATCGACGTCGGCATGCGGACCAGCACGCCGGACATCTACGCGGCCGGCGACTGCACCGACCAGCCTCAGTTCGTCTATGTGGCGGCAGCGGCCGGCACCCGTGCGGCGATCAACATGACGGGCGGTGACGCGGCGCTTAACCTTGCCGCCATGCCTGCCGTGGTGTTCACCGATCCGCAAGTCGCCACCGTGGGCTACAGCGAGGCAGAGGCCCAGCACGACGGGATCGAGACCGACAGTCGCACCTTGACCTTGGACAACGTGCCGCGTGCGCTCGCCAACTTCGACACACGCGGCTTCATCAAGCTGGTCATCGAGGAAGGTAGTGGACGGCTCATCGGCGTACAGGCGGTCGCGCCGGAAGCCGGCGAACTGATCCAGACGGCGGTACTCGCCATCCGTAACCGGATGACCGTGCAGGAACTGGCCGACCAGTTGTTCCCCTATCTGACGATGGTCGAGGGACTGAAGCTCGCGGCGCAGACCTTTAACAAGGATGTGAAGCAGCTTTCCTGCTGCGCCGGGTGAGAAAAAGGAGGTGTTCGATGAACGCCTACACGGTGTCCCGGCTGGCCCTTAATGCCGGGGTGAGCGTGCACATCGTGCGCGACTACCTGCTGCGCGGACTGCTGCGGCCGGTGGCGTGCACCCCTGGCGGCTACGGCCTGTTCGACGATGCGGCCTTGCAACGGCTGTGCTTCGTGCGGGCTGCTTTCGAAGCGGGTATCGGTCTCGACGCGCTGGCGCGGCTGTGCCGGGCGTTGGATACCGCGGACGGCGACGAAGCGGCCGCGCAGCTTGCCGTGCTGCGCCAGTTCGTCGAACGTCGGCGCGAAGCATTGGCCGATCTGGAGGTGCAGTTGGCCACCATGCCGACCGAGCTGGTACAGCATGCGGAGAGTCTGCCATGAACAGCCCCGAGCGCTTGCCGACCGAGACACACAAGCCGTTCACCGGCTACCTGTGGGGCGCGTTGGCCGTGCTCACCTGTCCCTGCCATTTGCCGATTCTCGCTGTGGTGCTCGCGGGGACGACGGCCGGCGCGTTCATCGGGGAGCATTGGGGTATTGCAGCCATCACGCTGACCGGCTTGTTTGTCCTGTCCGTGACGCGGCTGTTGCGGGTCTTCAAGGAAAGATCGTGAGCACATCACTGCCCGCCAGATGGACGGCGACCGAATTGGCGCAGGCGGTTGTGCGCGGGCAGTTTGAGCTGCACTACCAGCCGATTGTCGATTTGCGCAGTGACCAGATTGTCGGTGCGGAAGCCCTGTTGCGCTGGCGTCATCCGCAGCTCGGACTTTTGCCGCCGGGCCAGTTCCTGCCCGTGGTCGAATCGTCCGGCTTGATGCCTGAAATCGGCGCTTGGGTGCTGGGCACCGCCTGCCGCCAGATGCGCGAATGGCGGATGCTGGCATGGCAACCGTTCCGGCTCGCCGTCAATGTTTCGGCGAGCCAGGTAGGACCGGATTTCGACGGGTGGGTAAAGGGCGTGCTGGCTGACGCCGAGTTGCCTGCCGAGTATCTGGAAATTGAGCTGACCGAATCGGTCGCGTTCGGCAATCCGGCGATCTTCCCAGCCCTGGAAGCCTTGCGACAGATCGGTGTGCGCTTCGCTGCCGATGACTTCGGGACGGGGTATTCCTGTCTGCAACACCTGAAGTGCTGCCCGATTACTAAGCTCAAGATCGACCAGTCCTTCGTCGCCGGACTCGCCGACGACCACCGCGACCGGACCATCGTGCACACCGTGATTCAGCTTGCGCACGGGCTGGGAATGGACGTGGTGGCCGAGGGCGTGGAAACGCCGACCAGTCTCGCGCTGTTGCGGCAAGCGGAGTGCGATACGGGGCAAGGCTTCCTGTTCGCCAAGCCAGTGCCGGCGGCGGCATTCGCCGCCTTTGTCAGTCAATGGAGGGGTGCCACCATGAATGCAAATGATCCGACTGCCACCAGTTGCTGCGTGTGCTGCAAGGAAATCCCGCTCGACGCCGCCTTCACACCGGAAGGTGCGGAGTACGTCGAGCGCTTCTGCGGGCTGGAGTGTTATCAACGCTTCCAGGCGCGGGCAAGCAACGCGACCGAAACGAGCGCCGAACTGAACGCTTGCGGTTCGCCGCCGTCAGATTGAGGCATACCCTAACCTGATGTTATTTTCAGAAGACGACTGCACCAGTTGATTGGGCGTAACGGCTATTGTGCAGCCCGCTCCTGAAAGCCCAATATCAGAAGTCATCTGCACCAGTCTCGACTATGCTCAATACTCGTGTGCACCAAAGCGAGGTGAGTATGGCGACCGACACCCCACGGATTCCCGAGCAAGGCGTGGCCACTCTGCCTGATGAGGTATGGGAGCGTGCGCGCCGTCGTGCGGAGATCATTGGCCCGTTGGCGCAGTCGGAGACGGTCGGGCACGAAGCGGCCGATATGGCGGCTCAGGCGTTGGGCTTGTCTCGGCGACAGGTGTACGTCCTGATCCGGCGTGCCCGGCAAGGCAGCGGCCTCGTGACTGACCTGGTGCCCGGCCATTCCGGCGGCGGCAAAGGCAAGGGGCGCTTGCCGGAATCGGTCGAGTGCATCATCCGCGAGCTGCTGCAAAAGCGGTTCCTGACCAAGCAGAAGCGCAGCTTGGCAGCGTTTCACCGCGAGGTGGCGCGGGCGTGCAAGGCGCAGAACCTGCGGGTGCCGACGCGCAACACCGTGGCACTGAGGATCGTCGGCCTCGATCCGCTCAAAACCACGCGCCGCCGGGAAGGGCAAGATGCCGCCCGTGACCTGCAAGGTGCCGGCGGTGTACCGCCTGCCCTGACAGTACCGCTGGAGCAGGTGCAAATTGACCACACGGTGATAGACCTGATCGTGGTTGATGAGCGCGACCGGCAACCGATTGGCCGCCCGTACCTGACCATCGCCATCGACGTGTTCACCCGCTGCGTGCTCGGCATGGTCGTCACGCTGGAAGCCCCGTCAGCCGTCTCAGTCGGCCTGTGCCTAGCGCATGTCGCCTGTGACAAGCGTCCCTGGCTGGAAGGGCTGAATGTGGAAATGGACTGGCCGATGAGCGGCAAGCCCAGGCAGCTTTATCTGGACAATGCAGCCGAGTTCAAGAGTGAAGCGCTACGCCGTGGCTGCGAGCAGCATGGCATCCGGCTAGACTATCGCCCGCTCGGGCAGCCGCACTACGGCGGCATCGTAGAACGGATCATCGGCACGGCGATGCAGATGATCCACGACGAACTGCCGGGAACGACCTTCTCCAACCCTGACCAGCGCGGGGAATACGCCTCCGAGAAGATGGCCACCCTGACACTGCGCGAGCTGGAGCGCTGGCTCGCCTTGGCGGTCGGCACCTATCACGGCTCTGTGCACAACGGCCTGCTCCAACCGCCGGCCGCGCGCTGGGCCGAAGCTATCGCGCGGACCGGCGTGCCAACCGTCATCACTCGCGCCACGGCTTTTCTGGTCGATTTTCTGCCCATCATCCGCCGCACGCTGACCCGCACCGGCTTCGTCATCGACCACATCCACTACTACGCCGATGCGCTCAAGCCGTGGATAGCTCGGCGCGACCGCTCGCCTGCGTTCCTGATCCGGCGAGACCCACGCGACATCAGCCGCATATGGGTGCTGGAACCAGAGGGGCAGCACTACCTGGAAATTCCCTACCGTACCTTGTCGCACCCGGCTGTCACCCTCTGGGAACAACGGCAGGCGCTGATGAAATTGCGGCAGCAAGGGCGCGAACAGGTGGATGAGTCGGCGTTGTTCCGCATGATCGACCAGATGCGCAAAATCGTGACCACCGCGCAGAAGACCACGCGCAAGGCGCGGCGCGACGCAGATCGACGCCAGCATCTCAAGGCAACGGCACCGCCTGTCAAAGCCACGCCACCACCGGACGCTGACATGGATGACCAGCAGGCGGACAACCAGCCGCCCGCCAAACCGTTCGACCAGATTGAGGAGTGGTAGCCGTGGAAGAATATCCCATCATCGAGCTGTCCCACCTGCTGCCGGCGGCGCAGGGATTGGCCCGGCTGCCGGCGGACGAGCGCATCCAACGCCTTCGCGCCGACCGCTGGATCGGCTACCCCCGCGCGGTCGAGGCGCTGAACCGGCTGGAAACCCTGTATGCGTGGCCAAACAAGCAACGCATGCCCAACCTGCTGCTGGTCGGCCCGACCAACAACGGCAAGTCGATGATCGTCGAGAAGTTCCGGCGCACGCATCTGGCCAGCGCCGATGCCGACCAGGAGCACATCCCGGTGCTGGTCGTGCAGATGCCGTCCGAGCCGTCTGTGATCCGCTTCTACGTCGCGCTGCTCGCGGCGATGGGTGCGCCATTGCGACCGCGCCCACGACTGCCGGAAATGGAGCAACTGGCGCTGGCACTGCTGCGCAAGGTCGGCGTGCGCATTTTGGTGATCGACGAGTTGCACAACGTCCTGGCTGGTAACAGCGTCAACCGCCGGGAATTCCTCAATCTGCTGCGCTTCCTCGGCAACGAACTGCGCATCCCACTGGTCGGGGTTGGCACGCGCGACGCCTATCTGGCCATCCGCTCGGATGACCAGTTGGAAAACCGCTTCGAGCCGATGATGCTGCCGCTGTGGGAGGCCAACGACGATTGCTGCTCACTGCTGGCCAGCTTCGCCGCTTCGCTTCCTCTGCGGCGACCCTCGTCGATTGCCACGCTGGACATGGCCCGCTACCTGCTCACACGCAGCGAGGGCACCATAGGCGAACTGGCGCACTTGCTGATGGCAGCGGCCATCGTCGCCGTGGAGAGCTGCGAGGAAGCGATCAACCATCGCACGCTCAGCATGGCCGATTACACCGGTCCCAGCGAGCGGCGGCGGCAATTCGAGCGGGAACTGATGTGAAGCCAGCGCCACGCTGGCCACTGCATCCGGCTCCCAGGGAAGGCGAAGCCTTGTCTTCGTGGCTCAACCGCGTGGCCCTTTGCTATCACATGGAGGTGTCCGAGCTGCTGGAGCACGATCTTGGTCACGGTCAGGTTGATGACCTGGACACCGCGCCACCACTGGCGCTGCTGGAGATGCTCTCCCTGCGGAGCGGCATCGAGCCGGATCGGCTGCGTTGCATGAGTTTCGCCGGCTGGGTGCCTTGGCTACTGGACAGTCTTGATGATCAGATTCCAGATGCATTGGAAACCTATGCGTTCCAGCTCTCGGTGCTGCTGCCGAAACTCCGCCGTAGGACGCGATCCATCACGAGCTGGCGTGCCTGGCTGCCCAGCCAGCCGATACATCGCGCCTGTCCGCTCTGTCTGAACGACCCGGCAAACCAAGCCGTACTGCTTGCATGGAAGCTGCCCTTGATGCTGAGCTGCCCGCTGCATGGCTGCTGGCTGGAATCCTATTGGGGCGTGCCTGGGCGGTTTCTCGGCTGGGAGAACGCCGACACTGCGCCGCGCACCGCCAGCGACCCGATTGCAGTGATGGACCGGCGTACCTGGCAGGCACTGACGACCGGCCATGTGGAGCTGCCGCGCCGACGCATCCACGCTGGATTGTGGTTTCGGCTGCTACGCACGCTGCTCGATGAGCTGAACACCCCGCTTTCGGCGTGCGGAACCTACGCGGGGTATCTCCGCCAAGTCTGGCAAGGCTGCGGGCATCCGCTGCGTGCTGGGCAAAGTCTGTGGCGACCGTATGAAACCCTGAACCCGGCAGTACGGTTGCAGATGCTGGAGGCAGCGGCAGCGGCAATCAGCTTGATTGAGGTGAGGGATATAAGCCCGCCAGGCGAGCATGCAAAGCTGTTCTGGTCCGAGCCCCAAACCGGGTTCACCAGTGGTCTGCCGGCGAAAGCGCCGAAGCCCGAACCCGTCAATCACTGGCAACGGGCGGTCCAAGCTATCAGTGAGGCGATCATTGAAGCGCGGCACAACCCCGAGACGGCGCGCTCGCTGTTCGCCTTGGCTTCCTATGGTCGGCGCGACCCAGCTTCCCTGGAACAGTTGCGAGCCACCTTTGCAAAGGAAGGCATCCCCCCGGAATTTCTGTCACATTACGAGCCTGATGGACCCTTTGCATGTCTTAGACAGAATGACGGGTTAAGTGACAAATTTTGACGGCCAGAATTTTCCGGCGCACACTGTCACATAATCGAACGTATATGTGACAGGTACGACATGCTGATAGGCTACATGCGGGTATCGAAGGCGGACGGCTCCCAGGCTACCGATTTGCAGCGCGACGCGCTGATTGCCGCCGGGGTCGATCCAGTACATCTTTACGAGGACCAGGCATCCGGCATGCGCGAGGATCGGCCCGGCTTGACGAGCTGCCTGAAGGCGTTGCGAACTGGCGACACACTGGTCGTGTGGAAACTGGATCGGCTCGGACGCGACCTGCGACATCTCATCAACACCGTGCACGACCTGACTGGGCGCGGCATCGGCTTGAAGGTATTAACCGGGCACGGCGCGGCCATCGACACCACGACCGCCGCCGGCAAGCTGGTCTTTGGCATCTTCGCCGCCCTGGCCGAGTTCGAGCGCGAGTTGATCGCGGAGCGCACGATTGCCGGCCTAGCCTCGGCCCGCGCGCGCGGGCGGAAAGGCGGCCGGCCGTTCAAGATGACCGCCGCCAAGCTGCGGCTGGCGATGGCGGCAATGGGTCAGCCAGAGACCAAGGTCGGCGACCTGTGCCAGGAACTTGGCGTCACGCGGCAGACCCTGTATCGGCATGTTTCACCCAAGGGTGAGCTACGTCCAGATGGCGAGAAGCTACTCAGCCGAATTTGATGCCGGCATGAGGCAACGTAGCGACAGCGTGGTTTGTCTCAATGGGAAGCGCTCATGATCGATCTTTGAAGGCCCGCAGCAGTCGTGTCACAGACAGGACGAACAAACCGGTCAGCGTGAGGGCTGCGATACCCCAGTACTCTCCGATGAACGCGCCGGCCGTCGTGCCGGCCAGCACAATGGCGAGAATCGGCAAATGGCAGGGACAGGTGAGCACGGCCAGCGCGCCCCACAGGTAGCCGGTGATCGGTTTGTGCGTCTCGGACGGCAAGCGCTCGGGGCTGTTCATGGCAGACTCTCCGCGTGCTGTGCCGGCTCGGTCGGCATGGTGGCCAACTGCACCTCCAGATCGGCCAACGCTTCGCGCCGACGCTCGACGAACTGGCGCAGAACGGCAAGCTGCGCGGCCGCTTCATCGCCGTCCGCAGCATCCAGCGCCCGGCACAGCCGCGCCAGCGCGTCCAGGCCGATGCCCGCCTCGAAGGCCGCCCGCACGAAGCACAGCCGTTGCAAGGCGGCATCATCGAACAGGCCATAGCCGCCCGGGGTGCACGCCACCGGACGCAGCAATCCGCGCAGCAGGTAGTCGCGCACGATATGCACGCTCACCCCGGCATCAAGGGCCAGCCGGGACACGGTGTAGGCGCTCATTGAAAACCTCCTTTTTTTATCCAGCGCAGCAGGAAAGCTGCTTCACGTCCTTGTTGAAGGTCTGCGCCGCAAGCTTCAACCCCTCGACCATTGTCAGGTAGGGGAACAACTGGTCGGCCAGTTCCTGCACCGTCATGCGGTTGCGGATGGCGAGCACCGCCGTCTGGATCAGTTCGCCCGCTTCCGGGGCCACCGCCTGCACGCCGATGAGCCGTCCGCTACCTTCCTCGATGACCAGCTTGATGAAGCCGCGTGTGTCGAAGTTGGCAAGCGCTCGCGGAACGTTGTCGAGTGTCAGCGTGCGACTGTCGGTCTCGATGCCATCGTGGTGCGCTTCCGCCTCGCTGTAGCCCACGGTGGCGACTTGCGGGTCGGTGAACACCACTGCCGGCATCGCGGTCAGATTGAGGGCTGCGTCGCCGCCGGTCATGTTGATCGCGGCACGGGTGCCGGCGGCCGCTGCCACGTAGACGAACTGCGGCTGGTCGGTGCAGTCGCCGGCCGCGTAGATGTTCGGGTTGCTCGTGCGCATGCCTTGGTCGATAACGATGGCCCCTTGCGCATTGACAGTGACCCCCGCCGCGTCCAGCGCGAGGCTGCGCGTATTCGGTGCCCGACCGGTGGCAACCAGCAACTTGTCAGCGCGTAATTCACCGTGTCCGGTGGTCAGCACGAATTCGCCGTTCACATGGGCGACCTGGCTGGCTTGCGTGTGCTCCAGCACCTCGATGCCCTCGGCGCGGAAAGCGGCTGTCACGGCCTCGCCGATGGCCGGGTCTTCCCGGAAGAACAAGGTGCTGCGTGCCAGGATCGTGACCTGGCTGCCGAGCCGGGCAAAGGCTTGCGCCAGTTCCAACGCCACCACCGACGAACCGATCACGGCCAGGCGTGCGGGAATGGTGTCGCTGACAAGCGCTTCGGTGGAAGTCCAGTAGGGTGACTCTTTCAGGCCCGGAATCGGCGGCACGGCCGGACTGGCACCGGTGGCGACCAGGCAGCGGTCGAACGTTACCTCGCGCTCGCCACCCTCGTTCAAACGGACGACCAGGCTCTGGTCGTCCTTGAAACGCGCTTCACCGTGCAAAACGGTGATGGCTGGATTGCCGTCCAGGATGCCTTCGTATTTGGCGTGCCGCAGTTCATCGACACGGGCCTGCTGCTGGGCCAGCAGTTTGCTGCGGTCAATCGCAGGCACAGTTGCCGCAATACCGCCGTCGAACGGACTTTCCCGGCGCAGATGGGCAATATGGGCAGCGCGGATCATGATCTTGGACGGCACACAGCCGATATTGACGCAGGTGCCGCCGATGGTGCCGCGTTCGATCAGCGTGACCGTCGCGCCTTGCTCGACGGCCTTCAGCGCCGCCGCCATCGCGGCCCCGCCGCTGCCAATGATGGCGATATGCAAACCGGCGCCCTCAAGTGCATCACGGATTTTTGGTTCATCTTTGAAATCACCAACCCGGATCGAGCCTTGATAACCCAATGCGGCGATGGCGGCCAGCAGTTGGTTGTGGCTCACGGCGGTGTCTGCCATGACTTGCGCGCGGCTTTCTGGATAGGACACCACAGCGGCATTCACGCCGGGAATCTTTTCCAAAGCATCTTTGACATGGGTGGCGCAGGATGTGCAGGTCATGCCATTCACGGTGATTTCGGTCATTTTTTTACTCCATTGAATTTCGGGGTGCAGCAGGCATCGGCTTGGCGTTTTCGTTGGATGGCGTAGATGGTCAAGCCGATGAAAATCGCCAGCGCAGGCAGCAGCACATAGTCCAGATAGCCGGTCAGCGCGGACAAGCCGACCACACCGAGCAAAATGACCAGAACAGGGGTGAAGCAACACAGCGCCACGAGGGTTGTGCCAATGATGCTGACCCGCAGCAGTGTCTTCGGGTCTTTCATGATCAGTTCTTGACTGATGATGGGTAGCCCGCATCCTCGGTAGCCTTGGTCAGTTTCTGCACGCTGGTCTTGGCATCATCGAAGGTGACCACCGCTTCGCGCGTCTCGAAGGTCACGTCAACTTTACTGACGCCATCGACCTTGGAAATCGCCTTCTTGACAGTGATCGGACAGGCCGAGCAGGTCATGCCCGGTACGGACAGCGTAACGGTCTGGGTGGCGGCCCACACGGGGGCAACAACGGCAGCGAGGGCAAGGGCGGAAAGCAGCTTTTTCATGGTGAACTCCTGTGATCAATAGAAAAATGGCACGACGTAGGGAAATCCGAGCGCGACCAAAACCAGCACGGCCACGCCCCAGAAAATGAGCTTGTAAGTAGCTCGCACTTGGGGAATCGCGCAAACCTCACCCGGTTTGCAGGCGGCTGACGGCCGGTAGATGCGCCGCCAGGCGAAGAACAACGCCACCAGCGCCACGCCGATAAAGATGGGGCGATAGGGTTCCAACACCGTCAAGTTGCCGATCCAAGCGCCGCTGAACCCCAAGGCGATCAGAACCAGCGGCCCGAGGCAGCAAGCCGAGGCGAGGATGGCGGCCAGCCCGCCAGTGAAGAGCGCGCCGCGCCCGTTTTGAGGTTCAGACATACGTTTGTCCTTTCGAATCTGAATTGGATAGCTTAAGCTTACTTCCGTAGTTATGTACGGAGTCAAGCGATATGGAAAACAATTTGGAGAACCTGACCATTGGCGTTTTCGCCAGGACGGCCGGGGTCAATGTGGAGACCATCCGGTTCTATCAGCGCAAGGGCTTGCTCCCGGAACCGGACAAGCCTTACGGCAGCATTCGCCGCTATGGCGAGACGGATGTAACGCGGGTGCGCTTCGTGAAATCAGCCCAGCGGTTGGGTTTCAGCCTGGATGAGATCGCCGAGCTGCTGCGGCTGGAGGATGGCACCCATTGCGAGGAAGCCAGCAGCCTGGCCGAGCACAAGCTCAAGGACGTGCGCGAGAGGATGGCTGACCTGGCGCGCATGGAGGCCGTGCTGTCTGATTTGGTGTGCGCCTGCCATGCGCGGAAGGGGAACGTTTCCTGCCCGCTGATTGCGTCACTGCAAGGGAAGAAAGAACCGCGCAGTGCGGACGCGGTGTAGCCCGAGGGAACTACGCCTTAGCGTGCTTTATTTAATGAGATGGTCACTCCCTCCTTCCCGGTACTATGCTGAGGACAGGCTTTCATTCGGAGAACTATCATGGAAAACATTGCGCTCATTGGTATCGATCTGGGTAAAAACTCTTTCCATATTCATTGCCAGGATCGTCGCGGGAAGGCTGTTTACCGTAAAAAATTTACCCGGCCAAAGTTGATCGAATTTTTGGCGACATGCCCCGCTACAACCATCGCAATGGAAGCCTGTGGCGGTTCTCACTTTATGGCACGCAAGTTGGAAGAGTTGGGGCATTCCCCAAAGCTGATATCACCACAATTTGTCCGCCCGTTCGTTAAAAGCAATAAAAACGACTTTGTCGACGCCGAAGCTATTTGTGAAGCTGCATCGCGTCCGTCTATGCGTTTTGTGCAGCCCAGAACGGAATCTCAGCAGGCAATGCGGGCTCTGCATCGTGTCCGTGAATCCCTGGTTCAGGATAAGGTAAAAACAACCAATCAAATGCATGCTTTTCTGCTGGAATTTGGCATTAGCGTTCCCCGAGGAGCTGCCGTTATTAGCCGACTGAGTACCATTCTTGAGGACAATAGTTTGCCTCTTTACCTCAGCCAGTTATTGCTGAAATTACAACAGCATTATCACTATCTTGTTGAGCAGATTAAAGATTTGGAATCCCAGTTGAAACGAAAGTTGGACGAAGATGAGGTTGGACAGCGCTTGCTGAGCATTCCCTGCGTCGGAACACTGACAGCGAGTACTATTTCAACTGAGATTGGCGACGGGAAGCAGTACGCCAGCAGCCGTGACTTTGCGGCGGCAACAGGGCTTGTACCTCGGCAGTACAGCACGGGAGGTAGGACGACATTGCTGGGAATTAGTAAGCGAGGTAATAAAAAGATCCGAACTTTGTTGGTTCAATGTGCCAGGGTATTCATACAAAAACTGGAACACCAGTCTGGAAAATTGGCCGATTGGGTCAGGGATTTACTGTGCCGGAAAAGCAACTTTGTCGTCACTTGTGCTCTGGCAAACAAGCTGGCCAGAATAGCCTGGGCCCTAACGGCACGACAGCAAACTTATGTAGCATAACGGCAGAAATACACCGGTTTAAAGAATTACTGATCTGGTTTTGCGAATACTGATATTGATGATACTAACGGCCCACCGGCCTGTTGAGGAACCTGTAAAACGGAAAGGCTCATTGAAGCCGTATATTTTCTGGAGGTTCATCAGGCGCGGAACTCATCAAGGCGCGGGAATAAAATCCCATTCAGACGCCGGATAGATTCAAGCAAGCCAACTTGTCGTCAAAATCGGTGTTGCAAAAACGGGAGTGACCATAGATTCCGTTTTCTGAGGCGACTCCAACGTCAGAAAAGACCGTGCGGTCGACTTTTGATATTTCGTGCTGTCGCCTTCTGAAAGTGACACCCGGAGCACCGATCATCCAGAACAGCGCAATGTGCTGATGGAAGGAGAGCTTCATTTGCTCATCCACTTGCGCAGCAGGCGCTTTTTCAGGGAGGCGCGTTCTTGCGGGTTGCGTCCCTTGTGATTGGCGATGCGATCCGCCGTGGCGGCCTGGCGCTTGACGGGCCAGTAGGAGCGGCCATCCTTGCCCATCGACCAGACGCTGCTGGCCTGGTTTTCCAGCAGGGGCAGATGGGCGCTCAGGGCTTCGGGCGACGCGCTGGTCAGCGCCGTGCGCTCACGGGTGCGCCAGCGCTGATGCCAGAGCTTCTTGTCCTCGCGCTCGCTGCCGCAGGTCGTGTGCCCGACGATGGGTGTTTTGCGGCGGCTGCGGCTCATAACGTAGTGGTCTCCAAGAACATTCAGGACTGATCCCAGGCGTCGATGGTCAAGACCTGATCGGCAGGACAGGCGGCTACGCGGTCGGGAACTGGATGGTGTTCAGTCTCATGCCGACCCCATTCGATTGATCGCGTCGCTTGCGGCACGCTGCGACGCAAGGAGGTTTGCGACCTGGTTTAGCAGCCGTGTCCGCTGCATGTCTGTTACCTATCTCCCCGACCGCTCATTGGACCAACTCCAGAGATTGGGCTCTATCGCTCAGCCAATACGAAACCGGCATTGGCTGATGCCACAACCGAGACGAACACAAATGGCTCGGTACCTGTATTTCGCGCCCCGTGCACTTGGCCCGGTCTTGCCACGGCTATCTCACCTTCCCTGAGGGCACGAACAATCCCATTGCCCTGAAAGTAATCAGCCATTCCCGACAAAACAGTCCACGTGTCTTGGCCGTGAGGATGAATGTGAGCCGCAATTTCCTGCCCGGGATGGACATGCCAAACCACGATAATTGAGTCTCGGGTTTCAAGCACAACGGAACGAATAGGCTCGCCTTCGGACGGCTGAACATACTCGGCTACAGAAAATATTCTCGATTCAACAGTCATCGGAGATTCCTCTTTCACAGTGCCCCCAGACAGGCTGGATATGAGTTCTAACTCGAATTTGAACGGGAGGCTGGTCGTGCGGTCGTGCAGTTGCCGATGAGCGTGTCGGCTGCTGCCTCCTTGCCCACCAGCGAACCAGACGGTCGCATGCGCATCCTTTCTTATCGAAACTCGTTGAGATGATATGCAATCAAGAATAGAATTTCAAGAACTATTTTCGAGAATCGCAATGCCTTGATTCCCGTGCCGCGCCGGTTGCCTTGGCGGGCTTGTCACAAACCTACGTTTTCAAGAAGAAGGAAACCGCATGCCCCGCCGTTCGATCCTCTCCGCCGCCGAGCGCGAAAGCCTGCTGGCGTTGCCGGACACCAAGGATGAGTTGATCCGTCACTACACGTTCAGCGAAAGCGACCTCTCCATCATCCGGCAGCGGCGCGGCCCGGCCAATCGGCTGGGCTTCGCGGTGCAGCTCTGCTACCTGCGCTTTCCCGGCGTCATCCTTGGCGCTGATGAGCCACCGTTCCCGCCATTGCTGAGACTGGTCGCCAACCAGCTCAAGGTCGGCATCGAAAGCTGGGACGAGTACGGGCAGCGTGAGCAGACCCGACGCGAGCACCTGGTCGAGCTGCAAACGGTGTTCGGCTTCCAGCCGTTCACGATTGGCCACTACCGGCAGGCTGTCCAGTTGCTGACCGAGCTGGCCATGCAAACCGACAAGGGCATCGTGCTGGCCAGAGCCTTGATCGGGGTCAGTTTGGATATAGAAAATTATTGTACGTTAAGGTTGTTTTTTGACCTTTCTACTTTAGCGGGCCTCAGCCGACGAAACCTACCGGAAGCCGGTATCCGGTTGCTTTTCCAGATGTAATCGCCTGTCAGATTGATATGCTCCCAGCCTAGTGGAGACAAATGCGACAGCAGTTGTTCGTTGATCTTTAGTCCCTTACGCTTCAGGGCATCGATCGCCCTTTCCATATACATAGTATTCCACAGCGAGATCGCAGCCGTCAGCAGCGTCAGTCCACTGGCGCGATAGCTCTGATTTTCCGGCTTCCTGTCCCTGATTTCTCCCAGCCGGTGCATAAATACCGCCCGCGCCAGTGCGTTACGTGCCTCACCCTTATTCAGCCCCGCCTGTACCCGCCGACGCAGTGCAGGATCGCGGAACCAGTCGAGCATAAACAGCGTTCGCTCAATGCGGCCAATTTCTCTCAGTGCTTTGGCAAGTCCGTTTTGCTTGGGGTAGCTGGCTAGCTTTTTCAGCATCAGGGATGCTGTCACGGTTCCCTGCTTTATCGAGGTCGCCAGACGCAGCACTTCACGCCAGTGAATTTCGATCTCTTTCAGATTCAGGCTGGTAATTGATATCAGTGACTGAAGCGCCGGGTACTGGTCCGCTTTCCCTTTGATAAACAGCTTCTTGTCGTGGAGATCCCTGATTCGCGGACAGAACGCAAATCCCAGCAGATGCATCAGGGCAAAGACATGATCGGTGAAACCAGCTGTATCGGTGTAATGCTCCCTGATTTCCAGGTCGCTTTCGTGGTACAGCAGACCATCGAGAACATGGGTTGAATCCCTGACCCGACTGATTATGCAGGTGTAAAACGGGCTGTATTGATCCGAAATATGGGTATAAAACTGACGTCCGGGCTCCTGCCCGTATTTCGGGTTAACCTGCCCTGCGTAGCGGCCTGAGCTGCCTGTTCTGAAATTCTGTCCATCTGATGATGACGTTGTCCCGTCGCCCCAGAATGCTGCCAGTGGTCTTTTTCCCTGCGCATTTACCAGTTCTGCAAGAGCGGCTGAATAGGTTTCATTGCGGATGTACCATGCCTGAATATCTTCGAGTGATGATTTGGTGCTACCGGGGCAGGCTTCTGCCATTTTGGTCAGGCCAAGGTTGATACCATCCGCAAGGATGGTGGTGAGGAGCAGGCGGGTATCGGGACGGGTAATGTCATTTTTTATATGCGAAAAATGACGGGTAAACGTCGTCCAGCTGTTTACCTCGTCGAGAATTTCCGTGATTTTAGGGCGCGGTAGCATGCTGTAAACCAGTTCTGCCAGCGGTGAAACCTGCGCCGGAACGCTGTTGTCCAGCGGAGAGACTTTTACGCCCCTGTCGGAAATCTCCACATCGGGCAGTTCACCAAGGGCAGCCATGGCATTGACCTCTTCAAGTCTGGACTGAAGCAGGGTCATGCGGTTGGTAATGTACTCATGAAAATCAGCAGATACGGGCAATGGCAGCGCCGGTGTGAGTTTGTCAAAGTCCTTTTCGGGAATGAGGTAATCATCAAAATTTTTGTAGCGGCGTGAACCTTTAACCCAGATGTCCCCGGAGCGCAACGCCCCCTTAAGCTCGCTGAGAGCACAAAATTCATAGTACTGCCGGTCAATACCTGCGGGTGTAATTACCACCTTGCGCCAGCTTTCGGGGACAAACTCCAGCGGCGCTGTCGCCGGAACTTTACGTGACTGTTTCCGGTACATATCCTTGATCACAACCAGCGCATTAGCCAGAGGTTGCGCTGCCGGGGTTGCGACTAACTGTAAAGCGGACAACATGCGCGGGGCATATTTCCGTAATGTGCTGTATTTCTCAGTAATAATATGCAGTGGGTCAAAATTATTTTTTCTGGCGAGATGACGTGTTTCCTCCAGACTGGCGACAAATTCAGGCCACGGGAGTATGTTTTCTATTGCGAGCCATGGATCGCCACCGGAATCGCGGGCATCAGACAGCGCCTGGCCGACATCGATGTACTGCCTCAGTTTTGACTGGATCAGCTTTCCTGTCTGCTGAAGGCGCTCAGCCTGTGTTCTTTTGGCTTTGCTGAAAAGGCTGCTCAGCATTCGTTCATGCAACTCAATCACTTCGTCTGTCAGTATGGCTCTGGCTTCTTCCAGCACACACACCAGGATCGCATGACGCCGGGCTGCTGAAAATCGGGTCAAATCCCGGCTGCTCATCTTTCGGCCTTCACGCGCCAGTTTCAGCAACCGGTTCTGGTGAATGGTACGTTCTATGCCTTCCGGTAATGCCAGCGATTCAATGCTGCTGAGCCGATCAAGATGTTGCAGCACGTTCTTACCATTGATTTTACCCGGCGGTTGCAGAAGCCATGTCAGCCTGGAAGACTGATTATCCGATGACTCAAGTAAACGATCCAGCGCATCCCTGTGAGCCTGAGTTAACGGGGCATTCAGGGTCTGAAATACGATTTTATCGCCGCCTGCCATGGCCTCCGCACAGGTACGCTCCACGACATCAATCGCGGGGATTATCACGTTGTTCTTCCGGAGCCAGACCAGCAGCTCTTCGGCCAGAAGAATACCTTTATCGGTGCGCGTCGCCATCGGCAGCAGGTGTGTAATACAGTCCTGCTGTATTTTGCCGGTAAACGCTTTTACGCCAAGATAGCGGTACAGTTCAGTTAAATGTTCGCGTCGCGTGGTTTCCCTGCCGGAAAGGTAAGCAGGCCAGAGATCCCCGGTAAGTTTTAGCCTGCCGGCGATATGCTTCAGCAGCGCATCAGAGGGTGGGATTTTTTTATCCGGGGCAAAGCCGACATTTTTCAGATAGCAAAGAAGGACGGCAAAACCAAAACGGCTGGCAGGTTTACGGTGGGCACTGATAAGTGCAAGATCATGTTCACTGAAATACGCCATCCGGGTCAGCGTTAACTCATCTTCCGGTAATGCCAGTAATGATTCTCTTTCCGACAGAGAAAGAATCTGCCTCCTTGCCATATAGTTTCCCTCGTAAATTATTTGATGCGGTATTTTTAACAAAAATGGTTATCGCATAAGGGTACACCCTGACGCCATAACCAAAACGTGACGGCACACGATAAATGACATAACCTATATGCGATAGAATAAATGCAATAACCTAAATGCGATAACACGGTGAAAAAATGTTCATCAGAGCTTATTTAAGGGCATCGACGGAAGATCAGTTCGCCGATCGGGCAAAAGAGATGCTGGAGCAGTTTGTTCAGGAACGGGGACATAAAATAGCCAGTTACTACCGGGAAAACATCAGCGGTACAAAACTTGACCGCCCTGAGCTGGGACGCTTACTGATGGACAGCCATCGCAATGATATTTTACTGGTCGAGCAGATAGACCGCCTGACCCGTCTGAGCAACAGTGACTGGATGACGCTGAAAAAGCAGATAGAACAACACGAGCTGCGGATTGTCAGCCTGGATGTGCCCACCTCATGGCAGGCGCTGTCAGATAAAGACCCCTCGCAGGCTGACCCAATCACCCGCGCCGTGATAACCGCCATCAATAATATGCTCATCGACCTGATGGCCGCGATGTCGCATAAGGACTGGCTGAGCCGCCGCCAGCGCCAGAAGCAGGGAATTGAACGGGCACATACACTGGGGAAATACCGGGGTAAACAGGCCGATCAGGAGCGACATCAGAAAGTCCTGTACTACCGGCAGGTAAAGAAACTGAGTATCCAGGAAACGGCTGATGCTACGGGCTACAGTGCGTCACAGGTTTGCCGGATACAAGCGCTTCATAAAAATAATACATCTTCCTGAAAAGCTGAAATAACAGTGTTGATTTGCAGTCATGGCGTAATAGTTAGCGCTCTGTGACTAGCAGCCTGACGCATCATCTATGTAAGTAAAGTCCACTGTGTGCCAGGTGCGGACATTACTGTACACAGTAAGCAGGCTTATGTGTCTGAAATGAACCCGCAGCCCGATAGTCATTTTCTCTCCTTCCCACTACCCGAACCGAAATACGAAATGACCTAAATAACTACCATATTCGTCATTTACGACATCCCTTTCTCACTTATGATTCTCTCATCGAATCAATGGTGATCGAAAGGAGTCTGCAATGAGTCTCGCAACACAAACAGGTAAAGGCACTGCCGTCATCACTGGTGCATCCACCGGCATCGGTGCTGTTTACGCCAGTCGACTGGCGCGCATGGGATACGACCTGATCATTATCGCCCGTAATCATAACCGCCTGAATCAGATGGCCAGCCACATTACTGCGGACACCGCCCGCAGTGTGGAAGTGCTGGCAGCCGATCTGGGTGATGCCCAACAGCTGGCAGCAGTGGAGAAGAAACTGCGCTCCGATGCCAGCATTACCCTGTTGGTGAACAATGCCGGAGTCGGTACACATACGCCTTTGTTGTCTAGCGACGTCGATCAAATGCAGGCGATGATTAATCTTAATGTCGTCGCCCTGACCCGTCTGACTTACAGCGTGGTTCCTGGTTTTGTCGCGCGAGGTGTGGGTGCCATCACCAATATTTCATCGATTGTCAGCCTTGCGCCGGAACTGCTTAACGGCGTGTACGGCGGCACAAAGGCCTTTGTTCTGGCCTTCAGTCAGTCACTCCATCATGAACTCTCTGAAAAGGGCATTCACATTCAGGCCGTGCTGCCGGGAGCGACAGCAACACCGTTCTGGGACAACGGCGGTTTACCCCTTGAACAACTCGATAAGTCAATAGTCATGAGTGCTTACGACCTGGTGGATGCGGCGCTGGCGGGTTTTCTTAGCGGGGAACTTGTCACCATCCCCTCACTGCATAACGACGCTTACTGGCAAGCCATGGAGCGGAATCGGCAGGCCATGATCCCGCACCTCTCAAGTAATGTACCCGCCAGCCGTTATCGCACCGGACTGACTCACTAACATTGTATTTGCCAACAGGAATAACCCTATGAAACTGACAGGAAACACGATTTTTATCACTGGCGGCACGTCAGGTATTGGCCGCGCAATGGCAGAAAAATTTCATCAACTGGGTAATCAGGTGATCATTTCAGGCCGTCGTAAGGCTCTTCTGGACACGGTCACGGCGGCCAACCCGGGGATGGATTCCGTGGTACTGGATGTCACCGATGCGTCCAGCATTAAATCGGCGGCGAAAGAGGTGCTCTCCCGCTATCCGGCACTGAATGTGGTAATCAATAACGCTGGCATTATGCCCTTCGATAACGCTGCTGCCGAACTGGATGACGATATGGCCACCACCTTACTGAATACCAACCTGTTGGGAACTGTTCGGGTCAGTTCAGCTTTTGTTGAGCAATTGAAACAACAACCGGATGCAGTATTGATCAACAACAGTTCGATTCTGGCTTTTTTACCCCTGGTGACGAATGCACTCTACTCAGCCACTAAAGCCGCGATTCATTCTTACACCCTGTCGCAGCGTTTTCTACTGCGCGATGCCGGCGTGAAGGTCATTGAAATTTCACCCCCCTGGGTCGATACCGATTTGATCTACAAAAGCGGTGATTCACGTGCGATGCCATTAGCCGATTTTATCCAGCAGACCTTTGAAAAACTGGCGACAGATTCCATTGAAGCGATTGTCGACAGTGTGCTGCCAGCCCGTGCGAATCAGGGTGCTAATGAACACGAGATGGTGAACGCGTTTAATCAGTCAATGGTAGATAACCCAATACCGGTTGCCTGACCTGCTCTGGGGCAGGCAACTGCCCCTTCTCTGGAGTTTATGATGCAAAATCACCTGTCAGCATTTCAAAAGCGTGCATTATGGGCGCTTAGCCTGGCCTATTTTATTCAGGCGACTGGTTCGCTTTCCGTGGCGGGTAGTCTGGTCCCCATTTCCCAGGAATGGGGCATCAGCGACGCTCAAAGTGCCCGCCTGCTCTCCATTTTCGGTCTGACGTTTGCACTGGGCGCGCCGCTGGCGCAGGTTATGTTCGGCAAGTTCATGCGCAGAGCACAGGTGCTGGCAGGCATGCTGGTATTTGGGCTGGGAGCCCTGATTTTTGCCATCGCGCCGGACTACAAAGTACTGGTGGCTTCGCGGATTGTAATGGGTCTGGGTGCCTCCCTGATCGGGCCGGTACTGATTGCGCTCGGTGCAGAGTTAGTCGCCCCTGAGGAGCGTGGCAGTGCTATTGCCATGATCCTGCTGGGTGTATCTATGGCCAGTATGGTCGGTATTCCGCTGGCGGCATGGCTGGCCACTGTCTGGGGTGCGCGTATGCTATTCACGCTTATCGCGCTGGTGAGTGTTCTCACTGCAGGTGCCGTTTTTTTGCTGGTACCGGACGTCGTCAAAGGTGTTGATATCCGCTTACGCCAGGTCGGTGTGGTGCTAAAAGAGGGCAAATCACTGGCCGCTTTTCTGGTCGTCTTTTTTATCACCTCTGGTGTGTACGATATGTACGCCTTTATCTCACCGATGATCCGCGATCGCTGGCAAGGTGATGCATCAGCTATCTCTATCGCTCTGGCTGTTATCGGTGCGGCGGGTATTG